>NZ_QFVS01000059.1 GCF_003143955.1 Kurthia zopfii | reverse complement strand
ATGACGTATTACAATCATTATCGTGGTCAGTGGAATTTAAAGAAGCTGCCGCCTGTAAAATACAGACAGCAGCTTCAACAAGTTTCCTAGTCTTTTTCAAAATGTCCTTTACAAAGGGTACACTTTAAATTTGGAGGGGGTTTTTGTTATAATATTGAGTAGTATGAAAACAATCTATCTTGATCGATTGGAACTTCAAAATCCGAAAAAAATGATTCTCTTTTTTTGTATAGTTTTTGTAATAGCTCTATTTTTTCTGCATCGTTAGCAAAATGAATTAAGCGATGGCAGTTTGGGCAAAGAGATACAATATTACTCGAACAATCAATAGAATAATTAAAGTATTTCTGAGCAGAAACTGGTATTAAGTGATGTGCCTCCATATATTGTTTATTGTTCGATTTAGCTAAGAATGTGGAATGTGTATTATCGATTTCACAGCACCAATTTGCTAATTCTTTTGCTTTAGTAGCCTCTATAATACTTCTTTCGTATTTCTGTGTTATGTATTCTTTTTGTTCAGGTAGATCTAATTGAGTTTCGTAAATTCCAATAGATGAATCTTTAATAATACTGTTGGATTTTGAAAGAACATAGTCAATTTCATTTTGTTTTATTAAATCCTCTTGATTAATAGGAACTTTAGTTTCAACAAATTGATTGTAACAATTAATAGTGGCATTGGGGAATCTGTCTTCTGAAATATTGTATTGTTTATACCCCTCAAGTTGTCGAATTTCTAAAAGACGATTATTAATGTCTAATAGATCTTCGGAATTTACCTGATTAGTATGGTACTCTTCTGAAAGGACTAGTAATTTTAAGACGTACCTTCTATATGAAGATGCTTTACCACTACCTATCACTGATTTTCCAGCTTTAGCTGTTAAATCCTCCGCATACTTTTCAAATTCTTCTAGAAGTTCCATGAACATATTCTTTAGTTCTTTAGTTCTTTTTTCATTGGCAGCAACTTTTCGAAAAATCATAAATTATACATCTCCTAAATATATTTAAATTATACCAATATTATACTATAATTGATTTTAGATGGATATAAATACATATATTAATAAGGGAAATATGGATAAATAAAGAATAAAAGAGTTTGTAGGAAAGGATGATAAAAATTGGTACTTCAATATGATGATACAGATCCGTTAAGCATAGAGCGGTATGGTAAGAAATTAGTTGGGAAAACTTTTGGGGAAGTTATTTCAGATTCGAAGTTACCGTATGATGCAAAACAAAAGTTGTTTGAATCATATGGGAATAAAAATCGTAAAGGTGGGCTTGGGAATTTAATTGAAGAGCTTCACTTTGAGTATAAAGCGAACAGTGATCAAAATGCAGACTTCCCAAAAGCAGGAGTGGAACTAAAAGCGTCACCCTACAAAATTTCTAAGAAACAGAAGTTAAGTGCTGGGGAAAGAATGACAGTTACGATGATTGATTATAATAATCCAGTTGAAGAAGATTTTGAAAAATCACATGTATTTGAGAAAATCGAGAAAATTCTAATGGTTTACTATTTACGCGATCGTTCATTACCAAGTAATTTAGATTACTCGATTGATTATGTGAAATTATATTCGCCGACTGAAGAGGATTTATTAATTATTAAAGAAGATTATAAGAAAATTAATGACAAGATAAAAGCAGGGAAAGCCCATGAATTATCTGAAGGGGATACTGTTTATTTAGGTGCGAGTACAAAAGGTTCGACTGCTGAAAAGAGTACAGTTAGTCAGTATTACAATCCAGATGTAAAAGCTAGAAAAAGAGCTTTCAGTTTAAAGAGTGGTTTCATGACACAGGTTCTAAATAATTATATTATTAAAGATAAAGATACTTACGAACCAATCGTAAAAAATCCTCTTGAACTGAAAGAAAAATCCTTTGAAGAAATCGTTAAGGACAAAATCGAGCGACATATTGGAAAATCTGATGAGCAACTTTGTTTAGAATTGAATGTTGAAAATAATAATAATAAAGGGAAATGGAGTACACTTGCTTTTCGTATGCTTGGAATAAAAAGTAATAAAGCCGAAGAATTTAGAAAAGCTAATATTATTGTGAAAGCGATTCGAATAAACGAAGCTGACACTATTATAGAAAGTAGTCCGTTGCCTACAATGCCGCTTTCAGAAATTGCTGTTGAAGAATGGGATGAATCACATCTTAATAATTACCTTGAGGAATCCAAGTTTTTATTTGTTGTTTTTAAAGAAGAAAACGGTGTATTAGTTTTAAAAGGATGTCAATTTTACAATATTCCTAAGTCACTACTTGAAGGTGAAGTTCGAAGAGGCTGGGAAAACATTCAAAAGGTATTGAAAGAAGGCGTCCAATTAACGAAGAAACAAGAAAAAAGTAGGGTCGTAATTGAAAATAACTTTCCGAAAATGAAGGATAACGAAGTCATCCATATAAGACCACATAGTGCCAAAAGTTATTATTTGTTTGAAGATGGATCAACGCATGGAGCGGGGAAAGAAATTCATTCTGATTTATTACCTGATGGTAGAAGGATGACAAAACAGAGCTTTTGGTTAAACAACAGCTTTGTTTATAGCATTTTGGAAGAACGTCTGAAAAAATGATAGTTTTTTATGATTACCTACAATATAATTAAAATCTTAAACAAAAACTTGATCTTTTCGGAGATATTTATTATAATAGAATTAACAAGCTAAGAAAGGATGTTCGCCTTATGGAAAAAACAATGAATGTTGTTGAGTTATTTGCCGGTGTTGGCGGCTTCCGTTTAGGATTAGAAAAAGCAAATAAAGAGTTATTTAAAACTGTTTGGGCAAATCAATGGGAGCCTTCTAAAAAGGTTCAACATGCATATGAATGCTATAGCAGTAATTTTACAGAAGGAATTGCGAGTAATGAAAACATTACATTGGTTCCTGACAGTACTTTTCAAAATTTAAATATTGATTTATTAGTTGGTGGATTTCCATGCCAAGACTATTCGGTAGCAAGATCTTTATCAAAAGAAGAGGGGATTAAAGGGAAGAAAGGTGTTCTTTTTTGGGATATAAAAAGAATTATTGAGAATTCCCATCCTAAATATGTGTTATTAGAAAATGTCGATCGTTTGTTAAAATCACCTTCAAAACAAAGAGGAAGAGATTTTGCAGTAATGTTGGCAACTTTCCGAGATTTACAATACACAGTTGAATGGCGAGTTATTAATGCTGCAGAGTATGGACAAGCTCAACGAAGAAGAAGAGTTTTTATTTTTGCTTACAAAGATAACCTAGATTACTCTACTGAACAGCAGCAATTCTCGATGGATCAAGTTCTTTATGAAAAAGGTTTTTTTGCGGAAACATTCCCAGTTGAGCATGAACCTTATAAAAATAGAAGAGCTACGGTAACTTTACCTTCAGATATTGTCGATATTTCTGATGAGTTTAGTTTTGAATTTCATCATGCTGGAATTATGAGAAATGGAGAAGTACATACCATTCATACTATTCCTAACTCAAAACCAGCAATAACACTTGGCGAAATCTTAGAAAATGAAGTAGATGAAAAGTATTACTTAACTGAAGCACAAATTGAGAAATTTGCCTATTTAAGAGGACCTAAAAAAATCGAAAGAACATCTGCAGATGGTCATAAATATGTGTTTTCTGAAGGTGGAATGTCTCCTGTCGATGACTTGAATTTACCAGGACGAACAATGCTTACAAGTGAAGCATCAGTAAATCGTAGCACTCATGTTGTCGAAGTTGATGGACGAAAACGCTTTTTAACGCCAGTTGAATGCGAGAGACTCAATAGTTTCCCAGATAATTGGACAGCGAACATCCCTGAAAGAATGAGATACTTTACAATGGGAAATGCGCTTGTTGTTAACTTAATTCGTGACATGGCTAAGACAATTGAAAAAATTGAAGCAAGAGAGCATGTTTCAAAAACACAATTAGAATTTGATTTAATAAAATAACCAAAAGCCCACCATTTCGAATGGTGGGCTTTACTTAATATTTACTTATGGAATAAGAAGTGAATAAAGAATCGACACGTGGTTCAGACCCAATTTTTTTCTTATCCGTATCTAAGTCCGTGTTAAAGTAAATAATGTTTTTGCCAGAGCGGTATGTGACATAATAATCCAATGTAGTGTAAGACCATTTACCTTTACCGAAAATCTTTTTAATATCTTTATAACTGACTACAAAATTATTTTGAATCGATTGAATCTTTGCGTATTTATTTCTAATAAGCGTTAAATCAGAGAGGATATTACCTTCAGAAATTATTGTGATTCCATTATAGTAATAATCTATGAAAATTGCGCCTTTGAATTCTCTCGTGTAGATTGGGTTTCCGAAAATCGCATAAGGTTTTTTATAAGGATCACCCAGTTTGATATTTTTAGACTGGAGAGTCTGACCGTGTGCTGCGAGTTTTTTCACTTGTTTTAGCTGATTCAAAACGATTTTATTGTCATTCTCTTTTGCCGTTGTAGTTTCTAAGGAAAAAGATAGAACAACGCAAACTAAGAAGAGTGAAATTAATAGTTTCTTCACTCACCCAACTCCTCTGTCAGTTCCTCCAATTGCGTAATCAGTTCACCGATGTAGGCGATGGTATTGCGTAGTGGTTCTTCTGTTGAAACGTCTACGCCTGCCATTTGTGCTAGTTGTTCAGGTGTTCTTGTGCCACCTGCTTGTAATACTTTCAACCAATCTTCAATTAAGCCTTCCTCGCCGTGTAGGATGCGTTGTGATACTTGAGTAGAGATTGTAAGCCCTGCGCTATATGTGTATGGGTATAAGCCCATATAATAGTGTGGTTGGCGCATCCAAGTGAGTTCAGCACCTTCTGTAATGTCAACTGTATCGCCCCAAAAATCTTCTAGTACAGTGCGTTTTAAGTCATTTAAAATTGGAGCGGTTACAGAACCACCACCATCGATTATTTTATACACTTCACGTTGATATGCGGCTTCAAGTAAATGTGTCACGAAATTATGGTAATACGTTTTTGAAACGATATTTGAAATGACCCAACGTTGGAAGCGTAAATCGTCACTTGATTTCATTAAATGATTGGCAAGCAACATCTCATTCATCGTAGACGGTGCTTCGATAAAGTACATAGAAGCGCGTCCGTTGAATACATTTTGATATTTATGCGCATTGTAGAAATGTCCTGCATGGCCTAATTCATGTGCCAATGTGAAAACATCACTCATTTTATCATTCCAAGACATTAGCACATACGGATGCGTACCGTATGGGCTTGAACAAAATGCGCCAGTCGATTTCCCTAAATTCGGTTCATAATCAATCCATCGATTCGCAAATGCAGTTTCCAACATTTTTGTATAATCTTCACCCATTGGTGCAAGTGATTTCATGACATAATCAATTCCATCTTCTTTAGTAACGACGGGGTCAAAGTCTGGATCTAATGAAATTTTTAAATCAGCAAAAGTCATACGATCTAAGCCATTTACTTTTTGCAGTAATTTCGCATAGCGTCGCATATGAGGTGCTAATTCTTTCGTAATTAAATCAATTTGGCGGTGGTAGAGAGTACGATCGACATATTGGCGATGTAGTAATGAATCGATGACAGAAGGGTAGCCGCGTAAATCAGACATCTTTTTCTCCGTTTGAATATGTGTGTCATATACTTTCGCAGTCGTAAATTGATAATCGCGTAATTTATTGGAGAAAGCTGTGAAGGCTGCACGTCGTTTTTCAGGATCGACTTCATGTTCCCATTCATTTTCAAATGAACTATAGCTTAGTGGGAATGACTCGCCCTGCACTTCAAAGTTCGGAAAGTTCATATCGACAGATTTCATCGTATTGTATAGAAGATAAGGTGCATCAAGAGTGCCTCCTAAAATCGCTAATGTTTTCTCGACTTCTGGATGTAGTTGATAGGGTTTATCGCGTAAAATATCGTCTAAGAAATTTCGATAAGCAGGGGCTTCCGCTTGGATTTTGCCAAGAGTCGCATCAGAAAGTAATAAAAGTTCATCTTTGAAAAATGACATAGCAGCGTAGACTTGATCACTCGCTTGATTCATTTTCGCATTGCGCATTTGACCTGTGGAATCACTGCGATCAGTTTCCATAGATAGGCGTGCGTATGTACCAAGTGTAATGAGAGGGAAGAATAGCTTTTCATAAGCGGAAAGTGCAGCAATGACAGTACTTACTTCTGAAAGATTCCCTTTGTAAATCGATTCGAAAGTTTGCGCATCTTGCACTAACTGTGATAATTGTTCATTAAATGATTCTTCGCTTGCGACTAAATCTGTTAAGTCCCAAGTATTTTCTTTTGCGACTTCTGAACGTTTCTTCAATTGTGGCATTCCAAACATCCCCTTTTTCTTTTTATATTATTCATTATATTCAAACTATTTCGGTTTGTGAAGTAAATAGCCATAAAAAAGAAACGCCCGATTCATTTCAGGCGTTTCTGAGATTATTAGTAATTTTTCTTGTTGCTTGCGAATAGCCCTACGAATAGGTCGATCAAGTACATGATGGCGATCAGCGTATGTGTAAGCCACGCAATGCCTGGAATGAAAGTTAAGAACGTCAATAGTAGAGCAATGATTGGTACAGCTTTAGAACGGCCGTTGACGAAGCGGAATAGCAGAACGATCCCGTGAATGACAAATGCGACTGTCACTGTACCAAAGCCTGTACCGAGTACTGTAAGTCCACCGATAATTGGAATAGCTAAGTAAAGCTCATATAGAAATGCGATTAATGTCGTTAAAATAAACATAGAAAAACCCCTTCCTTATTCATATAGTAATATACGAATGAGGGAGGGGAAATGTTTCAAAATTATGCTTCAGTTGTTTTCTGGGCTAATTTTGCATCTTTTTTTGCTTCACTGTTTGCTACGTATAGCGCACAAGTTAAGTCACCTGTTGAGTTAACCATCGTACGTGTCATATCTAGTAGACGGTCAATACCGATAATTAATGCAATACCTTCTACTGGAAGGCCAACAGCAGTTAATACCATTGCTAACATGATCAGACCTGCTCCTGGAACGGCAGCAGTACCTACACTCGCTAATACAGCAGTAAGCACGACTGTAACTAATTCAGGAACTGTCAGGTCGACTTGGAATACTTGAGCGATGAAGATTGTTGCAACACCTTGCATGATTGCTGTTCCGTCCATATTAATCGTTGCACCAAGCGGTTGAACGAATGAACTAATTGAACGCGGAACACCTAGTTTCTTTTGAGCGATTTCCATTGCTACAGGTAATGTCGCACTACTACTCGATGTACTGAATGATACAGCCATCGCTGGTAGATAAGCTTTTAACACTGTAATTGGGTTGCGGTTCGCCATGAATTTGATGGCGCCACAGTAAACGACGAATAAATGAACAGCTAATCCTAATAATACGACTAACATGTACAGTAGCATCGCTTTTAAAGCACTCCAGCCCATTGAACCAACAGCTGATGCGATTAAACCGAAAGTACCGAATGGAGCGAATTTCATAACTAAATTTACTAGGAACATCATAATCTCGTTCCCTTGTTCCATTAATTTACCAACGCCTTCAACTTTTTTGCCTAGTAAGCTAATTGCTAAGCCGACAAAAACTGCGAAGAAGATAATCTGAAGCATCGAACCTGATGCCATTGCTTCAATTGGGTTCGTCGGAATAATGCCTAGGAATGTTTCTGAAGCAGGTGGCGCAGTTGTTGCTTTGTACTCTAAGTTTTCTGTACTGAATGAACCTGCAAGGCCTGGCTTTAAGATTAAAGCTAAAATAATTGCGATTGTAATGGCAATTGCAGTTGTTGTTAAGAAGAATGTAATTGTTTTTACGCCAATTCGACCTAGTTTTTTAGGATCTCCGATATTTGCGACACCCGTCACAATCGAGAAGAATACAAGTGGTACGACTAACATTTTAATTAAGTTTAAGAAAATAGTGCCAAGTGGCGTAAATACATAACCGTCTAATGGTTTAAACACGCTTGGGAAAAATGAGTTAATAATAATTCCGACAATAACACCAAATGCCAATGCAAACAGTATGCGTTTTGCTAATTTCATAGATTCAGCTCCTCAAATAGTTGAATTCATACAATTTCAATTCTTTATGTATTACATAACATTATGTTACATATAAAAGAGTTTTATGTATGTTGTACTAGTATAGCGAAAAAATAAAACAAATGAAAGCGTTTTTATAAAAAAATCTGAAAATGCGAAATTATAAAAGAATAGTTATATATGAAACTTTTCATGAAATTATGCGTATAATAATCATTAATCAAATTAGAGGAGTCTTGAAATTGAAACAACAACAATTCAATAAAGTGTTAAAATTTTTCACGATTTTATGGGCTTTCACAGCAGTGGGCTTAGCGATTGGTACAGTCATTCCGCCAGCTCTAGTCATGCCGATTAGTATCGTAACATTAGTATTACTCGTGTTAATGATGTTCAGTCGAACAATGCGTAGAATGGGAAGAATCATCTCGATTATTGTCGCAACTTTAACAGGTATTACAATGTTTAGTTTATTAAACTTCTATTTAGGTACTTTAGGTGGGGGATTAGTACTTCTAATCTTCGGTACGACTGCGGTGATCTTTATAGTCGCTGGTTTAGTCGGTTACTTCACGAAGAAGGATTTAAGTAGCTGGGGTAATATTTTATTCATCATCTTAATTGGTATGGTTGTCTTCTCAATCATTGCGATTTTCGTGAATTTCTCATCATTCGTTTGGGTAATTGTGAGTGGTTTAGGTGTTATTCTATTCACGGTTTATACGATTTTCGATATGAATCAAGTGGCGAAAAATCCAATTGCGGATGAAGATGTTCCAATGATTGCATTGAATCTTTATCTAGATTTCATTAACTTATTCCAGAATCTTTTACGCTTTGTTTACAACTTAAAAGAGTATTTGAAATAAGTGTCATAAAAACTGCCAATAATACAATTTTATTGGCTTTTTTTAACATCTGTTCGGTAGAATTCCCCCATCTTCTATAAGTGGGGGATGAATACCGTTCAGTTTGAGGGTTACCGTTGGTAACTCGAAAACTGATATAAAGGTCTTATCGCCATTTTCTTTTAGCT
>NZ_QFVS01000058.1 GCF_003143955.1 Kurthia zopfii | reverse complement strand
CGCCCCATGGCAACGAGGAACAGATGAAAATACAAATGGCCTGCTTCGAGAATACTTTCCGAAGACAGAAGATATGAACTCATGCACAAAAGATTATATTGAAACCTGTATGGAGAAACTAAATAAATGTCCACGTAAGTGCTTAGGTTGGAAAACACCTTATGAACTCTTCTTTAGCAAGGCGTTGCGTTTAATTTGACAATTCAAAGTACAAAAAATTTGGATAGGCAACACTTATTTAAACAGAACTTATAATTGCTGATATGAGACCTAATTTTATTACTGAAAATAGTTTGGAATATAGCATGAAGTGTAGTGATTCAAATTGAAGCATTATCAATGGGTATTCCTTTAAGAAGGATGTTCGTGGTGATGCTTTTTCCGTAGCTACTTAAAATTACATTGAATAATGATTTATGGAAATAAGTGTCACAAATGAACGATGCGAATTTACTTGGTTCATTGACGTACACAACAAAAGCGCAGCAACCATTTAAAATTGCATATGATTATACGAAAAATGGAAATATCGTGCAAGCTGATGTCAATGGCCAAGTGAGCAGCTTTGTTTATGATGCCAATGACCAATTAGAAGAAACACTGCCAAATGGTACAATGAATACGTATAAATATGACGCAGTTGGTAATCGTACAGCATCTAAAGTGAATGGCGAGAAAGCAACTTTCATGTATAATGATGCCAATCAAATTGTGGCGAAAAAAGAAATAGCTTATACGTATGATGCAGATGGTAACTTATTGAAAGATGAAAACTATAAGTATACCTACAATCAACAACAGCGCTTAACAAAAGTAACGACGCTAGACGACCAAACCATCGCATCGTACACATACGATGAAAATGGCTTACGTCTAACGAAAACAATTGGCGACACAACACATGAATACTTCTATAACGACGAAGTATTGGATAAAAAGGAACATCGTGTGAGGCCGTGAAAGTAAAGGATGTTGTTACGGAATACCGTTCATATGAATGGAATGGCTATACACCACTTGGTATGATTGTGAAAGCAAAAAATGAATCCGGTACATTTGAAACCGTAAAGGAAGGCGAGCCAGTACACAACGTCCTGTTGTTGGCTCGCCCAACTTGCGTCTAGCAAGCAGCAATTCATTACGAACCATCGTGGAGACGTACTAATTAAGGAGCATCGACTAAGTTCCGCACGTCCTGTGCGAACGTCGATGACACTCACATCGTGTGAGGCCCACATCCAGGTGATGATGACGAACCATTATCGCAAAATGGTTATAGCTATGCGAATGGCAATCCCGTGATGAATGTGGATCCGAATGGAGAAAAATCTCTCACTACAAAAATGAAAAACTCATTAAAATGGTTTATAAATGTGATTTTTAATGATTTTATTGATAATACTTTGACAAACGTAGTACTTATTCTAAGTGGTGGCGGAATAGGAGCTTGGATTTCTAGAAAAGCTGCTAAAAAAGGCTTTACTATGTTAGATAGAAAAATTGGAAAGAAAACGGTGAAGAGCTTTATAACGGGCGGTTTATTATCTTATGTGAGTGGAAGTTGGTTTTCAAAAGTAGGTGATTATATTAGTTATTGGGGTTCAAAACTTTGGAAGTATGAAAGTTGGTTTGATAGAAATTGGCTTGGGAAAAAAATTGACAATGGTCTACGATCAGCTAGAAACTATTTGATAAGGAAGATTTAGAAATGGACAAGTATAATTTTATAGTGTATAAAGCATTATTTTTCGAGCTTTTTATGATGAAGAAAAAAGCAATAGATTTAATTTTATCAAACCTATATAAATTAAATGATAAAAGAGAAATTTCTAGTTTATTGATTAATTTAGGGATGATTTATAATAAACTTGGCGAAAAAAAAAAAGCTAGTGAATATTTTATTAAAGGGTTGAGTTTAGTAGAAAAAGAAAAACTAGATTATCATTCAGATTTTCCTAAAATCCTAAGAATTATTAGTGAAAATTCGACTATAGAGGATAGTAAGCATTGGGAAAGAAATTTTAGAAAACGAATTAAAGATGATAAAAAGTTTAGCAAATGCTTTAAAGTATAGTTTTCACAAAGAAAGTTGAGCCAGCAAGCAATATCCTATTGTTAGCTCGCTCAACTTTACATCTAGCGAGCAACTCACAGAATGGTTATAGCTATGCGAATGGAAATCTGGTGATGAAGTTTGATCCGAATGGTCAAAGAACAAAACCAAATAGAATTTTGTATGCACTGGCAGTTGGAATAGGGTATGTTGTAGATGAGATTGTCTCTACGTTCACAGACTTCGCTTTTGTTCTTGCCTTAGTAGCTGATGCATTAAATTCATATAAAGATGTAAAATCTGCGAAAATAAAAACTCGTACTGAACAAGCTCGACGAATAATAGAGAATTCCGCTCTACTCAAAAAGAAAATTGAAAAAGAAGTAAGGGCGGCAGCAAGAAAAGCAGCTATTCAAGTATTTAAAAAATCTTTTAGTGGTTTATATTTACTAGGGAGATTTGGAATAGGAATTGTACAAGGGGGCGTAATAAGTATTTTAACTATGCAAATTGCTACAGAAATGTTTATTATTATGCTGAGTATGTTGTGAAAACTAGACTACATTGATAAATCTTACGGAGGAGTAAAATGGAACAAGTGAAAGCGATTGCATGGTATATATTTGCAAGTCTGCTTATTATAATAATACTTTATGCATATTTTGAAGAACTTAAAGGAAAAAGCGGGATTATTTCTTTATTTTTTAAATGGCTTTGTCTCCTAATAATAATAGGAGTTCTAATAACTATAATATATGTTATTATAGGTTTTTATTAGATGTATCTAGTAGAAAATGAGGATAAATTTTTCTATTTAGTTTACAGTACTTACTAAGGATTCTTGATTTTAAAGGAAAGGATAAATCATGAAATTTACTATATATTTTTATTACTTTTTAGTTTCAATAATTATATTAAATGCCAATAATATCACTCTAGATTCCCCACATATTTTTTCACTAATAATTATTAATATATCGATTGCGATTATATTGGTGAAAAAAATACACGATTCGGAAACAGATTATTCATTTAAATTAAAATATTTACTATTAGGTTTTGCATGTGCATATTTCTTCTATTATTTAGAAGGGTATATTCTAAATTAAGTAACTGAATTGTATTGTTGAACTATCCCATATACGTAAGCGCCAAATACAACACGCCTTCAACAAATTTAGCGGTCATGAGACAATCTTGAAAATGAATGTAGTTGGAGTTTTTTGGTTCTTTATCAAATAACGTTGGTGAAGAAAAAGGCACCGATCTCTAATCAGATCAGTGCGGAAACTTCAGTAACGTTATTTTTATTCAAAAAATAGAAAACAAGTGAGTTTCCCAATAGAATAAAAGTCTACCAAACCATACACTAAGGGGGGCTATTAACCATGAAATTCAAAATTTACTAGATATTCAAGACCCAAACATCCACTTCGCTATGAATTGCATCAATCAAAGGCTTTATAAAAGCAGAATGAGTAAATTTATTTCAGCCAAACTAACCTATACAGCTGGGAATTGCACTATTTTTGGCATGGCGAATAAAAATTTCTCTATAAATACGGCACGCAGGAGTTGGAATGGCAACAATAAATTGAACAAAAATTATATGGGCTGTAATTTAAATTCCGTAGGCGTTAAATAACCCAAAGTTCCATGAATACGGATGTTGTTAAACCAATGAACATAATCATTCAACTCAATCTCCAATTGGTCTACAGCAGAAAAGTTAGCCTGGTTTGCAAATTCTGTTTTAAATACTTTAAATGTTGCTTCTGCTACAGCATTATCGTAAGGACACTCTTTCATACTAAGCGAACGTTGGATATTAAATATTTCAAGTGCATCGTCAATCAACTTGTTATCAAATTCTTTTCCTCGATCCGTATGAAACATTTGTATATTATTCAAATTTGCAGAAATGCTTGCTAATGCTTTATAGAAAAGACTTGCAGTCTTGCTTTCTCCAACACTAGGGCCTATGATTTCACGATTAAAAAGGTCTACCAATAAACATACATAATGCCATTTCCCACTGACACGAACATATGTTAAATCGCTGACAACGACAGCTAATTCTTTTTCTTGAATAAATTCACGTTGCAACTCATTTTTTACGAGTGCCTCATTTGAACACGATTTATTCGGTTTAAATTGTGCCACTGTGTAATTTGAAACCAAACCTAACGCTCGCATTATACGACTGATAAGGCGTCGTGATGCACGTTTCGGCTTATCTAATTTTAATAACTCTCTTTTAATTTTACGCGTACCATAGTTATTACGGCTTTCTTTAAAAATGCGTTCAATCTCTTTTGAAAGTGCCATATCTTCTGTTTTTCGCTGTGAAGTAGCGTCTAAATTTATTTGATAATAATAAGTGCTTCTTTTAATCTCTAGGACGGCACACATTGCTGATACCGAATATTTGTGAGCATTATTACGAATCACATTTATTTTCGTCCCATGATCAGCGCTGCTTGCTTTAAAATATCATTTTCCATTAATAAACGTTGATTTTCTTTACGTAGCTTCTCCAATTCAATTTCTGCGTCTGTTCGATTATCTTTAGCAGCAAATGAACCTGTAGCTCGATGATTCTTAATCCATTTATCTAATCCCGAAGGGGTTAAATCATACTCACGAGCGATGTCAGCACGTGATTTCCCATTTTCATAAAGCTTCACCATTTGCAGCTTAAATTCAGGTGTAAAAGTTCGACGTTGACGTGGCATAGTAGCACACTCCTTTTAATTGTTAGTCTAAGTTTACAAGCCCTCATTTATTCTGTCTAACTTAGTGTAGCCTATCCATATTAGTGGTTTTTGGCTAAATCCAGGAAGCTCTATATTTAATTATTTAGATAGGAAAGATAAAAAGCCAAGAAATGGTTATTTTAATGGTTTTTAAGACTTAGAGGTGAGAATTATATTTAAATTATTTTTGAAAACACAAAAATTCTATATAGGGTTATTTGTCATTGTTTTTCTAATATCAGCAATAGCTTCATATATTTATATGGGTGGACCTAAATCTATAAGTGCAGTGCTAAGTGGAATAATTGGTTTTTGTCTTATGCAGTATCTAGCTTATAGAAATTTCAAAAAAGAAAATAACTTGAAATAAAAAGATTTCAAACAAGTAACATAATCTCATACTGACTAGATGTGGTACCTATTCCTATGAATAAAGAAAAGTTTGAATTTTAGTGTGGAATAGAGTGATTCAATGAAGAAATATAGTGGTATTACTTTAAAAAGAATACTCATGATAATGCTTTTTCTTTAGTTAATTAAATAATTTACTCGGTTCACTAACGTACACAACAAAAGCGCAACAACCATTTAAATTTGGCTATGAATTTACGAGGGCGGGTAATATCGCACAAACTGATGTCAATGGTCAAGTGAGCAGCTTTGTATATGATGCCAATGACCAATTAACAAAAGAAACCTTACCAGATGGTACGATGAACACGTATGATTATGACGCAGTGGGGAATCGTACAGCATCCGAAGTGAATGATGAGAAAGCGACTTTCACGTATAATGATGCCAATCAGATTGCGACGAAAAGTGAGACGGCTTATACGTATGATGCAGACGGTAACTTACTACAAGATGAACATTATAAAAGGAAGGTGAGCCAAGTTCGCAACGTCCTGTTGCAAGGCTCACCCAACTTGCGTCCAGCAAGCAGCAGCAACAACGTTTAACAAAAGTAACGACGCTAGACGACCAAACCATCGCATCGTACACATACGATGAAAACGGCTTACGTTTAACGAAAACAGTTGGCGATACAACACATGAATACTTCTATAACGCCGAAGTATTAGAGATGGAAGTTGTGAAAGTAAAGGATACTGTAACAGAATACCGTTCATATGAATGGAGTGGCTATACACCGCTTGGTATGATTGTGAAAGCGAAAAATGAATCCGGTACATTTGAAACCGTAAAGGAAGGCGAGCCAGTACACAACGTCCTGTTGTTGGCTCGCCCAACTTGCATCCTGCAAGCAGCAATTCATTACGAACCACCATGGTGATGTATTAATTAAGGAACATCGACTAAGAACCGCACGTCCTGTGCGAACGTCGATGGATCTCACATCGTGTGAGGCCGTGATAGTGAAGATCAAGAAGTTGGTGCATACACATATGATGCCTATGGAAATGTATTAACGGTCGAAGGTGACTTGGCGAAAGCAAATCCAGGTGAACGCTAGAAACGACGTCCTGTCGTAGCGTTTATCCAATCGTCGTCCAGACGACAGCGTTATGCAGGTTATTATTATGACGATGAGACGAAGAATTACTATTTACAAGCACGTTACTATAACCCAGCAAACGGAGCCTTCCTAGCAGAACATCGACTAAGATCCGCACGTCCTGTGCGAACGTCGATGACACTCACATCGTGTGAGGCCCACATCCAGGTGATGAAGATGAGCCATTATCACAAAATGGTTATAGCTATGCGGATGGGAAATATGTTCAGTATGTTCTTATGGGGGCTTATTTTGCTTATAGAATGTATAAAGTACGAAAAGTTTATAAAACTGTAAAAGGTGTTAAAAAAATCAAGACGGTTCATAAGACAAAAAGAGTAAAAGTATATAAGCGAGTACAATTAAAAGCCAGTGTAATTGCTCCTAAAATACATTCTATGCCTAGGATAGGTACTGCTCTAGAAAAAAGTGACGCACATCATCGAATGGCATCGTATTTAACGGTTAAACAATTAAGTAAAGGCAGAGTTTATACCAGCCGGAACAGAATGGGCCAAATATTTACCCATCTCAAAGTACGTGCTCTTTATAAGGGGCGAGAAGGCGTGGTTCATTATATTATTACTAAGGATGGTGAAATTAATCATCAATTGTGGACGAAAGGCACATCAAGCTATTTATCAAATTTTATTTTATAGAAGGGTGATTTTTAAAATGGAGAACATGTATGGAAATGAAATTTATGATGTACCTAAAAATGAATTAGAAATAAATCTACCATATACATTTATTCGAAAAAGTGACATTGATTTCAGTTGGTCGGAGCTTTATTGGGGATGGATGAATCGATTTATTTCGGATGAAACATTAATTGAAATAGCGGAACAGGAAGTTGTAAATGATATATTCTCAGAGGAAACACTTGAGCTAGCTTCTATTATGAAATCTGAAATATTTGTAGAACAAAAGAAAATAAAAGACTTAATTGAAAAAATAATAGACGAAAACCTATTAAGGAACAAACAGTTTATTTTGAACTGTAAAAATAAATATTTATTTGCGATTGCATCTTATCTTTATCAAAATTCGCTTTCAATAGAATGCGATCAGGGATATGAAACGATTTTAGCCTCTATTATAGAAGATTTCCGCGCGCCTTCCAAGTCCGCTGAAGAATTTTTGTTTGTACTATTGGAATGGGTGGCATATGGTATACGAGCTGATCAAGAATTAATGGAACCATGGCATGTCTTTTTAGAACAACAGCATACCTGTTTTTTCAATGAATGGAATGAAAAATGAAATATATGATAATTTTCGAAATATTAATAAACTAGTTACTCTAAAAACAGGTTCTGCTGCAAAGTTGAAAAATTAAAAAGAATTTCTATTCCTTAGTAGCATTTATGCAGGGACTCTTAGTAATTGATTTCATAAGTTTCTGAAAATCCAAAGTGAAAATAACATGCTCCCCTAATAGGTAGATAGATAAAAAAACAAAAATCTGTTTGCTTATTGGGGTATTTTTTATGGCGAGAAGTAAGTGTTGGTTTAAAATAAAGTTTGATCAAAATGAAGATAGAAACGTTGATTGATCAAACCAACCCCAAAATGGTTTTATAAAAAAGATTGATCAAAATAGCCATAATTAAAAGAAAGATTGATTAATACGTCGTTATAAAACCTTGATATGAAAGGATTCATCCTAAATGACATACGTTTTAATCAATCTTTTTTACAAACGGTATAACTTTATTTTAAATCAATAGTAAGCAAACAATTGAAAACAATATAAAGAAAACCAAATGTTAACTAATAAAAAATTTACATGGCATGAGGTTTGTGGAAAATATCGAATCTCTTCTCATAAGTAAGCGTAAAATAGCACCCACCTGTTTTTAGTGGAGCTATTTTTATACTATTTATGAATTTCGTATAGATACGTGGCAGTTGGTTGGAATTTTAGTTGACCAGGGTACTAACAAACTGAACAATGATTTATGGAAACAAGTGACACAAATGAACGATGCGAATTTACTCGGCTCACTAACGTACACAACAAAAGCGCAGCAACCATTTAAAATTGCATATGACTATACGAAAAATGGCATGTTGAAGATGAGCCAAGAGCGCAACGTCCATGTTGCAAGGCTCATCCAACTTGCGTCCAGCAAGCAGCACAAGCCGATCTAAATGGTCAAGTGAGTAGCTTTGTATATGATGCCAATGACCAATTAGAAGAAGAAACACTGCCAAATGGTACAATGAATACGTATAAATATGACGAAGTTGGGAATCGTACAGCATCCGAAGTGAATGGTGAGAAAGTGACTTTCACGTATAATGATGCCAATCAAATTGCGACGAAAAATGAGACGGCTTATACGTATGATGCAGATGGTAACTTATTGCAAGATGAACATTATAAGTACATGTACAATCCGCAACAACGTTTATCAAAGGTAACGACACTAGATGACCAAATCATCGCGTCGTACACATATGTGAAGAATGTGGATCCGGATGGGAAAGTAGCTTGGATGGTTATAGGAGCGCTAAGTGGTGGTTAACGGGAGTAGCAAGAGCTGGTGGTTTGTTGAATAGAGCTCTAAAGTATGGCTATTTAACTTCAAAAGAAGCTAAGTTGTATAAAAAATTATTAAGGCTAAACACTTTGTTTTAAATTATGTGGTAGACAAATCAACAAAGAAGTCTTGAAAAAAACATGGAATGATTTTGCTTAAAGTAAATTTTGAAAAGCAGGATTACCTATATAGTGGGGGAATATAATTTGATATATTTAGGAGCTATTTTTTGTGTAATTTCATTAACAATATTAATTGTTGATTTAAAATCAGAAAATGGTGTGTTTTGCAAGAAGAAAGTGCATAAGTTTGCAATGAAAAATACACAAGCTTGCCAGCCTTCAATTTAGTTTTTATCTTTGTCGCGATAAAGCGTTTGTAACTCTAAAACTATCTCCAGTAAAATT
>NZ_QFVS01000057.1 GCF_003143955.1 Kurthia zopfii | reverse complement strand
GCTCGGTCAAATAAGAGAAACCGCTGCAAGTAAAGAAATACACTTGCAAGTACGCTCTATTCCCAAGAAGCTCCCACTTCAAGCGTGAAGAACCGCAAGGTTTAGCTAAGTGGCGAGTAGTTCACAACGCACAGGTTATTCATTTATTGGTTGGTCTGAAAAAGCAACTGCTTCAAAAGCAGATCCAAAGTATAAACCTGGTGCAGATTATAAAGTGAAATCAAAAAATAACTTGTATGCAGTTTGGCAACGCGATTCAAATGAAGTAAAATACGCCGCAAATAAAGCGACTTCAGGGAAAGCGCCAAAATCTGCGAAAGTACTGTATGGCAATAGCGTGAAATTGAAAACCGCAGGAACTTTGAAGCGTAAAGGTTACACATTTACAGGTTGGTCAACGAATAAAAAAGCGACAAAAGCTGGGTATAAAGTAGACAAGTCATTGAAAATCATGAAACCGACGACACTTTATGCGGTGTGGAAGAAGAAATAAATCATTAATTCAAACACAGAAGTCGAGCAAGCGGCTTCTGTGTTTTTTCAATGACTTAAAATGTATTTAATTTAGGTGAAAAGGGAATAATGAAATACTAGCAATAATTGGAGTGATTGAGCGAAGAAATTAATAATGGAAATGATAGTATGTATTTCATTAATTTTTAGTCATAAGCAAGCACAAGCGAAAGACCTCGTAGTTAATACAGAACGTGAGTTGCAAGTAACTATAGGGTCAGCTCAAGACGGGGGAGTCATCGAATTTGGAGAACAATTTCCGAAAGAGGATGATATTACCGTCATCATAAACAATAATAAGAAAATAACAATAGACGCAGAAAAAAAGTTAATGAAAAATAGGATATCTATTATTTACGTTTGGGAAGGGCATACGAAAAATGAACCACAACTTATTTTGAAAAACTTCAATTTTGATGGAGAAAATCAAAAGCATTCAGGTTTATTTATTTCATAACAAAGTATTCTTGCTAAAAATGGTCCAACTGGTTTTGATTATAGTTACATAGAAATTACATATTCAACATTTAAAAATTCGACAAACACCACGATTGAAATTTTCAAAACTTACTCAAAAATAAATGAAAAATGTAAAATCACGATGAAAAATAGCACGATTGAAAATAATACAATAGAATATAATGGTGCGTTTAGAGCGAGTGAAGTTGATGAGTTGGAAATGTATAGCAAATGATTTTTGAATAATGAAAATAAAAGTTTTTATAATGCTGATGGCGCGATTTCATTATTCGATTCGGGAAATATAATCATCAAAAATTCAGTTTTCAAAAATAATAAGCTATCTGAGGATGAAGTTTCTTCAGAAGATTTATGTGGTGGTGCAATCGAGGTACACCATTTCTTTGCGGATGCGATGGAAGAAACGTCAACTTTGATTGAAGAATCTATTTTTGAAAATAATGAGATGAGCCAGTCAGTTGAATAATATGGTGGAGCGATTCTATTCCATCGTAATTCTCAAAAAATTGGGATCGATCATGAATTAATCATCAAAAAATCAACTTTCGCAAATAATAAAGCGAGCGAAGGCGGTGGCGCAGTTTCAGTTATTTCAAACCGTTATAAAGAAGATGAAATTTATACAAAGCTATCAGTGGATTATTCACTATATACAAAAGGATGTGTGAATTCGTAAATCACACATCCTTTTGTATATAATAAAGTTATATTCAAAAAAATCGAGGTGTTTCAATTGGAAAAAATAAATAATTTAATTTGGGGTGGAGTAGGTGCAATTTTAGTAGTAAATGGCATTAGTTATTATATGAACAAAACAATTTCGGTACAATCAGTCGTGATTCAAATCAGTGTTGTAGCCATCATTTGCGGTGGCGTTCTATTCTTAAAAAGAAAATCTAAGTAATTTATTTTTCAAACCAAGCTTTGTAAAGCCACTTAATGCAGTCCCTCGTCTTCATTCGATTTAAAGTACCGAAGCCCAACATGAGCAGCGGAGGAAGTCTAAATCTTTTTCCAAGTAAAATGTCGAAAATGGATATACCTTTACACCAAGTTCAGCAGCGCTCGAAATCAATTCATCTTCTGTCATCCCGTTATTTGGTTGAATTAATAAATATTGCCCCGAGTCATCACTAAACACTCGTAATGTCGACGGAAAAGTCATTTGAATAGTCGTCGGTAAAACGGCCATTTTCTGATTGTAAATAGATGTCATCTTTTTCAAGTGATCTGCAAAATAACCTTCGGTAAGGAAATTTGCCAATGCAATTTGAACAAGTGAAGATGCATTTTGCACGAAATCTTCATTAAATGCCACGAATTCCTCTACATATTGGTCTGGTAAAATTGAAAAAGCGACACGAATTGAAGGTAGAAAAGAGCGAGCGAAAGAATTAATATAAATGACATGACTGCTGTTAATCGAAGCCATTGGTGCAATGATCGTCGCATTATAGCGGAATTCAGAGTCATTATCATCTTCAATAATTAAACAATTATTCTTCTTTGCCCAAGCAATCAATTGCACACGCTTCTTCACAGGAATGGTAATACCGAGTGGTTGTTGTGAAGGCGTGAACATAGAGTAGCGACTTTTTATTCGGTATTTCAGATATTTGATGGCCATCTGGCAAAACACGATACGTTTGAGCATGATAGCCAAGCGATTGGAAAATTGAGGAAGCTTCCTTATTCCTAAGGTTTTCAATTATGAATGAATTATAGGAGTTTTTTGATTTAAAAAACATAGCTAATCGAGTTAAAAGAGCTTGAATACTACTACTTATGAAAACATTATCAGGAGAAACATCCATTTGGCGATGCTTTTTAAAATGTCGCGCTAATGCTTCTTTTAAGTTTGGTTCACCATTTGGATATCCTTTTGTATAAATACAAGCTTCTTCAGTCGCTTCGCTTAAACATTTCTTCCAACGCGCGAGTGGGAAAAATTCTTATCGACGACATCTACTTTAAAATCGTAAGGTAGGTGAACTTCGTTTTTTTTATAACACTTCGATAGCTTACTACTTTTTGGTCCGAATTTTGAAGGTGAATGAGCTTGAATTCATCACCATTACTTTCTACGTAACCTTCAATTTCTAATTGTTTATATGCGCTAAAAACATCCGTCACAGACTGTCTTAAGTGAATCGCCAAATCTCTCGGTGAAGGAAGAGTTTCTTCAACTCCGTAATCATCTTCTGTTATCGTATTTTTCAAATGAAAGTAGATTTGTTCTTCAACAGGCGAAAAACTATTGATCGTAAACGAAAGTAATTCCACAAAACTCCTCTTTCACATGAATAGTATTAATCTATATCCTTTTTTACAAAAGAAAAAAGCCCTTATTGTCAAAATAACAATAAGGACTGCGAAAAATTATAAACTTTGAGCTTTTTCAATTGCTAAAACAGCTGCATAAATTAAGTCGAATAGTTCTTCGATTTCTTCTTCTTCGATACAAGAGAATGCGACGCGTAAATCTGTATCGCTAAGTGCGATTGTCCCTACACCGAATTTTTCAAGTGCAGTTAAGCGTAATTGGTCCGCATTGACAGTTTTCAGTTTTAGACACATGAAGTATCCAGAGTTGAATGGGTAGTATTCCCAAGCATCTGCAAATTTAGCGTTTTCTAAAACTTCTTTTACTTTATTCGCGCGGCCTTTCATAATGTCGAACTTCTCTTGGCGTTGCACAGCAAATTCAGGGCTTTGAAGTGCTTTTAGTAAGAAAGTTTGAGATGGGTGAGGGCCAGAAGAAATTGTCGCACGGATGATGCCGATTGCTTTTTCCTCTAATGCTTTTAATAAAGGTTCTGATTTATTGCCGAAAGTTATGAAACCAACACGGAATCCCCACATATATTCTTCTTTTGTCGCACCATCAATTTTAACAGCAAGGACACGATCATGAATATTCGCTAATGCGCCGAATAATGATTCATGTAGTGAGTCTTCGAAGAATAGAGAGAAGTATGCGTCATCTGTAATTGCGACAACATTAATACCAGCGTTTGCGCCATCAACGATTGCTTGGACGATTGCTGCGCCTTCTTCAGCATTTGGTGTGTAACCAGTTGGATTGTTCGGGAAGTTTAATAAGACGATTGCTTTACCGTGTTCCTTTTTCGAAAGAATGGCATCACGTAAGCCAGAAGCATTAAATTTACCATTCGCATCATATAGAGGATATGTTAAAATATCTGCTCCACGGCGAATGCCGAATACCATATCGTAGTTTTCCCAGTTTTGATCAGGAATGATTAATGAGTCACCTGCATCTGCAAATAAATCTGCAGCGATGCTTAGACCATGCGTTAATGCATTCGTCACGATTGGGTTACTGAATGTTTTATCATGTAAAGTTGGATTGTCTAAAAGCATTTTTTTACGCCATTCTTTACGTAAAGCCGGTTTACCAGCTGGCGGAGCATAAGGATATAAGTCTGCAGGATCATAGGCAGATAGAGTGTCTTGTAGGACTTTTAAATGCATCGGTTGACCTTTTTCAATCGCAGTACCAATTGTTGCATTGTATTTATTTGCTTTTGATTTTGCTTCCGCAGATTGAGATAAAATCCCTTCTGTTGGGAAATACATTTGTTGACCAATTCCTGAAAGCATTTCAAAAACATGATTATTTTCAGATTGAATCGTTTTGTTCAGTTCTTGTGCTAATTTATGCATGTTCTTCGCCTCTTTTTTATTATTTCACCTATAATAGATGAGGGAATCTAGAGAATGAATGTGTTGCTTTAGATCTCTACTTTTTATTCTAGTAGATAATAGGCAATTTGCATATAGAGAATGCAATGATTCTTTTGAATAGCGCGTATTTAAAGTTATAATAGATTGTGGAATAAGTATTAATTGACGAAAATTAGTGCTAACGGAGGTAATTACAATGAATAATATCGAAACATGCCGACAATTAGTGGAAGGCATATACAATCAATTTGATGCAAGTCATGATTTTCAACATATACAGCGTGTACTAATGAATGCTCGTGCAATTATGGAAGTTGAAAAAGATGCAGATCATGAAATCGTGGAATTAGCTGTATTGCTTCATGATGTGAGTGATCCGAAATACACAACGGACAAAGAGAATGAGCAGACGATTTTGGCTCAATTAGATTTAACAGATGCTTCAAAACTACATATTCAAAATGTCATCGAATCTGTATCATTTAGTGGTGGAAACGAAAAGGAAACAACTTCGATTGAAGCAAAAATTGTGCAAGATGCGGATCGACTTGATGCATTAGGTGCGGTAGGAATAGCGCGCACATTTGCATTCGGTGGGGCTAAGGGTCGTGCATTATACGATGACGCCGAAGAAGTACGTATGGATATGTCGGTTGATGAATATCGCTCGAAATCAACAGCAAGCGTGACACATTTCTATGAAAAATTATTCCTTTTAAAAGATTTAATGAAAACGGAAAAAGGAAAGCAATTAGCACAGCAACGCCATGAATTTATGGAACAATTTATTCAACAATTAAAGGCAGAAAGAGATGGAATACTATGAGTCATTTAATCGTATCGAATTTTACGAAAACAGTTGGAGAAAAAACATTATTTAAAGACATAGAATTTACAATTGTGGAAGGCGAGCGTGCAGGTTTAATCGGTATTAACGGAACAGGGAAGTCAACATTGCTCTCTATTTTAGCAGGTCAGATGGATGCCGATACAATTACGATGGACCATCCGAATAAATACCGTGTCGCATATTTGCCACAGGATCCTCAATTTAAAGCCGGAATTACGGTTTTAGATGCAGTTTTCGAAGGGGATTCACCGGCTATTCAACTAAACCGTCAATATGAAGATGTCGTGAGAGCGTTGTCAGCGGATCCAACTTCTGAAAAGTTACAACAGAAAATGTTTGATTTACAACAACGTATGAACCAAGAAGATGCTTGGGATGTCAATGCATTAGCAAAAACAGCGTTGACGAAATTAGGCATTGATCAATTTGATGCGGAAGTCGTAGCGATGTCTGGTGGGCAGCAAAAACGTGTCGCACTTGCGAAAACTTTGATTGAGCCTGCTGATTTATACTTATTAGATGAGCCGACGAACCATTTGGATGTCGAATCAACGGATTGGTTAACAGATATGGTGAAACGCTTAAAAGGAGCGGTCATCGTCATCACCCATGATCGTTATTTCTTAGATGCCGTTTCTACGCATATTTATGAAATCGCTGATAAAACATTGTACAAACATAGCGGAAACTACGGGGATTTCCTTGAAGCGAAGGCAATTCGTCAAGAGATGCAACAATCGACGGATGCGAAACAACGTAACCGCTACCGTTCAGAGTTGAAATGGATTCGCCGTGGTGCAAAAGCACGTTCGACGAAGCAAAAAGCGCGAATTCAACGATTTGACGAACTTTCAGATTCATTGCAAAAAGATAATGACAATACGTCACTAGATATGGGCCTAGCAACAACTCGATTAGGTAAGAAAGTAATCGAAGGCGACAAAGTGACGAAAGCATTTAAAAATAAAACGCTTATTAAAGATTTTGATTTCCTCCTACAGCAAGGTGACAGAATCGGGATTATCGGGCCGAATGGTGCTGGTAAATCGACATTATTAAATATGTTATCAGGTGAATTGAAACCAGATTCAGGTGCAATTGAAGTCGGTTCAACCGTGAAGATTGCACACTTTACGCAACATCTACCTCAAATGAATACGAATGAACGTATGATTGAATATGTACGTGAATCGGCAAATGATATTGTCGATGTGGAAGGTGTGCATCATTCAGCAGCACAAATGTTGGAAAGATTCCTATTCCCGCTACATGCGCACGGTACGCAAATTGGTAAATTATCAGGTGGGGAGCGCAAACGTCTATTCCTTTTAAAATTATTAATGGAACAGCCGAATGTCCTATTATTAGATGAGCCGACGAATGATCTAGACATCGAAACTTTATCTGTTTTAGAGGATTTCATCGAAAACTTCGCAGGTGTAATTGTGACGATTTCCCATGACCGTTTCTTCCTGGATCGTATTGCGAAAAAACTATGGGTTCTTGATGGCAATGGTGGAGTAGAAGAAAGCTTGGATATTTATACAGATTTCCTTGAAAAACAGCAATCTGAAAGCAAGCATCATGTAAAAGAAGAAAAAGTCGAAAAAGTAAAAGTTGATAAAGTGAAAGCAGATAAGAAGAAATTAACTTTTAAAGAACAAAAAGAATGGAAAACCATTCAAGCGGATATCGATCGCGTCGAAGCTCAAATTATGGAGCATGAAGAAGAGATTTCAAAAGCGGGTTCTGATTTTACAAAATTACAGCAACTAACGAATGAATTAGAGGCATTAAATGAGAAATATGAGCATTTAATTGAGCGTTGGGAGTATCTAAGTGATATTGTAGAAGGGAACTAGCAAGGAGGAATAGATGATGAATATTAAATCAATCGAACCAACACCAAGTCCGAATACGATGAAGGTCATTATTGATCAAGAATTACCATTTGGAACAGCAAATAACTATAATGCTTCAAATATAGAAAATGCACCTCAAATTATTCAAGATATTATGCAAGTTGAAGGTGTGAAAGGTGTTTACCATGTAGCGGATTTCCTAGCTGTTGAGCGAAATGCGAAATTTGACTGGGTAAATATTTTAGCTTCTGTACGCCAAGTTTTTGGTGAAGAAGTAGGCGAATCGAAAAAAGAAGATGGCCCGAGCGATCATTTCGGTGAAGCATATGTCCATCTACAAATGTTCAAAGGCATTCCGCTACAAGTAAAAGTTTTCGATTCAATCGAAGAAAAACGATTTGCTTTGGACAAGCGTTTCATCAATGCTTTTAACGAAGTGTTAGGAACATCGGATGATGATGACTTCATTTTACAAAGAAAATGGGTTGATTCAGGAGTTCGTTACGGCGATAAGGAAGAAATCGGCGCGAGTATTATTAATGAGCTGGATGCGACTTACACGGCAGAGCGTTTGCAAGAGCTAGTAGATGCGGCGACAGATGATACGATTTCGATTGAATTAGACAAGCAGAAAATTTCGCTTGAACAATTCGACGTGGAAGATTGGGAAGAGCGTTTTAAATTATTAGATCAAATTCCTGATCCAGATATATCTGATTTGCCGATGCTTGCAAAAGCGCTTGAAGATGAGAAAATGTCGATTCGTAGACTGGCAACTGTTTATTTAGGAATGATTGAGGATGAAGCGGTTGTTCCATATTTAGAAAAAGCATTAATCGATAAAAGTGCATCAGTTCGTCGTACGGCGGGCGATTGCATGAGTGATTTAAGCATGCCAAACTTTGAAGATGCGATGATTCAATCATTATCTGACAAAAATAAATTAGTGCGTTGGAGAGCAGCGATGTACTTATATGAATCAGGTACGGAGAAATGTCTTACAGCTTTAGAGCAAGCGCAAGATGATTCAGAATTCGAAGTAAGCCTACAAGTGAAGATGGCAATCGAGCGAATTTCACAAGGAGAATCTGCAAAAGGTTCAATGTGGCGACAAATGACTGAAATGAGAAAATCATCAAAATAAACTTTGTATATTATGTAGATATAGAGATATAGAGATGAAATATTGATGAATAAAGCCGATACTATCAATATATAGAGGTGATTACATCATGATTTGTGGAAAATGCAACAGTTCTAAAGAAACTGTATTAGTGTCACAAAATTATCAACTACCAAATGCAATTTGTACGATTCATCATATTCCAGCAACGAAATGCAACTGCCAACTTTATATTTCAAACAGTATTAATCAAGAAATTGTTGATTACTTAGAAGAGAATAAAGCTGCGAATTCAACTTTGAATGTTTCATTTGCACAAGTGTAAAATTTGATAAACTTTCCTCTGGAGTCATTCCAGAGGTTTTTTTGATGCTTTTCCGCCACTTATTTTGGCGAAAATCCAAAGAAAAAGGTGAGTAAGCTACAAACTTACTCACCTTTTTTCTATGAAGTTCTTTTCAATGTTGCAAGTGGTAAAGATTCGACTTTTTCTCTTTGGAAGGAAGGTTGCAATGGAGTGTCGTTATAAACTGTAAATGCTCTTTTTGCTTTCCTAGTGGAAATCATCGACATATACACACTTGATAAAATTAGTACAGCTCCCGTGAAGAATATAAGTGCCTTTACCGCATTACTTGTAAATGGAGCAGTGAACACCGTCGTAATTAAACCAAACCCGACAAATAATAGGAAGTATAAAGTATTTCGATCCTTCATAGTACCAACCCCCATTTCAAAAGAATGATAGTTTATACATTCCACCATTTTTACTTTTCCAAAAAAATAAATAAATTGAAATAGAAAATACAAAAAATACATATTACTTTTACGTGAACTACTCGCCACTTAGCTAAACCTTGCGGTTCTTCACGCTTGAAGTGGGAGCTTCTTGGGAATAGAGCGTACTTGCAAGTGTATTTCTTTACTTGCAGCGGTTTCTCTTATTTGACCG
>NZ_QFVS01000056.1 GCF_003143955.1 Kurthia zopfii | reverse complement strand
AATGCATCCGTATATGTAATTGCTTTTTCACTTACAGCTTGTACATTGGGATTACATTTTAATTGTTCTTGTTGTTCTCTAGTAAAATATAATTTAGTCATTCTAATCCGCTCCAACATCTTTTTTTCATTATAAACAAAAGTACCCTATCAGAGGACTTTTTTCAAAGTGTCTATCTGATAGGGTACATTTTACAAGTTTAGGGGGGGTCTTAAGATTTAAGCAATTAAATTATATGTTTTATAAGCTATGATTCATAGGAGTATGTTTAGTTGGATATTCATCCAATGATCATTCTATCTCGACTTGAAGTGCCATAGTTTCTACCATTCTTTTGGCTCATAGTCTAATTCTCTAAATAATTGAGTTCGCTCTTTCTTAGATAAATCTCTCCATTGACCTGGTGGAAGTTTACCTATTTGAATATTCATGATTCTAATTCTTTGTAATCGGTAAACGTCGTATCCTAATTCAGCACACATACGGCGAATTTGACGATTTAACCCCTGTGTTAAAATGATTTTAAAATCAAATTTTGATAATTGAACAACTTCACAAGGAAGTGTTGTTGTGTCTAATATTCTTACACCCTCTGACATCTTCTTCAAGAATTCAGACGTGATTGGCTTATCTACTGAAACGATATATTCCTTTTCATGTCTATTCTCAGAACGCAGAATTTCGTTAACAATGTCGCCATCATTCGTAAGAAGAATTAACCCCT
This sequence comes from Kurthia zopfii, assembly GCF_003143955.1. Taxonomy (GTDB): domain Bacteria; phylum Bacillota; class Bacilli; order Bacillales_A; family Planococcaceae; genus Kurthia; species Kurthia zopfii. The sequence goes on along the minus strand of NZ_QFVS01000056.1, from coordinate 9,211 downwards.
CTGAATCTTTATCAAGGCGTCCAATATTAAATATTCTTAATGGATGGTTGACTAAATCAACAATATTTCCTTTTACACCTTTTTCTGTTGTACTCGTAATGCCCACAGGTTTATTTAAAGCAATATAGACATTATTTCTTGCTACTCGGACTTCATTACCATCTACTTGAACGTCATCCCCTGGTTCAACTTGGCTACCTATAGTAGCGCGTTTACCATTAATTTTAACTCTTCCTTCGGTAATTAATTTATCAGCACCTCGTCTAGATGCCTTACCAGATTCACTTATATATTTATTAATACGCATGTTGCCACATCCTTAATCAATGATTGTGTTATTAAATACTAACTATACTTTATTTTAAGGATAAATCACATCCTCTTGTTTAGATCTAACAGATTAAAGTTCGTGACGGAAATCATTAGGAAAAATATCTCCCGAAAATGGATTCATTTTATAAATGATTAAGTAGCTGCTGTCTGTAATATACAGGCGGCAGTTTTTTCCTCTACTAAATAGAAAATACCCGATCAGTGAACTTTTTTCAAAGTGTCTATGTGATCGGGTAAAGTTTTTTAAAGAGTTTTTCTTTTTTGATCTAATGAATAACTAATGGCAGTTAATACACTTGCGGCTACAGCTACAATTCCAGCTACCCACGTAATATTGAGCAGGTGGCTTTGGTGGTAAACAAGCCCGCCAATTGCCGAACCAAATGCGATGCCGACATTACTTGCGACAGGCATTAGTGAGGCAGCAAGTCCAGTTGCACTCGGTTTGTAAATTTCTGCGAGGTCAATTAAATATAGTTGCGTAGAAGTCGTTAATAGTACGGACATGAGTGACATTAAACCGATGTTGATTAAACCAAGAATGAAATGATCTGTTGACCAAAATAGTGCAGTAAGGACGACTGCTTGAATTAAAAATACGAAGCGAAGGCGACCAATGGCATTTTTTGCGGCGATTTTTCCAGCAAGAATATTACTGAAAATCGAGATAAAACCGTAAGCGAATAAGACAATACTAATAGCAGCGGCAGCGATCTCCATTCCTTTTAAAATCGGTACAAGATAGGTGAAGACTGTGTAAGTAGCACCGAATCCTAATGCCGGTATGAAAAATGCCATTAAAATACGAGGATTTCCGAGTAATGAAAATTGGTCGCGTACCGAGCTTTTTGTCTGACTTAAATTTTTCGGAATCATTTTAAAAGCTGTAATTAAGGCGATGACACCGAATGAAGTTGTTAGCATGAATGTTGCGTTCCAACTGAATTGTTCTGCTAATAATGTGCCAATTGGAACTCCGATGACATTCGCCATCGTAAATCCACCGAAGACGAATGAAATCGCTGTTCCGCGCTTATGCGGAGGCATCGATTCAGTTGCAACAACCATTGCAAGTGAAATCAGAACGCCTGTCACAATCGCCGTAAGCATACGCAATACAAGGAGTACGCTATAACTTGAAGCGAAAATACATAAGCTGTTTAAACCGATGAAAACGATGATTAAACTTAAAATCCACTTCCTTTTTGGAAATTGGCTTGTTAATGCCATAACGATTGGTGTAGCAATCGCAAAAGTGAGTGCAAAGGCTGAAATCAATGTGCCAGCTTGTGCGTTTGTAATATGAAGACTTGAGGAAATATCTGTTAAAATTCCAACGATGACAAATTCACTTGTACCCAGTACAAAAGTGAGTAAAGTTAGTGTTAAAATTAAAAACCAATGTTGCTTGGATAATTTTTGACTGGTCATGATCTTCTCTCATTTCTATAAGTTCTATTTAGCTTCAATATCATAGCACACACATAGAGATTCGGAAATGACGTAAATTTTTAACGAGAGAACTCAATATGAAGTCGCTTCAAATACGTTTTAGAGTATGGAAATATGGTATAGTTTTTCTAGAATATATTGACTTTATTGGAGGGTTTTTTGTGAAATTTAAATGGTTAGCATTCATGTTAAGTGTGGCGTTACTTGCAGTTCTTGCAGGATGTGGGAACAGTAAGGATCAAGACAAGGCAGAGAAAGAAGAGAAGCCAGCGACGGAGAACTATGCTGAAAAAGTGAAGGAGAATCCGGTCGTAACAATTACAATGGAAAATGACAAGAAAATCGAAATCGAGTTAGAACCAAAAGTGGCACCGAATACTGTAGCGAATTTTATTGCTTTAGCAAATGACGGTACATATGACGGTTTAATTTTCCACCGCGTCATTCCAGGATTTATGATTCAAGGTGGCGATCCGGATGGTACTGGTATGGGTGGTCCAGGGTATGCGATTAAAGGTGAATTCTCAAATAATCAATTTGAAAACAATATAAAACATGAGCGTGGCGTAATCTCAATGGCTCGTTCACAAAGCAATGATTCAGCTGGTTCTCAGTTCTTCATTATGGTGGCAGAAACCTCATCATTAGATGGTGACTATGCGGCATTCGGTAAAGTAACGAATGGTATGGATGCAGTAGATGAAATCGTTAGTACGAAAACGGACGGTTCTGATAAGCCGTTGAAAGAGCAAAAAATGAAGTCGGTAACAGTTGATACAAAAGGATTCGACTATCCGAAACCAAAAGTTATTAAATAGTAAAATTTCCATCAGAATTTATCCACATGTGCATAACTTTCTGGTGGTTTTATTTATCCACAACACAAAGGGGCGTATGAAATGACAACAATCGCAATAATCGGCACGGGGGTCGTCGGTGAGAGAATCATTAATCAAGCTTTGGGTTTAGAAGAATATGAAATTGTCGCAGTATTCGATGAGCAACAAGATCGTCTAGCGCAAATTGTTGAGAAGTATCAAGTACCAGCGGTTACTTCTATGGAAGAATTGCTAGCGCTACGTGCAGACTGGATATATGTTGGCACACCACCTATTAGTCACGCTTCTTTGACAGAGCAAATCGCTTCCAGAAGATTGAATGTGCTATCTGAAAAACCGTTAGCGCATGATTATGAGCAGGGGGAGAAAATGGTCGGGGCGATTGAGCGCTACAATGTTCAATCAGCGATGCACTTCCCAATGATGTATAGTCCGGAAGTTCGCTACCTCAAAAATGCTTTAGCAGCAGGAGAATTGGGTGATGTTTTACGTATCGAATTACATACTCATTTCCCTGTATGGCCACGTCCTTGGCAACAAAATCCGTGGATTGCGACAAAGGAACAAGGTGGATTTATACGCGAAATTTTCCCGCATTACTTACAATTAACACATCATCTATTTGGTGATTTGGGCATTTTATCACATGAAACGATGTATCAGGAAGATCCGACATTATGCGAAGTAAGTGTCAGTGCTTTAGCTAAAACACATTCAGGTATTCCGCTTCTATTGAATGGCGCATCTAATATGGCACAAAAAGAACGAATCGAATATAAAATCTTCGGTTCTAAAAAAACGATGATTATTCGAAATTGGTCAGAATTATTGGAATGTACAGTGGAAGATGATTTGCGGATTGTTGAAGTTTTTGAGGAAAATGAAAATTTACTTCAAGCATGCGCGAATTACTTAAATGGAAAAGAAGCACTTATTATCCCATTTGATGAAGGATTGAAAGTGCAAAAATGGATTGAAGAATTATTACAGTAAAGAGGATGATGATCATGGATCTACGAAAAATTCAGCAGAACTTAATGAAGCCGCAACCACTTTTTATAGGAGAACAAAATGCGTTTCGTTCCGCAGTGGTCGTTCCTCTCGTAAAAAAAGAGGATGGTTGGCATATTCTATTCGAAGTTCGCTCGTCCAAAATGCGTAAGCAGCCAGGCGATATTAGCTTCCCAGGTGGTCAAATTGATGATAGCGACGAAACGGTTGTTGCAGCTGCTATTCGTGAAACCTATGAAGAACTGGGTGTTTCGGTAGATGATATTCATGTTATTCAGCAACTGCCACCACTTATTATGTCTTCTACCTTTGTCGTGTATCCAACTGTGGCAATAATCCCGAATCAGACGAGTTATACGGTTAGTAAAGATGAAGTGGATGAAATTTTCACAGTACCATTGAATTGGTTACTTCAGCACGAACCTTATATGCATCTAGTCGCTATGCAGCCGCAGCCGAATGAGGATTTCCCTTATGAAAAAGTGGCGAATGGTCGTGACTATCAATGGCGCGCGCGTTCAATGGAAGAATGGTTTTATGAATATGAAGGAAAAACAGTTTGGGGATTAACGGCACGAATTTTGAAATATTTCATTGATCAAGTGAAAGAATAAGAAAAAGCCGTTTCACAATTACATGATTGTGAAACGGCTATTTTTTTACTTATTTTTAAACATTGGTAGTTTTTTAAGAGCTGCTACAACTGGAATAGCGATGACTAAACCAACCGCATTTTGAAGTAAGTTACCAGGAATTGAAGTCGCAGGTGCGATCCAGTTGCCGAAAATAATCCCTTCACATAAGTAGTAACCCGCTAGCATGACAGGAACTGATGCTAGAATACCCATTACGTTGAATGGGATGCTGCTCGCGTTACGGTATGCTGAATAAGCGATTGTACCAACAATCCAAGCTTGTAAACCGCGCGTCACGAATGTGAATGGCGCCCACAATGTCCAACCAGAGAATAAGTCGAATAACCCCATACCGACTGCTCCGATGATCATCCCTTTTTTCGGACCGAATAATAATGTCGTGATGAATAACATCGCTGTTCCTAAATGAACAAGTCCGCCGTTTACTGAAATCGGTAGACGGATATTTAAAAATAAAGTAGCGACGAATACAAGTGCGATACACATTGCCGTAATAATTAAGTCGTTCGTATGTATACGTGAAGATGTTGAATTTACAGCCTTTTGCATGAACAATCTCTCCCTTTGAAATGATAGTCATACATTATCAGAGGATTGGTCCTTGTAAAAGCGTCAGAATTGATAAAAATGAAAGGGTCAGATAATTCTGCGAAATGTCGAAATAATTTTTAAATATTATTACAGTATGGTGAATGTAGGTTGAATTACTACAAAATCATAAAAAAGTAAGCTATAGTATGGGAATAAAGTTTAGAAAAGAGGCGTTTAGCAATGGCTAAATTATCATTAGAAAATATTGAATTAATGCTAGGTGATGCAAAGGAAATGCTTGAAGTTTTAGAAGCTCCAGGTGAAGTAGATGCAGGTACGAAGGAATTAATTCAATTAACAAAAGAACAAATCGAAGAATTAGAAGAAATGAAGAAAGAGCGCGAAGCAGAATAGTTATTTTCCTTGAATTAATACCTATAAGGGTATAATGTAAATGGTATGAGATGACGAGGAGGATTTAGGAATATGAAGGTATTAGTAGTAGGTGGCGTTGCTGGGGGAGCTTCAACAGCAGCACGTATTAGACGTTTAGATGAGCAAGCAGAAGTAATTATTTTTGAAAGAGGGCCGCATGTGTCGTTTTCAAACTGTTCTTTACCATTCCATTTAAGTGGTATTGTGCCAACGAGTGAGAAATTGATTTTGATGGATCCTGTTCAATTTAAAAAGAAATACAATTTAGCAGCGCGTGTTAGCCAAGAAGTGGTCGCAATTAATCGCCAAAATAAATCGATTACTGTGAAGCACGTGATGACAGGGGAAACATATGAAGAATCATATGATAAACTCGTCCTTTCACCAGGCGCACACCCTACATTACCAAACGTTGATGGCATTAAATCCTCACACGTTTTTACCGTTCGAAATGTAGTAGATATCGAAAAATTACAAGGTTATGTACAGTTAGCAGCTGTTGAAAATATCGCCGTCATCGGTGGTGGCTTCATCGGAATCGAAGTTGCGGAGAATTTGAGAAAAGCGGGCAAAAATGTCACGGTCGTTCAACGTTCAAATCAAATCATGGCTTCATATGATCTTGACATGGTGCAAATCATGCATAAGGAATTATTAGACCACGGAGTCGCATTGGAAGCTGGAGTCGCTTTAACGAAAATTGAAGAAGGCAAAGTTCATTTAGATTCTGGTAAAGTAATTGCTGCAGATGCAGTCGTAGTAGCAATTGGCGTAACACCTGAAACACATTTAGCAGTAGATGCTGGACTGGAGTTGGGTATTACAGGCGCGATTAAAGTAGACGGTAACTATGTTACTAGTGATGATTCAATTTATGCAGTCGGTGATGCGATTGAAGTGTACCACCGTATTTTGCATAAGCCAGTTCGTTTAGCTTTAGCAGGGCCTGCGCAAAAACAAGCGCGTGCAGCAGCGGATCATATGTATGGTATTACAAATCGTAATAAAGGTGTCATCGGTTCATCAAGTATCCGAATTTTTGATTACAACTGTGCAGCGACAGGGATTAATGAGAAGGAAGCGAAAGAAGCGGGCATGCAAGTGGATAGCGTGTATGTTATTGCTCCAGATAAAGTTGGTTTAATGCCTTCAAGTAACCCACTTCATTTTAAACTTGTCTATGAAGTTCCTACAGGGAAAATCCTTGGCGCACAAGCGATTGGTAAAGGGAATGCGGATAAGCGAATTGATGTCATCGCGACATTAATTACAATGGATGGAACGCTTGAAGATTTGAAAGACCTTGAGCTTTCATATTCACCGATGTACGGTACGGCAAAAGATGTTGTTAACATGGCAGCACTAGTTGCGACAAATATTTTATATGGTCGTTTCAAACAAGTCCACATAACGGATGTACGTCCATTATTTGAACAAGGCGCGACTTTTTTAGATGTTCGTGAAGTGAAGGAATTTGAAAATGGTCATATTAAAAACGCAATCAATATTCCATTAAGTGAGCTTCGCGATCGTATGGCAGAAGTACCGACAGATCGCCCTGTGTATGTGCATTGTCGTTCTGCACAAAGAAGTTATAATGCAGTGATGGCATTGAAAAACAGTGGCTTCACCAATGTGTATAATGTATCTGGTTCATTCCTCGGAATTTGCTTAACAGAGTATTATACAGATGTACGCGATGGTCGTGAACCAATCGTTACAAAGTATAATTTTAAATAAGCTCGGCTAGAAACTTGCCGAAATAAGAATCTCCACCTACACTATTGTTAATCAAAAGAGGTAGGTGGTTTTTCTATGGAAAAAACAATTGAAGAAAAATTAAAGTTACATGGATATGACAAGAAGGCTGTGTTAAACAGGCCGTCGCATCACCCCTATTTAACGGAATTAACAGAAGTAGATGAAGCACTAAATGGTAGTTACGATTTGATTTTCGACTTCGTTGAGACATTGGAGCAACTAGTAAAATCAATTGAAAACGTAAAAAGTGGACATCATTTGAACGAAAAGGGGTATTTATTGCATATCCTAAAAAAGACAATAAACAATTCAAAACATATGTTCATCGTGACGATATATTAAAGAGTATCAAAACTGATGCAGAAGGCTATGTACCGGGAAGTTCATTGAAATTTTCGCGTATGGTGAAGTTAGATGATATTTATATAATTGTTGGACTAAAACAACAGACCGTTCGAAAAAAATCAACAGCTTCCAGTCAACGAGTGAAGGATTACATCGATGACATACCGAAAATCGAAGAAGATTTAGCTGATGTACCAAAGGAATTAGCCTTTTATCAATCGCTAACATCCGGCTATAAAAAAGATTGGGCAAGATATGTATACAGTGCAAAACAAGAGGCAACGAGAGAGAAAAGACGCCAAGAGATGAAGGAGATTCTATCGCTCGGATTTAAGACGAAGGAACTTTATCGACAAGGAAAGTAAGAATGGAGAGGGTTCGGATGGATCTTTTGAAAAGAAATAATGTAAAAATTTATGGTAATGGGGAGCAGGCAATTGTTTGCGCGCATGGCTTTGGTTGCGAACAAAGTATGTGGCAATACATTACGCCAGCATTTGCTGAGCAATACAAAGTCATTGTTTTTGACTATGTTGGAGCGGGGGGATCAGATCTCACTGCGTATAATGCGGAAAAGTACAATTCACTTGATGGGTATAAACAAGATTTAGTAGAGGTGATCGAATATCTGAATCTAAAAGATGTCATTGTATTTGGACACTCTATTAGTTCAATGATCGGGATGTTGGCAGCAATTGAAAAGCCAGAACTATTCTCTAAATTAATTATGATTGGTCCATCGCCATGCTATTTAAATATGGAGGATGGTTTCAAAGGTGGTTTCGAACGTTCGGATGTAGAAGAATTACTTGAGATGATGGAGATGAACTTCACTGGTTGGGCGAGTTATATGGCTCCAGTAGGGATGGGCGCAGATGCACCTGCACATCTAAAAGCAGATTTGGAAAATGTCTTCGTATCTACGAATCCAAAAATCGCACGCGAATTTGCTGAAGTAACATTCTTCTCAGATTATCGTAATCGTTTAGGCGAGTTAACAACACCAACACTTATTTTACAATGTGCAGAAGATAGTATTGTACCAGCGCATATTGGCGAATACTTGCATGAACATATTCCGAATAATGAGTTGGCTCATATGGAAGCGAAGGGACATTACCCGCATATTAGCCATCCGCGAGAAACAGTCGAATTAATCAAAGGATTTTTGAACGGTCATGAATAATCAATTGGATCGGATTGCACACGCACCATGCGGTTTTATGACACTTGATATCGATGGGATTATTTTGTCAGTGAATGAAACGATGTTAAAATGGCTCGGCAAAAAGCATGAGCAGCTCATTGGTTATCATTTTGAAATACTTTTATCTAAAGTAAATAAGCTTATTTTTCACTCTTATTTCTATCCGACAATCTCAATTCAAGAACGTGTGGAAGAGTTGATTTTAAAATTACTTCATGAGGATGGGGAATCTCATCCCTATATTTTAAATGCACGTAAATTTGAAGAAGAGTCAATTATCTACGTGGATTGTGCATTTATTCGCATCGATCAACGTGCGAATTACGAAAGTGAATTGAAATATGCACAAAGCTCCGTTCAAGAAGCATTAAAACAAAAAGAAGCAGCGTATGAAGCATTAGAGAAATTGCACTTTGAAATTGAAGAGAAGCAAGAAGAGTTGATTATGATGAATGAAAACCTAGAGAAATTGTCGAATGTTGACCAATTGACGGGTATTTATAATCGCAGGTATTTGAATCAATTTCATAATTCGATTTTTTCAAGAGCTTAGATTGCTCCGATGTAAAAACTATCGTTTTTAAAATTTATGCAGGTACTTTTGCATGACTTAATTGCGAATTGATGCGGTCAACTGCTAA
>NZ_QFVS01000055.1 GCF_003143955.1 Kurthia zopfii | reverse complement strand
AGCTCGGTCAAATAAGAGAAACCGCTGCAAGTAAAGAAATACACTTGCAAGTACGCTCTATTCCCAAGAAGCTCCCACTTCAAGCGTGAAGAACCGCAAGGTTTAGCTAAGTGGCGAGTAGTTCACCGCGACACAACTTCCTTCAGCGCATATGAAATCAGGAAAATTACCTGTTGCCATTTTAGTTGAAGATCAAAATCCGATGGGAACTCAATTTGCCGACAAATTAACTTCTCAAGGTGACAAATTTGACTGGGTCAAAGTGGATAGCGAAGCTCAATTAAACAAGAAATTACAAGATCGCGATGTATATGGTGCAATCGTAATTCCTGAAAACTATTCAAAACAATTTGCTTCATTACAATCACCAAAACCACAACAAGTTGAATTACAATTCCTTGTGAACCAAGGTAAAAACACACAAGTTGCAGCTCAATTAACACAAGGATTCAACGCGATGGGCGTTCAACTTAATAAAGTGATGAGCGAACAATTATTCACAGTTGTTGATCAAAAGAAAATCCCATTAAATGTAGAATTAGCGCAAGTATTTGCTAATCCAATTAAAATTGACATTAAAAATGTACATGATGTTGGTTCATTAGCTACTGCACCATTCTCATTCTTCCAACCTATCTGGATGGCTAGTCTAATCGGTGCTGCGATGTTATTCTTCGCTGGTAAAACACGCGTATTCCAAACACTCGCTGCACAACTATCGTTTAGATTGGTTCAATTAGTCGCAAGTATCGTCACTGGGTTGATCGCTGGTTATGCGATGACTTGGTACTCAACTTGGATGCTAGATTATGACTATAGTTCATTCAATCAAGTTGCATTATTCTTATCAATTAGCAGTACAGCGTTTATTTTACTAATTTTAGCGTTCTTTAGTTGGTTAGGGTTTAAAGCTTTACCAATATTCGTATTACTAATGTTCTTCGGCCTTCCATTACTACAATTAGCACCTGAAATGTTACCGAATTTCTACGCTGATTGGATCATGCCTTGGCTTCCATTCCAATTCCTTTTCGACGGCTTACGTGAAGTATTATTCTTCGACGGATCTGTGTGGAATAGTAATACAGTTGTGCTAGTTTGGATTGCAGTCATTAGCGCAATCGTTATCTTATTAAAAGGTTCAGCAAAAGAAAAAGCTGTAAAATAATTTGCTTTATTAACCAAGTAGGTCTTTCCCTACTTGGGTTTTTTATTTATATAGAACCATTTTTAAACAAAACAAAAAAGTAACTCCCCTCTGGAAGTTACTTTCTGCGAAACAATCGCTTGTTCCTCACCGGAATCAGTTTCCCTCTGTTAACTATAATCCAATGTTATTTATTTTAACCCCTTGAACATTTCAAGTAAGAATCCCCTTTGTGAAGAATTCTTCTTTATTTCAATAATTCATTTGCTTTTTGTAGTTGAATTTTCACTTGATCGAAGCCAGTGCCACCTAATGAATGACGGCGTTTTACAGCAGCTTCTGGTGCAAGAACATCAAATACATCTGCTTCTAGCAAAGTACTTTCTTTTTGCATCTCTTCAATCGATAAATCTAATAAGTAGATGCCTTTTTGAATACAAGTGAATACTAATTTACCTGTTACTTCATGCGCTTCTCGGAATGGCATCCCTTTTGCAGCTAAGTAATCTGCAAGTTCTGTCGCATTTGAGAAATCATTGTGTACTGCTTTATGAAGTACATCTTTATTAACTGACATTGTTCTAACCATGCCTTCAAAGATTTTAAGCGAGCCAACAACTGTATGTAAAGTATCAAACATACCTTCTTTGTCTTCTTGCATATCTTTGTTGTAAGCAAGTGGAATCCCTTTTAGAACTGTAAGTAAGCCTATTAAATTACCGTATGCACGACCTGCTTTACCGCGGATCAATTCAGCCATATCAGGATTTTTCTTCTGTGGCATAATACTTGAACCAGTTGAAAATGCGTCATCTAATTCAATGAATTTGAACTCATCTGTCGACCAAATGATAATTTCTTCTGCAAATCTTGATAAATGAGCCATTAATAACGAGCTATTAGATAAAAATTCGACGATGAAATCACGGTCTGACACCGCATCAATTGAGTTTTGATAAACTGCAGAGAATCCTAATAATTCAGCACTTAATTCACGGTCAATTGGGAAAGTTGTACCAGCTAATGCGCCAGCTCCAAGTGGTGAAATATCAATGCGTTTCACAGATTCCGTAAATCTTTGCTTATCACGTTCTAACATCCAGAAATATGTCATTAAATGATGCGCAAAAGAGATTGGTTGTGCTCTTTGTAAATGCGTGTAACCTGGTGCTAAAGTTTCTACATTATCCTCAGCTTGTGTCACAATTGCTTGTTGGAAGTTTTCGATTAAACCGATTACTTCTTTCACACGCTTTTTCAAGAATAAATGCATATCTGTCGCAACTTGGTCATTACGGCTACGGCCTGTGTGAAGTTTACCTCCGACTGGTCCGATCATGTCCGTAAGCATTTTTTCAAGATTTAAATGAATATCTTCATTCTCTACTTTGAAATCTAATTCATTGTTTTCTGCTTTAATTTTTAATTGTTCTAAGCCGTCTTTAATCGTTTTTACTTCGTCAGCAGTTAGGATCTCACATGCGCCCAACATTGTTACATGGGCGATGCTTCCTTCGATGTCTTCTGTAACAAGCTGCTGGTCAAAGCCGATTGAAGCCCCAAATTCATCTACCCATGCTTCAGCAGATTTTTGGAAACGGCCTCCCCAAGCTTTTCCGCTCATTACTTTACACCGTCCTTCTTCGAGTTGTTATTAATGATTGAGTTCACTTTTGTTGGTAAACCAAATAATTCGATGAAACCAACTGCAGAGTTATGATTGAACTCATCATCTTTTGTATAAGTTGCTAATTTTTCGTCATATAGAGAGTTTGGTGATTTACGTCCTTGAACAACTGCATGTCCTTTGAATAATTTCACACGAACTGTACCGTTAACGAATTTTTGTGTTTCTTTAATGAATGCCTGTAATGCTTCACGTAATGGTGAGAACCATAAGCCATTATAGATTAATTCAGTTAATTGTTTTTCAACAACTGGTTTGAAATGTGCAAGCTCTTTTACAAGTGTAATATCTTCTAATTCTTTATGCGCTGTTAATAAAACGTGTGCGCCTGGAATTTCATATACTTCACGTGATTTAATACCAACAAGACGGTTTTCGATATGATCGATACGACCAACACCGTGTTTACCAGCAAGTGTATTTAATTCAAGAATCATTTCAGAAAGTTTGTATTCTTTACCATCTAATTTAGTTGGTACACCTTCAACGAATTCGATTTCGATGATATCCGCTGTGTCAGGAGCATCTTCAACTGCAACTGTTAAGTCATATGCATCTTCTGGTGGTGTTGCCCAAGGATCTTCTAAAATACCACATTCATTCGCACGGCCCCATAAGTTTTGGTCGATTGAGAATGGAGAATCTAAGTTAATTGGAATCGGAATATTTCTTTCTTTCGCATATTCGATTTCCTCTTCACGGCTCCAAGCCCATTCACGAACAGGTGCTAGAACTTCTAAATCTGGGTTTAATGCGTTGAATGATACTTCAAAACGAACTTGGTCATTCCCTTTACCAGTACAACCATGTGCTACTGCAGTTGCGCCAGTTTCTTCTGCAATCTCAACTAATTTCTTAGCGATTAATGGACGAGATAACGCTGAAACTAATGGATATTTTTGTTCATACCAAGTGTGACCTTGTAATGACATTAATGCATAATCATCAGCAAATTCGTCTTTCGCATCGATGATGTATGATTCAACTGCGCCAACTTCTAATGCTTTCGCTTGGATATGATCTAAACTTTTACCTTCACCAACGTCTAAGCAACAAGCTACTACTGCGTAACCTTGCTCCTTTAACCACTGGATTGCTACTGATGTATCTAAACCGCCTGAATAGGCAAGTACTACTTTTTTCATAATTAATTCCTCCGCTTCAAATCATGTATGTTTATACGTTTTTATTTAATATTTATACACTTATACTATCACGGTATTTTTATGAATGCAAGTGTATTTTTATAATAAATTTATTTTTCTATTAACGCATCTAAAATCCTTTTGTACATTGACTTTAAGTAGTTTTTATATCGAAATACTTTATGCATCAATACTGTATTTCGGTGTATAAATGAATAAAGCGCAAAAAAAGAAACCACATAAAATGTGATTTCTCTGTTATTTTTTATTAAAAAATGGTTTACCAATCGTTTCTGTCAAAGCAGGTGCGACAGCATATAACTTACTTGTAATCCCCATATACCAAGGGATATTCAATTCCCTTTTCTTCTTACCAATTAAGGAAATCGTCTTCTCTGCTACTTTTTCCGAGCTTAACAATACATTTTTCATTTTGCCTCTATATGAACCGGTTGCATCTGCATGATCAAGAAATGGTGTATCAATCGGTCCTGGATGAACAATTGTAATGATCAGATTAGGTTGTTCTAATCTCAAACCATTCGTATAGCCAATCAGTGCATGCTTCGTCGCTGCATAAACCGCTGCTTTCGGTGTCGCAACCTTGCCAGCTTGAGAACCAATATAGATGAATTGTTTTTTCACTTTTGGAATCAAAGCTTTCGTCAATTTCATTTGGGAAGATATATTCAATGTAATCATGTCATCAATCGCTTGATCTTCTATTAAATGCGCATATTCAAAAATTCCAACACCCGCATTTAAAATCGCTACATCGACTTCCTTTACTTTATTCGTAAATTCATGCATGGCCTCATCGTTGAGTAAATCAACCTTGAATACTTCTGCTCCCTTTTTTGCAAGCTGTTGTAAAATGGTGTCATTACGACCAATGGCAATGACATCAAAGTTTTGTGCTAATAATTGATTTGTAATGGCAAGGCCTACACCTGATGTTGCACCTGTCACAAGGATGATCTTATTTTGCGGCATACATTAAAATTCCTTCTTTGCCCATCGTTTCAGTGACATGGCCAAGTGATACAAGATAGTCTAACTGCCCAATTGTGTGCGATAACGTCAGGCCAAGCTCTGATTCATATTTTTTCGGGAAAATCATTTGAGAGATTTCAAAGACAGAAAATGGTCCACTTGCCGCAATTGATTGAAGTACTTTCATCGCGCGTCTATGTTGTGTAGCTAATCTTTCTTCTATTAATTCATGTGCATTGTAAATAGCATCACCGTGACCGCTATGTACAACTTGTACAGGAAGATCCAACACTTTTTTCAATGAAGCATTGTATTGAAGCAATGATTTTGCTCTTTCTTCATTTGGTACTAATGGTGGCTCGATTAAAGGATTTGACACTGTTTTGGCGATTAATAAATCTCCGCCAAGTAACTGCCCACTTTCCTCATGCCAATATGCTAAATGGGATTGCGCATGACCTAATGTTTCGATCGCCACTAATCCAGGATGTCCTGGAATCGCATCTCCTTCTTTTAAAATCGTATTCAATGGGCGTGTTCCCATCATATCAGGGCGGCGTGTCATTCGTTTCGGCCAACCGCGATATTTCTCAGGTACGCCTTCTTCAATTAGATTTTTCATATAGAAATCATAATGCGAGTCGATGAATGTCGGATCTCTACGTAGCCATGCATCGTTGTATACATGACCTAAAATCTGTGCGTTCGGAAATGCATCCGTCCAACCGATATGATCCGGATGATGATGTGTCAAAATCACTTGTTCAATATCATTGAAAGTGTAACCATTTTCCTTTAAGCCAAATTCGATTGCTTCAAGTGCCTCTGGTGTTTTTGTGCCTACATCCACGATTGATAATGCGTCTTGCTTTATAAGATGACAGTTTACAGAACCTACTGCAAACGGTGTTGGTGTCTCAATTCTTGTAATCATTTTGTAACTCCTTCCACTTAACTGAATAGTAATTCATTCCATTATACAATGCTTTTCATAGTACGTCACTCTATGAGATTATTTGACTTTACTTTGCAAACGTCCTATAATCACTTTTATATACTAATACGATGATGAAGACTAGTACAACTTCTTCCCTTGCTAAAAGAAAGTGTGATCACCGGCTGAAAGTCACATAGCAATATGAATTGGAACCTACTTCTGAGTAGTCTTGTAAACAAGACCGCATCCTCAGCGATATCGAGGCTAAAGTTGCGCTCTATTTTCAGAGCGAATCAAGGTGGTACCGCGGAATCCAAGCATTTTCGTCCTTTTTATCGGATGATTATGCTTTTTATTTTGTCAAAAAAAAGAATTAGGAGGCGACAAGTATGCAAACAATTGTATTCGCAGGTGCAGGTTCAATGGCAGAGGCTATTATTCAAGGTTGGGTTAATAAAGGTGTTGTACTGCCGCAATCGATTTATGTGATGAATAAATCAAACAAATTAAAGCTTCAAGACATTGCAAATCGCTATGGTGTACAAGTTGTTTCGGACCGTCGCGAAGTTTTATCTAAGGCAGATTGTGTGATTTTAGCCATGAAGCCAAAAGATGTTGTAGCAGGTATGAAAGACATCGCTCCATTATTAGGTGAAAAAACTGCTGTGCTTTCTGTAGTAGCAGGTACGAGTATCGAAACAATTCAAGAAAATTTAGGACATAGAGCTGTAGCTCGTGTCATGCCAAATACTTCCGCAACAATCGGAATGAGTGCAAGTGGGATTGCATTCAGTGATGAGGTGGCTCAATCATTGAAAGCGACTTTCTTACAATTACTAGAAGCGATTGGCGTAGTAATTGAAGTTAAAGAACATGAATTACACGCCGTTACTGCCTTATCAGGTAGTGGCCCAGCGTATTTATATTATTTAATTGAAGCATTTGAACAAGCGGGCATGAAATATGGTTTAGAGCAATCAACGATTCGTACATTAGCTGTACAAACGGTTGCAGGCGCTGCTGAAATGTTAAAACAAACATCAGAAGAACCAAAAGCATTGCGCAAAAAAGTAACAAGTCCAGGTGGCACAACTGCTGCTGGGATCCAAGCATTAAAAAATCACCATTTCAAAGAAACAATTCAAGCATGTATTGATGATGCAACGAAACGATCAATCGAACTTGCAAAGGAATAGTATAAAAAAACGATTCAGCAATTTATTTTGCCGAATCGTTTTTTCGTTTATATGAGGGAAATTATTCCACTCTCATTTTAATTTGTGTAACGTATTGTTCGATATTTGATACGGCTGCTTCTTCAAAGACATATTCCTCGTACGCATCCCCTACTACTTCAAGTTTTCTGTCGTTGGCAAACTTTCGAATAGCGTCGTAACTTTTCTTTTTAAATCGTTCTTCTCCGATATGATATGCCGTAATATACTTACCTGCTTGCTTCGTATGCATAGCAATCGCAATATCCGGTTCGCTAATTTTCGTATATAAATACGAATAGTTTTCAAAAGCTTCGTCATCGATTTGCTGTTGTGTCAATATCGCCCCGATTGGGTAGCCAATATCTAATTTTCGAGTATAAAGAATTTCGATAAATGCGGAAACTGCACTTAAAAACTCTTTTTCAGACGTATTTTCAATAAGCGGACTGATGAAAAACTGTTCTTCTTCTTCAAATTCAACCGTAATATCGTTAAAATTTGTCGCGATTCCTTGTTTTGTAATTTCTAATTTCGTATCAATAATTCGCTCCATTTGTTTTAAATGGCTGATTTTCTCATGCGTTTCTTTTTTCTTTTCTTCGAATAAACTGATCAATTGTTCAGGTGTTTTATTGTAGATGAATTGCTTAATTTCCTTTAATGGCATATCTAAATCCTTCAACAGTTCAATGACGCTAAATAAGTCAAACTGTTGATATGAATAGTATCGATAGCCATTATCTGCTTTTAACGCAGGTACTAATAAACCGATTTCATCATAGTGAAATAATGTTTGCTTTTTGACATTACAAAGTCGCGCAAATTCGCCTGTTGTAAAATGCCCCTTAAATTTTTCGTTATTTTCCATAATTCCTCCTTGACTATCTGGTAACCATATACTTTAGCATATAGTTAAGTGAAAGGAAATGATCTTGTGACACACACTCTAAATGAACAGGACGAAATGGCATTAAAACTGCAAAATAGTCCGCCCAAAAAACTATTTCTATCTTATTTAATCCCTTCCCTATTCGGGATGATTTTAATGGCATCCAATATACTGATTGATGGTATTTTTGTCAGTCATGGCGTTGGGGAAGACGCATTAGCAGGTGTAAATATCGCTACACCGATTTTCTCAATCCTACTCGCAGTCTCACTTTGGATTGGTATGGGTGGTGCGACACTTTATTCCATTGCACTTGGTGAAAATAAAATAAAACAAGCGCAGAAAATATTCACACAATCTGTTATTTTAACTGTCTCAATCGTTGGTATTCTAATAATAATCGGTTTTTGGAAGTTAAAAGAAATCGCGTATTTATTCGGCGCAAGTGCTACAACATACCCACATGTGCGTGACTATTTATTCGTCATCTTAGCATTCGGTCTTGTTTATGTACTGGAGAATATTTTAAGTATTTATATTCGAAATGACGGAAATCCAAAATTAGCAATGGTTGGACTTGCTGTTTCAGCGATTTTGAATGTAATTTTAAACTATATTTTCATTTTCATTATGAATTGGGGCGTTTCTGGAGCTGCCTATGCAACAGGGATCGCTACTGTCGTCGGACTACTCGTACTAATGCTTCACTTCTTACAAAAATCGAATCATTTGAAATGGAATTTTAGTAAAGTTTCATTTAAACAAATGGGCGAAATTTTAAAAATCGGCTTACCGAGTTATGTTGTTGAGATGAGTTTCGCATTAATCGTCGTTGCGTATAATATCACCTTCCTACGATTTGCTGGCGATGTTGGTGTAACTGCCTTTGCTGTAATTAACTACTTACACGCAGTATTCCTAATGATTTTCATTGCTGTTGGTTCAGCTTTACAACCAATCGTAAGTTTCCACTATGGCGCGCAATTGTATGATCGACTAAAAGTATTTTTACGATTAGCAATCATTACTGCGACAATTATTGGTGTTGGCTTATTAATTGTCGGGTATTTCAGTAAATCACTCATTCTACTATTGTTTGGCGTTGAAGCTGGCCCAGTTGCTGATTTCACAAAGACGGGTATTAATTATTACTTTATTGGTTATGTATTTTTAGGATTTAACTTAGTCATTGCGGAATACTTCCAAGCAATCAAAAAAATTCGATTATCAACCATTATCGTATTATGTAGAAGTATTATTATTTTCATGCCACTTCTATTCCTATTACCTTACTTTGGTAGCGCAACTTGGATCTGGTTGGCATTCCCAATCGCAGAAGGACTTACGACACTTGGTTTAGTCGTATTATTTTTCAAAAGTGATAAATTGAAAATTCATGAATAAAAAGAATCTACAATAAATAACGTTTACGAAGAAAAAAGCACCGATCTCTCATCAGATTGGTGCGGAAACTTCATGAACGTTTTTTTATATAAAAAGCCAGTATATTACTAATCTTCCGGATTTTCTTCAAGAACCCAAGGGATATTAGCCACTAATATAAACTGTAACACTGGGGTTGGAAATCTTTTTGGTACAAATTCTAAATGCTCAGAAAATCCAAAAGTGAAATTTTCCACCTTAAAAGTATTCGTTTCCTCAAAGTTAGAAGGTGTACACAATTCTCCTTCTAAAACTTTTCCAACAAGATGGAAATCACCTATATAGCACATTTCTCCTGATTCATCAGTAGAAAAATACGATAGCTCTGCTGGTTTTGAAGCAAGTATTCCTAATTGGCTAAATAGATCTGATATCGAACTATTAAAAGACTTAGTTGCTTCAACATAGTTTTTACAGTATAAGCAGTCGCAAACTTCTAAATCTTTACTATAGAATTCCCGTGTTTGATCAAGATCTACTTCTACTAACCAGTTGTCTATTCTAATTTGTTGTAACATCAATAAACCTCCTGTAGAGTCCTAGAATGTATGTGATTTTAAAAAATGCGGTTTATTTTTCACTATGAACCATACATAAAAAGAAATCAATATTAGTTTTTGTCATGTTTATAGAACCAGTATTTTTATTATATAGGCTCTGTGTCAATGTTAGCTCTAGATCGTTCGAATGGTTTATAGTCATATGCATTGCATTCCAAAAAGTGAAACTCTTGAAGACAGTTATTCAATGTTTGAAAGACTTTAGTGAACTACTCGCCACTTAGCTAAACCTTGCGGTTCTTCACGCTTGAAGTGGGAGCTTCTTGGGAATAGAGCGTACTTGCAAGTGTATTTCTTTACTTGCAGCGGTTTCTCTTATTTGACCGA
>NZ_QFVS01000054.1 GCF_003143955.1 Kurthia zopfii | reverse complement strand
ACAAACCGTAGGAACTACGGGGTTAGCTCGGTCAAATAAGAGAAACCGCTGCAAGTAAAGAAATACACTTGCAAGTACGCTCTATTCCCAAGAAGCTCCCACTTCAAGCGTGAAGAACCGCAAGGTTAAGCTAAGTGGTGAGTAGTTCACCTCTCCGTAATTGTTGCAAAATACGTGTTACTAAAGCGCGAATTCTCATTTTTCGACACCTCCTGCATGTAAAAAGACATCATCCAATGAAACGACACCGAATTGCTCAAGTAGTTCACTCGGTGAGCCGTTTGCGATAATACTACCTTCACGCAACATTGCCAGCTCATCACATTGAGCAGCCTCATCCATCGCATGGGTCGTCACTAAAATCGTCTTGCCGTTATTTTTCAAATGGATTAGCTCATGCCAGATTTTCTTTTTCAACGCAGGATCAATGCCGACAGTAGGTTCATCTAAAATAAGCAATGGTGGATCTTGGATTAGTGCGATTGCTAAAGATAATCTACGTCGCATGCCGCCTGAATAAAGACCAACTTTTCTTTTTAAAAATGGCGTTAAATCAACTAGCTCTGCTACATATTCAATTCGTTCCTGTAATTTCTTCTTATTCAGATGGAACATACTCCCGAAGAAAGAGAGATTTTCATGACCGGTTAAATCGGTATAAAGTGCGTCAGCTTGAGCCATATAGCCAATTTGATAAAGTAATGGTTCATGAGGAACTTCATGTTCTAAAACTGTGATTGTCCCTTCATCAGCGGGAAGCATGCCGAGCATCATCTTAATAATCGTCGTTTTCCCTCCACCAGAAGGTCCGATTAAACCGAAAATAGAACCATCTTTCACATCTAGATTCAGTTGATGAATGATTTTCGTCTTTTGAAATGACTTCGAAACATTTTGTAGATGAATTGCCAATTGAACCACCTCCAGATTTCTTTCATTCTACTTGAAAATGGGTAAAAAAGTAAAAATAAAATGGGGATCAAATAGTATATTCCCACTTGTAGACGGAAAATAATCTTAATAGAACAAAAAAAAGAAGCCGTACGAAACGACTTCTTCACAAATATTATTTTACTGAAATTGGAGCAAGTTCTTTAATTGTTACTGTTGGAGCGCCGTGAATATTTTTCGCAGCGTGAAGAACTGGACCAACGAATTGATTCAATTTCCAACCATGTTGGATTCCTGCAGCTACGAATTCCTTCGCTTCAAATACAGATTCTTTCACTGAAAGTCCTTTTGCTAAATTCGCAGTTACTGAAGCTGCGAAAGTACAGCCAGCACCGTGGTTATAAGAAGTATCCACTTTCGCTGTTTCTAAAAGATAATGCTTTTCGCCATCATAGAATAAGTCGAATGCTTGATCATGATCGATGCCACGACCACCTTTGATTACGATGTTTTTCGCACCAAGAGCATGGATTTTTTCTGCAGCAATTTGCATTTCTTCAATTGTTTTTGGTGTTTTCACACCCGCTAGTTGCCCAGCTTCGAAAAGATTTGGCGTAGTTACTGCCGCTAAAGGCATTAAATATTTGATCATAGCATCTACATTGCCTGGATTTAGTACTTCGTCTTCACCTTTACAAACCATTACTGGATCGATGACAACATTTTTTACGCCAGAATTTTTAATCGCTTCACCAGAAACTTCGATCACTTCCTCCGTAGAAAGCATTCCTGTTTTTAGTGCATCAACACCTGTTGAGAAAGTTGTTTTTAATTGAGCTTTTAAGACATCCGTTGGTAAAGTGTAAACGCCATGTGACCAGTTATTGTCTGGGTCCATTGTTGCGATTACTGTTACAGCAGCAAGACCATATGTGCCGTGTGCTTCAAAAGCTTTTAAATCTGCCTCTAAACCTGCGCCACCAGAAGCGTCCGAACCTGCGATTGTTAATGTTTTAAATAGAGCCATGTAAATCTCTCCCTTTATATAAAAGTCGTATTTATCAGAATACTCCTATCTTAAATCGAAACTGGCTCGAATGAAATGGTCAAAATCGAAGTTTTTTATAAGGTCAGTTTTCAAAAGAGAACCTTTTCTTCTTTCTCATAAATAATTTATAATAGAAGAAGGACATTTGAAGGAGGAACAATTTTGAAACGTAAATTAAAATGGGGAATCGCAATCATCCTCATTCTTATTATAGGAGCGACCGTTGCTGTGACGAAATTTTTCGGAGGCGAAACACGTCAAACAGAAGAAGCGGTTGTCGAGAAAATTAATAATTTGAATGAATTAACAGCGGCTGAATCTTATACGAAAGTCGTCATCGAACGTGAAAATAATAAAATCTTCGGTCAGGAAATCGGTTTGAATATTCCAGGAACGAAGCAAAAAGTATTAGTAATCGTACCAGGTACTGTTAGAGCGGGCATTGATTTGGACAAAATTACGAAAAAAGATGTTGAAGTTGATGAACGCAAAAAGACCATTGAACTGACATTGCCAAAACCAACTGTTCAAGGTCAGGCGGCGCTCGATTTGAAAAAAGTAAAAGTCTTTTCATCAGAAGGGCTATTCCGAGATGAAGCGACGATTAAAGATGGCTTCAGTTTAGCAAAAGAAGCACAGGAACAAATGGTGAAAGAAGCGATGACACAAGGGTTATTGGAAACTGCTGAACGAAATACCGAGCGTTCAATGGCAAATATGTTTGAGCTTGTCGACTATAAAACCGTTGTTCATTTTAAGGAGTAATGTAGATGTTAACGAACAATTTACCGCAAGATTGGCAGCAGAAATTACGAAATGTACTCGAATCAAAATCTTTCGAAGCATTAGCTGAATTTGTGGAAGAAGCGTATGAAACGACAGAAGTTTTTCCGCCGAAAGATCAAGTATGGCAAGCCTTTCAATCAACACCTTATGATGAAGTAAAAGTCGTCATACTCGGGCAAGATCCTTATCATGATCATGGACAAGCGCATGGACTGAGTTTTTCAGTGAAAGAAGGCGTGAAAATCCCACCAAGCCTGCGCAATATGTATAAGGAATTGGCGTCGGATTTACAAATTCCAGAACCGCAATCGGGCAATTTACAACATTGGGCGGATCAAGGCATTCTACTATTAAATACAGTATTGACGGTGGAAGCACATAAAGCGCATTCGCATAAAGGACGCGGCTGGGAAGTCGTAACAGATGAATTAATTCGCCAATTGAATAATCGTGAAAAACCGGTGATTTTTGTATTATGGGGAAAACCAGCGCAACGGAAAAAAGCGTTAATTGATACAAATCGCCATTTCATAATTGAAAATGTTCACCCAAGTCCATTAAGCGCGTATCGAGGATTTTTCGGAAGTAAACCGTATTCAGCGATCAATAATCAACTGATGGCATGGGGGCAAAATCCGATTGATTTCAATTGTCCAAATGATGAACAACTTCATTTACAATTGTAGGAATTTCTTCTGAATAACTTTAAGACACGAAAATATAATGGTAAAGTGAGTAAGAGAGGTGGTTTTTTCGATGAAACCGAATTGCTTTTCTTGTCAGCATTTTATGGTGACATGGGATCCAGCAAGTCCACGAGGCTGTAGAGCATACGGCTTTAAAACGAGAGAGCTACCAACAGCAGTAGTTAAAAAATCATCAGGCATGGACTGTCTGAAATATGAAGCGAAACAGCGAGGGGCAAAGTGATGATTTCATACGAGATGATATTTGCTGAAATTGAAAAGCAAATTCAATTTGCGAAAGATGGTACTTCAGACCAAAAATCGCGTGAATCTTTAGCGGCGATTAAAGCATTATGTGATGTCGCATTACAAAGTAAGGAATCACAAGTAACGAGTGCAGCGTCAACGACGTATGTTGCGCCACCACAAACAGTAGTACCACCTCAGCAATCTGTTGTAACAACTTCTCAAGTGAATAAAATACATGAAGAAGATGCAAATGGTGACTCACTTTTTGACTTTTAGAGAGGACGGAAAAAGATGAAAAAATTCATTATGCTTGGCGGCTTTATGGCATTACTATCAGTAGGTTTAGGTGCATTTGGAGCGCATGCCCTATCTGATTTCTTAGAAACAAAAGGATATGTAGATGTTTGGGATAAAGCAGTAACATATCAAATGTCTCATGCACTTGGCTTAATTTTAATTGGTATTTTAATGAGTAAAAATATTTTTGGCCCTGTAAAACAATTAAATTGGGCTGGATACTTACTTTTAGTAGGGATCATCCTATTCTCAGGTAGCCTATATGCAATGGCGCTTTCAGGCGTAAAAGTTTTAGGCGCGATTACACCAATCGGCGGCGTAAGTTTCCTAGCAGGTTGGATTTTAGTAATGCTTGCAGCGAATAAACACGCGAAATAAGCAAAACGACTACCCAGTTTCGGATGGGTAGTCGTTTTTAGTTTGGTTGATGCGTGATCGTGATGAATGCGATTTTGATTCGATCGATTATCGATAAATCATTCCTTTTATTAAAAGCTTCATGGTTTTTATGAATAATTTCAGTAATGTCAGCGATGACTTCATTTGAATAAGCATAGTCAAAACCATACGTCATAACTGAAAGAGTGTAAGGGGATTTCGCATACACTACACCATAATCATGGGATACTTGGTCAATAGGCATCATGCCAACTTTGTGCGCGACTTGTAGTTCTCCCAATCTCTGTGGGAGTGCATCATTGTAAACTGTATTTTGTAAATAATCGTCTAACAGTTGCCCATGATCACTTCGAAAACTGTAACTATACAATTTTTTCGCAAAAATATTTAAGTCGTTTGTAGAAGTATAACTATAAGCTTCAGTCGCATTATTTCGTGCGCCAAGATTATTCATATATTCACTGAAATTGTGTTGTCCAACTCTCTCAACTAACATAGCAAAAGCGATATTATCACTATATTTCATTGATTTCGAAAGCAATTCTTTGATTGTAAACTGTGTACCGAATGAATCATTTTGGATTACGCCACTACCGCCGACATAGTGGTGATTTTGATATGTTAATTTTTGATTCAAGTCAATTTCTTGAGCGTCAGCAAGTTCCATTATGTATAACGCTAAAGGTAATTTAACCGTACTTGCAGCAAAATAAGTCGCGTCAGGTCTATATGTATATTTTTCTTGTGAAATCATATTTTCATACGTGATGGATACTTCGCCACCTACTTTTTCCAAGTAATGATCCAGATCATTTTTCACAGATGAATTAAACGTTGTAGAACTACTCGCTAGGCTCGTGAGCGGGGACATATTGAAAAATAGGATAATGAGTAAAAGACTAAATATTTTTTTCAACTTTAAAATCTCCTTAATATTCATGATATACCACAATTTCACTACTTAAAGTCCTGGTTTTCATTAATAAATTCATTACTTTAGTATTAATAAAATAAGGTTTTTTTGTGAATAATTGCAATTAAGGTCGAAAGAATTAGTTGCTACTAACTTTCACGGATTTTATTTTTTAATCAAGTGCTTTTACAATGGTGTTAAAATAGAACTTAAGGGGTATTATTTTTAAAATGACCTCTGAAAGTAAGAGTTAAGAAAGAAGTGGTATATTTGCGATTTGTCTTTGATTTGGAGGGAACTATTGTTTTTAATGACGAAAAAGTGAGTCCTTATTTGACGGAGATGCTGACATTTCTTTCTGAAAAAGGACATGAAACGATTTTTGTTTCTTCCAAGTCGATTCGCGAAATGTTGACGTTAGTGGATAAGCGATTTCATCAATATAAAATGATCGGTGGAAATGGAGCGGTGATCTGTTCTAGAGGGAATATTGAGCAAATTGTCGCCTTTTCAACTTCCATGTTTTCGAAAATAAAGGAATTAATTTGTGATTTTGACGCGACCTATCTCATTGAAAGCGATTGGGATTATTCATACACAGGCGGGGCATATCATCGTGTTGTAAATGATGTGGATCCGCAGAAATTAGCCGAGAATTTTGCCATTGATGATTTACCAACAGCATGGAAAATTACAATATTAAGTGCTTCCAATCGTAAAAGTTTGTTGGAGAAGCTAGAACAACTAAACGTCATCACGAAACAAATTGACGATGGAGAAATGTTTGAAATTACGCCAAGAGGATTAAGTAAATGGAATGCATTGAGAACATTTGGTGTTCAAAAAAACACATTTCTCGTATATGGCAAAGATGAAGAAGATTTAGCGCTATTTGAAAATGCTCAATTTACAGTATTAGTTGGCGAAAACCCTGCATTAGCAGCTTTTGCGGATGAACAATTATTAATTGATGACCGAATTGAAGCGAAAATTGTCGAGTCTGTAAAAAGATTAAGTGCAAAATTTTCTTTATACTAAGACGCATGAAATCAAAAGAAAATCCCACACTACATAAATTGTAATGTGGGATTTTTTATTTATACAGAAAGCATTTTTACTAATTTTTCGTTATCTAAAATATTTCCAACGAAGAACTCACCGAATTCTGCATAACGAGCAGAAACTTCGTCAAAACGCATTTCGTAAATTAATTTTTTGAACTCAAGTACATCGTTTGCGAATAGTGTAACGCCCCATTCGTGGTCATCGAAACCGATTGAACCAGAGATGATTTGTTTCACACGACCAGCATATCCGCGGCCAATCATACCATGGCTGCGCATCATTTCACGACGTTCATCCATATCTAACATATACCAGTTAGCGCCTTTTTGACGACGTTTGTCCATTGGATAGAAGCAAATATGATTCCATCGAGGAAGCTCTGGATATAGGCGAGCGCGAACGTGAGGATTTTGATACGGATCTTCTGCAGGTGCATCGCTATCTTCATTTTTCTTGCTTGCTAAGTAGTTTGAAAGTTCAACAACAGATACATATGAATAAGTAGGAACTGTGAAATCAGCAATTGCCAATTTATTAAATTCTGTTTCTAATTCATTTAATTCTTCCATTGTTTCACGTAAAGTCATCAGCACGAAATCGGCTTTTTGACCAACAATTGAGTAAAAAGCATGTGAGCCAGTTTTAGCAACATCTGCTTCATTAAGTTTTTCTAAGTATTGGATCAATTCTTCTACAGCTTCTGTACGTTCCTTTTCTGAAACGAGTTTCCAAGAAGCCCAGTCCATTGAACGGAATTCATGTAAAACGTACCAACCATCTAGTGTTTGTGCAGCTTCAATCATGTAGAACACTCCTTTTAAATTGAGATTCAATCATAGGTATTATAGCATTTTTAAGCACATCAGTTGTGAATGAATGTTGAATTTCCTCATTTTCATATCTCAAAAAACTAATATACTGTGTTCTTGCTACAGTATAAAAAAGTAAAACGTTGGCACAGTCCGTATTTGCTGAATTTCACTGTATTTTTGCGTGGACACAATTTGTCACAATTCAATTCATGGTATGCTAGTATGATAAAATAAAGAAAAAGTACGGGAGAAGTAGATATGACACATTATTTAACACAGAAAACATGGCGTTTATGGGATCAATCGGTGAGTGGCCTTACACAATCGCCATTAGAATCATTTGCAGCAGATGACACGCTTTGCCACTTAGTCGGGCAAGGGATGAGCGCACCGACAATTCGCACTTGGGTTCATGATTCTTCGGTTGTACTTGGCATTCAAGATCATCGACTACCGTTCGTTCATGCGGGCATGGATTTACTTGAAGAAAGAGGTTATAAGCCGATTGTTCGAAATTCAGGAGGGCTTGCGGTCGTTTTAGATCCGGGTATTTTAAATATTTCCATCGTCCTATCTGAAGAACAAGGGAAGATCGATATTAATTCAGGCTACGATGTCATGGTGGAATTGATTAAAGCATTGTTCCCACAAGCAGCCGATCGAATTGAAGCATATGAAATTGTCGGTTCTTACTGTCCGGGAAGTTATGATTTAAGTATTGATGGGAAGAAGTTTGCAGGTATTTCACAGCGTAGACTTCGACAAGGGATTGCGGTGCAAATCTATCTTTCGATTGAAGGAAGCGGCGCTGAACGTGCAAAATTGATTCGTGATTTTTATGAAGTCGCTTTGCAAAATGAGCAGACGAAATTTCAATATCCTAAAGTGAAACCAGAAGTGATGGCTTCATTATCAGAACTTTTGGAGGAAGAATTGACGGTTTCACAAACTGTTCAAAATCTGCAAAAATTCCTATACGAACATTCCGATGAACTGTTGATGGGTGGTTTACAACAGGATGAATTAGAGCAGTACGGATTTTATTTACAACGTGTTTTTGAGCGAAATCAGAAGATGTTAGCACCTGTAGAAGGTTGATTATTCGAGAGATAGTAGCTAAAATTAACGTTAATGAAATTAGATATAGAAGGGACTGTCGACACTATGGCAAACGAATTTCGTGTTTGCGACGAATGTCAGGCTGTTAACCTTAAAACATTAATTCCAAAATTAAAAGCGATTGACCCAAATGCGGAAATCGACATTAAATGCCACTCTTATTGCGGACCGGGACTTAGAAAGACATTTACTTTTGTCAATAATCGCCCATGCGCTGCACATACGGAAGACGAATTAATTCCAAAGGTTATCAAAAAATTAAAATCTCAAAAGAAATTACCTGAAGGATTCATTGAACCAGAAGGAATGGAATAGAGTGAATTGTACCTTGCTAGAGCGACAGATGAAGCTGTTTTTTCTAGTGGGGTACTTTTCATTAGCGAGGATCGTTTTGGTGTAAAAAGGAAGCAGTTTTCGTTACAATGATACAAAAGAAAAGTCGGAGGTGTGAGATGGAATACGCAACACAAAAACTAGCAGAAGAAAAGGTTTTTAAAGACCCTGTTCATCGTTACATACATGTTCAAGATCAGTTGATTTGGGATTTGATCGCTACGAAAGAGTTCCAAAGATTACGTAGAATTAAACAACTAGGAACGACCTATCTCGTATTCCATGGAGCGGAACATAGTCGCTTTAGTCACTCATTAGGCGTTTATGAAATCGTTCGTCGTATGGTGGATGATGTATTTGTTAATCGCCCTGAATGGGATAAATCTGAGCGTTTAGTCGCTCTATGCGCAGGTTTACTACATGATTTAGGACATGGCCCGTTCTCACACGCATTTGAGCATGTTTTTGATTTAGATCATGAGCAATTTACGAGAAGAATTATTTTAGGAAATACCGAAGTGAATGAAGTGTTGAGCCGCGTGTCGGATCAATTTCCACAAAAAGTTTCGGAAGTTATTGCGAAAACATATCCCAATAAACAAGTTGTTAGCTTAATATCGAGCCAGATTGATGCGGATCGAATGGATTACTTACAACGTGATGCTTATTTCACTGGCGTTAGCTACGGACATTTTGATATGGAAAGAATTCTTCGTGTCATGCGTCCACAACCAGATCAAATCGTCATTAAATCAACGGGTATGCACGCCATCGAAGATTATATTATGAGTCGCTATCAAATGTACTGGCAAGTGTACTTCCATCCTGTATCACGTAGTGCAGAAGTGATTTTGAAGAAAACTTTGGAACGAGCAAAGTTTTTATACAAAGACGGCTATGACTTTAAGATATCGATTGATCATTTCACCAGTTTCTTTGAAGGAAATGTGAAGCTTGCAGATTATATCGCACTTGATGAAAGTATTATTATGGCTTATTTCCAATTTTGGACGAAGGAAGAGGACGCAATTTTGCGTGATTTAAGTACGCGTTTTTTAAATCGAAAATTATTCAAGTTTACAGATGTCGATCCTGCGAAAGATTGGGAAAAACTCGTGCAATTGGAGAAATTATTTGATGAAGCGGGACTTGATCCAAACTATTATTTAGTAATGGATTCATCTTCGGATTTACCTTATGATTTTTATCGTCCAGGTGAAGAAGGCGAAAGAGTGCCGATCTATTTACAATTACCGAATAAAGATTTGAGTGAATTATCACGTTCATCTGATATTGTAGATGCCATTTCAGGAAAAAGAAGAACGGATCATAAATTATATTATCCGAAAGATTTATTAGACGTAAATAATCCGATTCATGAGAGGATTATCGCTATTTTAGATGCATAAAAAGGAGGCAAAGTTCTTGTTACAAGATCACGCAAAAGTAGTACAATTCGTGTCACTTGCAGGAGAAGTCACTGGCAGAAAGAAATTACAAAAAATGATATTCATTGCGAAAAAAATGAATTTTTCATTCCAAGAGAAGTATTCATTCCATATGTATGGACCATATTCTGAGGAATTGACTGTCCGCGTTGAAGAACTTTGCAATTTAGGCTTTATGACAGAGAGAAAAGAAGATAAAGGTTCGTACGTGCAGTATTGCTACGCGCCGACTGAATCAGGCAAAGAATTCACCTCTATTTTAGGAGAAGAAAATCCTCGCTTAAAATCAATCATTGAAAAAATGAATGCAAAAAGTTCACGTTTTTTAGAATTGGTCGCAACGCTTTTATACTTTGATGATTTGAAAAGAGAAGAGCAAATAGAAAAAGTGAAAATCGTAAAAGCTAAATTGAACTATTCAACAGAAGAACTTCAATCAGGTATTACATTTATTTATCAACATTCTACCGAATGTTGATAAATGTAAAAATATTACAACAAATTCTTTTTATTAAAGTTCATCACGCCACTAATAAAAAAACAAATAGATACTATTACAAAAAATGTAGAAGTGTTAAAAAAAATTTCATTAGAATACATAGTGAGTAAAGGTATATTTTCTCTCCCATGATATATAGGACTAATTTCAAATAATAATGATTTTAATTTAAACGCTCTTTTAAATGTAATACCTGTAATCAATACAATTACAAAAAAACTTGTACATGTAATTATTCGAATCGTTTTATTCAACAAATTTTTATACATATACTTGTTTAAATAATTAATCGTCATGGTCATAAAAATAATAATAAATGGAAATAAATAAAAGAAACCAATTAACCCAAAATGAACTGAACCCTATTTCTCGGACAGTTTAAAAAAAGATACTCTGTCTTTATGCAGCGATTAGATGACTTCGGAATTGTTCCGGAGTCATCTTTTTTAGACTCCATTGCTTGCGTGTTGAATTATAATGCTCCATGTATTCGTCCACCATTTTCTTCAATTCCAATAGGTTTTGTGCTTCTTGATAATCTACTTCATCCTTAAAGTGCCCAAAGAATGATTCCATAGGTGCGTTATCTAAGCAGTTTCCACGGCGTGACATGGATTGGTTTAATCCTATTTTCTTTACACGTACTTGATATTCCGGGTGAGTGTAATGGAATCCTTGATCCGAATGAATTATCGCTTCTGGATGAAGGTTTCCATCTAACGCTTCTTCTAATTTTTCTAAAGTACGATATACAATACTCATTTTTAAACTTGTTGATAGTTCATAGGCAATAATTTCACGCGTTGCTACATCTTTTACGCAAGATAGGTAAGCGGTCTGACCACGGTATTTTAAATAAGTAATATCTGTTAAAAATACTTTTCCTGGTTCATCTTGCTTAAATGCTCGATTCAAGTGATTAGGGACCATCCGATGGACTTGCGTTGCTTTCGCAATATTTCTATATGGATTTGCACGACGAACTTTCGCAAAGAAATTAAACTTCCTCATTAATCGTAGAATCTTTTTGTGGTTCATTGGTGTCACTAATAGTTCTACTAATGTCATGTAAAGTCCACGATAGCCAATTTTCCCTTTAAAAGCATCGTAGATCGATCTTAATAATAAATAATCTTCATAGTCCTGTTCTTCCCGAATCGCCTGTCTTTCTGAATTTTGAAGCCACGCGTAGTAGCCACTCCGGCTCACATCAGTTAATTCACAAAGATAACGCGTCATATTTTTCAATTGATATTTTCGAATAACTTCGTTAATTACTGCGTATTTTTCATGTGGTTTTAAAACCGTTTCTTCGCCAACCTCTCGAGTTCCTCTAGCTTTTTTAGTAATTCTAACTCAGCTTCTAGATACTTAATACGTGCTTCTGCCTTTTCTAATTTTTTCTCAGATGAAACATCTTTGGAAGAAGGGCGACCGGTGCTTCCTTTCCCTCGTCGTTCTTCTAAAAATCCTTGTTCGCCATAGGTTTTAAATGTTTTTCTCCAACGACTTAACGACGATTTAGCTTTCTTAACTCCAATAATTTCTAAATCAAATCCATTTTCGATAAAGATTTGCGAAGGTCCTTTACCCATCAAATTTTCTTGAACTGCACATATTTTAAACTCAGCTTTATATTGAATAGCGCGATCGGATATGGATGCGACATTTGGATTTAATTCTAGTTGTCTTCTTTGATGTTCGTTAAAAAGTATTTTACTCATAAAAATCTCCCATTCCAAGTTATTATTTTCTAGTATAACTGGTTTTGAATCATAAAAACCCCGAATAAGGTCACTTTTATTAAAGTGTCCATTATTCGGGGTTCAGTTCAAAATTCCCATTCCCTCCTATTTTATGAGTCGGAGAAACAGATGTCAGATTTGCGAAAATAATTACACCGATCGTTATAATCGCACTCAATATATAAGTGAGTTAATTTCATAATTCCAATCCCTTTGTTATCAAGGGGTAAAATTAAATAAAAATGAGGCACCTCCCCAAATTCGGTATAATGGTAGCGACTAAACAACCCACCCGAAAGGAATGATGCCTCAT
>NZ_QFVS01000053.1 GCF_003143955.1 Kurthia zopfii | reverse complement strand
GCTCGGTCAAATAAGAGAAACCGCTGCAAGTAAAGAAATACACTTGCAAGTACGCTCTATTCCCAAGAAGCTCCCACTTCAAGCGTGAAGAACCGCAAGGTTTAGCTAAGTGGCGAGTAGTTCACTGTATATGATATTTAATTGGAAATGGAGTGCAAATAAATGAAATTCAAATCAATTCTAGGTATTTTACTAGTCGTAGCGTTGGTCAGCATCGCGGTCTTTTCAATCGTGAAAAAAGATGTCGCAAAGGACGAACCAAAAGTTGAAGTAATAGAAGGCAGTGGCGGAAATGATGGTGGAGGAATCCAAATCGGTAAAAAAGCGCCCGATTTTAAATTACAAGATTTAAATGGTAAAGAAGTTTCGTTATCAGATTTTAAAGGCAAAAAAGTGATGATTAACTTTTGGGCTACTTGGTGTCCACCGTGTAAAGCAGAAACGCCACATATGGTGAAATACTATGATGAAAAAGCGAAAGCTGCGAATATGGAGATTTTGTCAGTCAATGCGATGAGTACAGAATCGAATAGCGCCAATGTTGGCAAGTTCGTTGAAGAATACAAAATGAAATATCCAGTTGTCATTGACCCACGTGGAGAAGTATTGAGTCAGTATGAAGTATTGAATTTCCCAACGTCATTCTTTGTCAATACAGAGGGAATTATCCAACAAAAAACGAATATTGTGACGGAAGCTCAATTAGAAGATATTATAAAATCACTTGATTAATACAAAAAATAACATCTAAATGTTTAGAATTACCAAAAACAAGGTAAATTAAACGGAGATTCAATTAAAATAGGCTACTCAATATTTCTGGATTTTGATACAATTATTAGAAGTATAAAATTTAATAGATATAGAGGTGGGTACAGTATGTTTATGGACATTATTATTGAGCTGCTCAAAAGTTTGGGCCGCCTATTGATGAACCCGTTACTCTACATTGCGATTTTATTTACGATTTTACTTGGCTATCGCCGTGTAATAAATGAGCGGAAATCATTTAGAATTCGAATCCATTGGGGATTATCAGAAGCATTAATGTTGTTAAAAGAAGGTCGACTTTGGATCGTGATTTTATCAGTCATTAGTTTAGGCTTAGGTTTTGTTTTACCAATGGAATACATAGTGCTAGTAACGGCACTCTCAATTTTAGTTATTGTATTATTTTATTATCACGCAGCTTCGGTTGCCTACCCATTCGGTGTCGCATTTTTAATCCTATGGGTGATTTATACGAATGATACGTCATTCTCATTTTTGAAATGGACATTTGACGCGAGTACGATTCATCTGAAAATGCTTGCAAGTATCCCGATCCTAATTGGGATTCTTCTAATCGCGGAAGGCCAGTTAGTTAAAAGGTATGCTGCGCGTTTAGCTTCACCAAGACTTGAAAATACAAGTCGTGGCTTAAAAGCAGTCACATTTTTAGCTAAGCGCTTATGGGTTTTACCTGTCTTCTTCTTAATTCCTGGCGATACAATTTCAGGATTCGCACCTTATTGGCCAGTATTTTCAATCGGTGGAGAATCATATGGATTAATTATTTTCCCAGTCGTTCTTGGATTCCAACAACGCGCGAGAAAAATGCTGCCAGTACATTTCTACCCGCAAATCGGCCGTACGATTACTTTACTCGGAATTTTAGTAGCAGTTGAAGGGATTATCGCTTACTTCTTCCCAATTATCGGAATCGCTGCAGTTATTGTTGCGATCATTGGTAGAATATTGATTTCAGTAATGTATTCAATTAACGAAAGAAAAGGCAAGTATGCAGTGACGCCACATAATGAAGGGGTTGTCATCGCTGCAGTTCTTCCGAATTCACCGGCGGAAGCGATGGATTTACAAGTCGGCGAAATCATCCGAAAAGTGAACGGTTTGGAAGTTCATACGGAAGATGAGTTATATCATGCGCTGCAATTGAATGCCGCTCATTGTAAAATCGAGGTCATTGATATTGAAGGTGAAATGCGTTTACGACAGCATGTCATTTTCCATCATGATCACTTCAGAATCGGGTTATTATTAGTTAAATAATGTTGAG
This sequence comes from Kurthia zopfii, assembly GCF_003143955.1. Taxonomy (GTDB): domain Bacteria; phylum Bacillota; class Bacilli; order Bacillales_A; family Planococcaceae; genus Kurthia; species Kurthia zopfii. Next base: position 11,369 of record NZ_QFVS01000053.1, on the reverse strand, counting down.
AAATGAGCTACTTATTAGGGAATATCCTATAAGTAGCTATTTTCTTACGTAAAAGGCAACTTTTTTATTTTTGAATCGTATAATTGATAGAAGGAATATTAAAGGAGATGAAATAAATGCCAGATTGGTTAAGTATTGCGAGTTTTCAAGAAATCGCAGGAGAACATCGCATAATCGGCACTTTCATTGCTCTCTTACTTCCAATGATAGAAGCATTCTTACCATTTCTACCTCTTGCCGCATTTGTTGTCGCAAATGCTACAGCCTATGGTTTATGGTTAGGCTTTTTATTATCATGGGGCGGGGCAGTAATTGGTTCGTATTGTGTATTCTTAATTATTCGTAAATATGGTCATAATCGCTTTTTCGGCTTTATTACAAATAGACCGAGTATCCAAAAATTAATTCGATGGGTGGAAATGCAAGGATTTACGCCGTTATTTATTTTATTATGTTTCCCATTCACACCATCATCGGTTGTTAATGTTGTTGCAGGTTTATCGAATTTGAAAAAGAAAAGTTATTTACTGACGATTATGTCAGCTAAGTTCGTCATGATTCTTGTCATTAGTTGGATTGGATCTGATTTACAATCATTAATTACGAAGCCTTGGAAGACCGTGTTAATCATCATTGCCATTCTAATTATGTGGCTAGGCGGTAAATGGGTTGAGAAAAATAACGCTAAAAAAATGGAAGAACATTTAAGAAATTTAAATAAAGATACGAAAGAGTAACATTCTGCACAGTGAATGTCGCTCTTTTTTTGTATAATGGATACATAAAAGTAAATGGGGGGAAACAGATGGCATTAACAATTATTTCAGGTCGTTCAGGTTCAGGCAAAACGACTTATATACAAAATGAAATCACGAACAGCTTAAATGAACATTCGATTGGCGATCCCATCTTCATTATTATTCCAGACCAAATGTCATTTTCTACGGAATTTCAATTAACGAATACGAGTGGCGTAGGTGGAATGATTCGAGCGCAAGCAACGACATTTAAGCGTTTAGCTTGGCGTGTGCTGTCAGAAGTAGGCGGCATTAGTCGAGAGGAAATTAATGGTTTTGGTTACCGCATGTTAATTAGAAGTGTATTACTCGAAAATGCGGAGCAACTATCACTTTTCAAAAAATCAGCTGGAAAAAGAGGATTTACTGAAGAAGTTGAATCGATTTTAAAAGAATTTAGCCGATATAGTTTGGATTATGCAAAACTGACAGATTTAAAAGTCACTTTGGAAAATAATCCAGATGCACCTGCGACGTTAAAGAAAAAAATGCATGATTTACAAATTATAATGAACGGAATTGAAAGTAAATTAGGCACAACTTACGTCGATAGCGAAGGGTATATTCCATTACTAATTCAAGCGGTTGAAGAAAGTAATCTAATGAAGCAATCTCATATTTACATTGATGGATTTAATTCATTTACAACGAGAGAATTTGAACTTGTGACGCAGCTGATCCGCATTGCTAAAGATGTGACAATTGTTCTGCCATTCGACTCTGAAATGGATGCGACGGAAGTGCAATCATTATTCCATCAACCGGCATTATTAGCGCAGAAATTAAAGGATTTTGCTTTCCAATATGGTGTCGAAGTGAAGGGGACAGTTCATTTAGCGGAGCAACGTCGATATCAATCGAATGATTTGAAATATATTGAGAAATCATTGGGTCAATATCCCGTTGAGCAAATGACGGAGCAGTCAGATGGTGGATTACAAATCATTGGTGCGACAACTCGAAAAGCCGAAATTCATGGCATTGCACGAGAAATCCGACGATTTATTCAAGAAGGGAATCGTTATCGAGATATTGCCATTTTATATCGTCAAGCTGATGCGTATGATCCATTAATTACGACCATCTTCAAAGAGTATGAAATTCCTGTTTTCGTCAGTCAGAAAAAACCGATGCTACATCATCCATTAATCGAATTAAGTCGTTCTGTTTTAGAAGTGATTGATCGTGATTGGTTGTATGAGCCTGTTTTTAGAGCGATCAAAACGGATTTATTCTTCCCGACAGGAGCAAATACTGGTGTATGGCGTGAGCGAGCGGACCGATTAGAAAACTTTGTTATTGCCAATGGTATTTATAAAGAGCGTTGGTTTGACGATCATCGTTGGCTTTATAAAAAATATCGTGGTTTAGAATTTTATTCGAAAAACCAAACCGATGATGAACGAGCGATGCAGGCGGAAATAGAAGCAGTTCGTTCCGTTGTCATCGAACCAATGCGTGTACTTATGACTGCATTGAAAGAAGCGCAAACAGGTATTGAATACGCGACAGCTTTATTTGAGTTCATGGAAACGCTGAATGTATACGATAAGCTTGATTCAATGAAAACATTAGAAATTGAAAAAGGTCGACTATTGGAAGCTTCCGAACATGAGCAAGCATGGAATGGTTTCGTCGATGTATTAGACCAATTTGTGGCGATGTTTGGTAATCAAGAAATGACAATCCGTGAAGTGATGAAAATTCTTGATGAAGGATTCGACACACTTGAGTTTTCACGAATCCCACCTTCAGTTGACCAAGTGACAGTAGCGACGGCAGACTTAGCTCGACTATCCAATATGAAAGCTGTCTTCGTAATCGGTGTCAATGATGGCGCATTCCCTACTCGAATTGAATTCGAAGGAATGATTGCGGATTCGGAACGTGAATGGTTTTCAAAAATGGGTCATGAAATTGCTCCAACATCGAAAGAACGTTTATTAGAAGAAGATTTAATTATCTATAGTGCATTTACAGCGGCTTCTGACAAATTATGCGTTTCTTATGCGTTGAGTGATGAAGAAGGGAAGTCACTTCTACCGTCATTATTCATTAAAAAGCTGCAAGATTTAACAGGTGTAGAGGAACAAATTATTTACATGACACCAGATGAAGCGCTGACTTCTGTCGATGATTGGTCATATATCTCACATCCTCGCACAGCAATTGCCTATTTAATGAATCAAATTCGCCAAAGTGAACATGATCAACAACCGCTATCAGCAGAGTGGCAGCAACTTCAAAAATATTATGAGAATGACCTAACTTGGCGAACGACTTTCAAACGCTTAATGAAATCAGTGACGAATCATAATAAAACGGAAGACTTGGAACAGAACATTACAGATGCTTTGTATGGGAAGACAATTACTTCGAGCGTATCACGTGTCGAAAAATATTTTAAATGCCCATTCGCTCATTTTGCGACATACGGTTTGAAATTGAATGAGCGTGAAGAGTATCGCTTGGATCCACCAACAATCGGAGATCTATTCCACGCCGCATTGAAATGGATTTCGGATAAAACGACGGAGGAAGATTTGAAATGGGGTCAACTTTCCATTGAGGAATGTAAAAAGCTCGCAAATGATGCCGTTCAAGTCGTCGTACCGTTGCTTTATCACCAAATTTTATTAAGTTCGGCGCGCTACCAATATATTTTAAGAAAATTAACGATGATTGTGGAGCGCACGATGATTTCAATGCGCCATCATGCACGAAATTCAGGCTTCACACCTTTAGCAATCGAAGCTGCATTTGGCCCGAATGAAGCCATTCCACCATTAACAATCGATTTACCGAATAAGAAGAAAATGCAAATTCGAGGTAGAATTGACCGCATTGACTCGACGAAATTCGATGATCAAGCATACTTACGAATTGTCGATTATAAATCATCCGCGCAGAAACTCGATATGAATGACATTTATCATGGCCTATCGCTTCAAATGCTGACGTATTTAGATGTTGCGGTAGAAAATGCCGACCATTGGATGGATGTCCCTACAGAGGCTGGTGGCGTGCTTTATGTGCATATGCATAATCCAATGTTAAAAGAAGAAAAAATCTTATCTGACTCAGAATCTGAATCGGAAATATTGAAGAAATTCAAAATGAGCGGACTCGTATTAGATTCACCTGATGTTATTTTAGAAATGGATGAGTCGCTAGAAGATATCGGTGGTCGTTCGGAAATCGTACCTGTTTATGTGAAAAAGGATGGCACCGTATCGAAAGGAATGTCATCTGTAATTAATCAAGAGGAATTAGGCGACCTTCGTACATTTGTCCGCAAAAAACACCGTGAAGCTGGCGAAGGAATTATGGATGGTAAAACAACTATTAGTCCATTTAAATTGAAGCAAAAAACAGCGTGTGACTATTGCCCACAAAAATCAGTATGCCAATTCGATACGACCGATTTGAATCAAAGTTATCGAAATTTAAGCGTCAACAAATCTGATGAAGTCATCGACAAAATTAAAAAGGAGGCGGCACATAATGATTCCAATTAAGCCAGCAACGGTTACTTGGACGGATGCACAGTGGCAAGCCATTTGGGCGAAAGGTCAGGATACACTTGTATCAGCAGCAGCAGGGTCAGGAAAGACAGCTGTATTAATCAACCGCATGATTGAAAAAGTAATCGATACGACCAATCCGATTGATGTAGACCAATTACTTGTCGTGACATTTACGAACGCCTCAGCAGCTGAAATGCGTCAAAGAATGGCGAGTGCTTTAGAAGAAGCGATTGAAAAAGATCCTACTTCTAAACATTTACGCCGACAATTAAGTTTGATTAACAAAGCACAAATTTCTACATTGCATTCATTTTGTTTGAATATTATTCGCCAATACAATTACTTGCTCGATATTGATCCAGGATTCCGGATCGCCAATGATACAGAAGCGGCATTATTACGCGACGATACGATGGCTGAGATTTTGGAAGAAGCTTATGCTGTCGAAAATCCCCAGCAAATTTATCAACTTGTCGATGCTTTTACATCTGATCGAGATGACCAAGCAATTGAAATACTCATTTCTCAATTATTTGAGATGTCACGTGTAAATCCTGAGCCGGACCAATGGCTGAACCATTTACCAGCAGCATATGATGTTTCGGATATTAATACGATTGATGAATTAGCGATTACAGCTACGATTAAGCAATCAATTCTATTAAATATCGATGCAGCGATTCATCTTATTCAAGAAATGCATCAAGTTGCTTTAAAACCTGATGGTCCAGATGCATTCGGTGCTACGACTGAGAAGGATTTAACGAAGTTGACGACCGGACGTGTTCTAGTCGAAACAGGTTCGTGGAGTGAAGCGGCTGCCTTTTTTGCGACGCATAAATGGGATCGACTAGCTTCGCAGAAAAAGGATTCTTGCGATGAATCATTGAAAGAACTCGCAAAAAGTAAAAGGGAACAAGCGAAAAAGATAATAGATGATTCGGTAAAAGTATATTTCCAACGCCCTGAAGAGAAGCTCATTGAAGAAATTGCAGTGATGAAGCCATTGATTCAGACGTTAGTAGAGCTGACGCAGCAATTTAGCGACCGCTATGCATTCGCAAAGGCGGAAAAAGGTTTAATCGACTTTTCGGATTTAGAACATTTTGCATTGAATATTTTGACAGAGGAAAATCTTCAACCTTCAGAAGTAGCGAAGGAATATCAGCGAAAATTTGCGGAAGTATTAGTCGATGAATATCAAGATACGAACCGATTACAAGAAACGATTTTACAATTGATTAAGACAGGCGAGTCACATGACGGTAATATGTTCATGGTTGGGGACGTAAAACAGTCGATTTATCGATTTAGATTAGCTGAACCTACTTTATTTTTAAATAAATACTTATTGTATAAAGATCAGCCTGAACAATTCGGATTGAAAATTGATTTAAATGCGAATTTCAGAAGTCGTGCAGAAGTTTTAGATGGAACGAACTATATTTTTAAACAGATCATGGGTAATACAGTCGGCGAGATTGACTATGATGATGAAGCGAGATTGAAACCATCTGCTCCTTATCCAGATCAAGAAGTGCCGATTACTTTAGCGGTTATTCATGAGGAAGAGAAAGAAGAAGTCGAGCAAAGTGAAGAGCAGGAAGAGCTAGAAGAGATGAAGAAATCTCAGCAAGAAGCACGCTTTATTATTGCGGAAATTCAACATTTGATGAACTCGGGACAACTTGTATATGATGCATTCAAAAAGGATGAAAATGGTGAACCGTTCAGTCGTCCTTTAGAATATCGTGACATTGTCATATTGATGCGTTCAATGACTTGGTCGAGCGATTTCGTAGAGGAATTCAAGTTAGCAGGGATCCCACTTTATGCGGAACTATCGAGAGGCTATTTTGAAGCAATTGAAGTAATGGTCATGATGAATACACTTCGAGTGATCGATAATCCGTATCAAGATATTCCATTAGTATCCGTATTGCGCTCTCCTTTCATCGGTTTAGCAGAAAATGATTTATCGAAAATTCGTTTAGCAGATCCGAAAGCGCCTTTCTACGACGCACTCAAGAAATTTGTGAGTGAAGAACAATCCATCTCACAAGAAGTTGCGGAAAAATTACAGCGATTTTTATTCATGTTGGAAGATTGGCGAGATATGGCACGTCGAGGTTCATTAGCCGATTTAATATGGCAAGTCTATTTAGATACGAACTACTACGAAATGGTCGGAGCGATGGTGAATGGGAAGCAACGTCAAGCAAATTTACGTGTCCTGCATGATCGCGCTATTTCATATGAAAAAACATCGTTCCGAGGATTATTCCGCTTCCTTCGTTTCATTGACCGCATGCGATTACGTGGCGATGATTTAGGAACAGCAAAAGCTGTGAGTCAGTCTGAAAATGTTGTACGTGTCATGACAATTCACTCATCCAAAGGTTTGGAATTCCCATATGTTTTTGCGGCTGGAATGGGCAGACCGTTCAATCGAATGGACTTCAATCAATCGTATTTATTTGATCCGGAATTCGGTTTAGCAGTGAAAATGATTGACCCTGAAAAACGTATTCAATACACTTCATTGCCATATTTAGCGATGAAAGAGAAAAAACTACTTGAGATGAAAGCTGAAGAAATGCGTATTCTCTATGTGGCGATGACGCGTGCGAAGGAAAAACTTTATCTTGTTGGAAGTGTGAAAGATTGGTTGAAAACGAAGGATCGTTGGGAAGAAGCTTTAAATCTTCCAAAAGGCGAACCATTGCCGGATCACCAACGTGCTAAAGCGAATAGTTACTTCGATTGGATTGGGCCAGCAGTTGCGCGCCATCCAGATTATTTACGTGATGTGTTAACAGGCGAAATGATTGAATCAAGTGAACCATCGAAATGGTCAATTAAAGTAATTGAACGAGATCTGTTGACGACTCAAACTCAAGAAGAAGAAAAGCTTGTCGAAACACCTACAATCGAAGAAAATGAAGATTTCTCCATGGTCATTGAAAATACATTAGGGTATCAATATCCATTTGCTAGTTCGACGATTAAAAAATCTAAAACTTCAGTTTCAGAAATAAAGCGACTTAAACTTCTTGAAAGTCTGGAAGAACCTGAGTTTGAATGGGCTCCAACGCCAATCAAAGAAGAAGTGAAAGAAGGAAGACGACCGAAATTCCTTCAAAAACAAGAAATGACAGGTGCTGAAAAAGGTACAGCAGTCCATGCGGTTATGGAGCATATACCACAGCAAGGGTTTGAATCAGAGGAAGCAGTGAATCAATTTATTGAAACACTTGTGAAGCGCCAATTAATCACTGAAAAAGAAGCGCAAGCAGTAAGTGCAAAAGATATTTTACTATTTTTAGATTCTGAAATTGGTCGTCAATTTAGAACAGCCCCTATTTTATATAGAGAATTGCCGTTTACAAAAGCGGTTGTTGATCAGCAAAATGATACACAATTGATACAAGGTATTGTCGATTGTCTGTATCAAACAACTGAGGGAGATTGGATCATTTTAGATTATAAAACAGACCGCGTAACGGGGAGTATGAAGACGACGGAAGGTTTAGAGAAAGAATTGAAACGTAGATACGCCATCCAGTTGAACACATATAAAGATGCAGTTGAGGCGATTTTACAAATTACAATAAGTCATTCCGTAATTTACGCATTTGATGCGCATAAATGGTTGAATGTATAGGAGGAAGCGTTTGATGCAAATTGCACCAACGAACAAAAAAGAGAGAATCGCAACATTAGATATTTTGCGTGGGTTTAGTTTATTTGGCATATTACTCGTGAATATTCTGTCATTCAACTACCCAATGAATTATGTAGAATTGCGTACGTATTTCACTGCACCTTCTGATTTACAAGGTGAAAAGTGGATTATGATATTAGTACAAGGAAGTTTCTATCCATTATTTGCTTGGTTATTCGGTTACGGACTTCAAATGCAGGCGACAAAAGCGCATTCGCTTGGCGAAAGTTTCTTACCATTAGGAAGTAAGCGTATGTCGATTTTATTATTATTCGGTTTATTCCATGCTTTCTTCATTTGGTATGGGGATATTTTAACGACGTATGCGATTTTTGGTTTCATTTTAATTTTGATGTTAAAACTAAAACCGAAAGTCCAGTTCATCATCGGAATGTGTATTTATTCTGTATTTGCGTTATTCATGTTACTAACAATGTGGGTGACGGAAAAAATGTCTGATCAATACGAGCTATCTTCTTATACGGATATTACGAATGTGAAAAGTTCAATTGAAGCTTATGGTTCGGGCAGTTGGTTAGATGCGATGGGGCAAAGATTAATCGACGTGTCTTCGCAATTTTCATTCACAATGTGGGTGGCGATGTTCTTCACCGTCTTCCCATTCATGTTAGTTGGAGCAGCGATGTCCCAATGGAAGGTGATTGAGAAGTCGAAGAAAAAAGCGATCGTATGGACGATTGTAGCTGTTATTGCGATTCCACTGGGCATTTACTTTAAAGCACAGCTGTACGGAAATAATTTTGAATTCTTTGGACAAGGCTTGAATATAGCTGTTGGCGCACCACTTCTGATGATTGGTTATACTTCAGCAATCATTGCACTTTGCAGCATTCCAGGTGTGGCGAAAATACTTAGCCCGCTAAGTTATGCAGGAAGAATGTCGTTGACGCTCTACATTATGCAGTCCATTATTCAAAGTATATTGTTCTACGGTTTTGCAATTGGCTTGTATGGAAAACTAGGTGTCATCAATTTAATTTATATTTCGATTGCCATTTATGTATTCCAACTTGGATTTGCTCGAATTTACTTGAGCTATTTCAAACAAGGACCGCTTGAAACTTTATGGAAAAAAGTCACTTATAGTAAATAATACGAAAAATAGAGGACTTTAAGCTAGAAATCATGTATCATGATAAAAAACAGAAGGAGTGCTACTATTCATGAAAATTTTATCATTTCGCAACAACGACGAGATTCGCTTCGGACCTAAAGTAAAGAGAGAAGAGGCAGTATGGGATGTATTAGCTATACAGAAGGAATTAAATGTTTTACCTTCATTTTCTACTACGATTGTTGAAGGTATGACTTATGGTTTTGAGTTTGTAGAGCAAATGCGTAAATTAGTGGAAGCGGCTGAGAAATCAGACAATGCTGCACAGTTCAAATTAAGCTTTACAACGATTGAATGGTTAGCACCGATTCCTCGTACGACAAAGAACATTATTTGTGTCGGTAAGAATTACGATGAACATGCAATTGAAATGGGTTTAGGTAGTGCACCTAAAGATTTATTCGTCTTCACGAAAGCACCAACTGCAATCGCAGCAGATGAACAAGTATTATCAGTTCATGCAAACGTGACGAATTCACTTGACTATGAAGGTGAATTAGCAGTAGTAATCGGTAAAAAAGGGAAGGATATTCCTGCAGCACTAGCATTTGACTATGTATTCGGTTATACAATTGCCAACGATCTTAGTGCGCGTGACTTACAAGATAAGCATAAGCAATTCTTCTTAGCGAAAAGCTTAGATGGCGCTTGCCCAATGGGTCCTTATTTAGTAACGAAGGATGAGATTCCGAATCCACAAAACTTAACTGTTGTAACGAAAGTAAACGATGAAGTTCGTCAAAACGGTACGACAAAAGATATGGTTCACCCAGTTGAAGAAATCATTGTTGAAATTTCTAAACTTGTAACACTTGAGCCGGGCGATGTGATTCTTACAGGATCTACTTCTGGAGTAGGTCACGGATTAACACCACCACAATATTTAAAAGCTGGAGATTCAGTGAAAGTTTCAATTGAAGGTATCGGAACATTAGCGAATACTTTCGAATAGAAAAATTTCACAATATAGACAAATTTATCATTGGAATATTTATTACTCGTAACATAGTGTAAATTCAATGGAAGTTGTGCAAATTTCCATCAATAAATGAATGAACCTCTACGCCAAACTTTGTGGTGTAGGGGTTTATTTGTTGTATAGTCGCCTTTGCTTTGGTAACATTAATTGAGAAATAATAAAAATGATGAGGTGAAAAAAATGCCGGATTTTTTAGCGAGTCAAACGCACTTACACATTACGACTTGGGTAGTAGCTATTATTCTATTTTTAGTTGCAGCGGGTATGAGCAAAACTTCTAAAGGACGCAAAATCACACATATGATTTTACGTTTATTCTACGTCCTGATTATCGTTTCAGGTGGAGCGTTATTCATCACTGCGATGGATTACGGTCAAGGTATGATGTACGGATTCAAACTCCTAGCTGGACTAGGCGTTGTTGCATTCATGGAGATGACTTTAGTACGTGGTGCTAAAGGAAAATCAACAGGTGCGATGTGGATCGGATTCATCGTATGTCTATTAATCGTTCTTGGATTAGGATTCCACTTACCAATGGGTATGAAATTCTTCTAAGCACAAATTGAAAAGAGGTATGCCTGCGGGTATGCTTCTTTTTTTGTTTTATGATTTAGTCTTAAAATAATTCACGCTCGCCAATATGTGAGGGTATTGCAAGGTTTTCATTTACTTACAGCGCTAGAACCTCATACTACTTATTCCAATTCATAAAAATACGCCTTTCTCAATCACGAGAAAGACGTTTTGTATAGTTGTAAAATTGTAATTGCACTAGGGACAAAAAATTATGATTAAGGATTATATTTAGTATCACTAGCTGAACTATCTTTCGTATGCTCCTTATTCTTTTCGTCTTTTACTTTTTCATTTAATTCTTCAACTGGTATTGGGTCTACTGTTTGCATATCTTCATGCATATCAAAAAGACTCGGGTTATCTGAATTTACCATATCAGGCTTTTCTAAATTTTTTCGTGTATTTTTCTTACGTGTATTACGTTCAGATTCTTTTGCCATTTAAAGTTCTCCTTTCGTAAGCTCATTAATAATGGCTTCGATTATTGGATGGTTATCTAACAAGTGAACTACTCGCCACTTAGCTAAACCTTGCGGTTCTTCACGCTTGAAGTGGGAGCTTCTTGGGAATAGAGCGTACTTGCAAGTGTATTTCTTTACTTGCAGCGGTTTCTCTTATTTGACCGAGC
>NZ_QFVS01000052.1 GCF_003143955.1 Kurthia zopfii | reverse complement strand
GTCTATTTTTAAGTTCAGGATATTCTTTAAATAAGAATCGTGCAGAGACGCCTTTAAACGCTTTGACTATAGTAGGAATATAATGTTGCGGTTTACACTCAATAAGCATATGAACATGGTCTTTGTCAGATGCCATTTCAATGATTTTAATATCATGATCTAAAGCAATTTGCTTTAATAATTTTTTAACATATGTATCAATACTTCCGTGTAAAATATGATGTCTATATTTTACACACCAAACTAAATGATATTGGATAGAATAGACGTATCCACGACCGCGATGTACTTCTGACATGAAAAAAACCTCCTTGAAAATAATTTAACATATGTAATCGTTAAATTTCAAAAAGGTATGTCATATTTTATTTATAATCGGTTGTTTAACATAGTTGAAGCTATGCCACAACCGAAGCCAATTCATCTACACGACTAAAGTAGCGAGTGTTCTCGGCTATTTCATAAACTGCCTTCAGCTTTAATTTTTTCTAAGAAAGTAGTCGCATCATCATGACCTAATATGAAATCATTGACGATATGCCCTCTTGATTTTTCTCCATCTAATTTTAAAGAGAAATCTCTGTAATTCGTCACTGCAGCAAAGCGACCATTTTTATGAATGGCTAACCAACTGCCGCCTTTTTCTAAATCTCGCCCACCGTAAACTTGCGCATCTTCTTCCCAGAATCCTGCCTGTTTCGCCGGTCTATTTTCAAATTCATCGCGATTGGCAACGACGATTAACGGATTTTCTTCATCTACTTTATAAGCAATTGTAATAATGCACATTGTAAAGTCCCCCTCAAATATGTATATTCCTTTCTATACAATAACTGCATTTTCACCTATAAGTCAAAATGAAAAAAGCAGAACTGAGTCCCCCAACTCAATTCCGCTTGTTACGCTACGATTAACTTCGATCCGAACATATAAATCACATAAATACAAAGCCCCATTAAGACTGCTGTTGCTGGTTTATAATAACCCGATAATAAATAAATCCCTACAATTAAAATAACCATACCAATTGCTCCGATCATGCCATTTCTCTGTGTTTCATGAAATGCTTCCTCTGACATATTTTCTACTTGCAGTCGCAAGTTTAATAATGTCAAAATCGGCAGCAAAGTAATCACCCCTGATAAAAACAGATATTTTGAATTGCTTAATACCGCGGCCAATAGCATGACGCAGCCTCCAATGATGAATTGTATAACATACCCCATCGTCTAAAAAACTCCCTTTGTGATTTTTGAACTTTTTTTCGCTTCTATTGTATTTTAGTGCGAGAAATGATATAAGTAAATTGAATTAATTATATAGTAACTATTAAACTTTTTAATGGATGGGTGGATATTATGAGTATTTTAAAATTAAAGGCATATATTGCAGCAGTAAAATTCGGCTCGCTTACGAAGGCCGCAGAAGCACTAGATTACACACAACCGAGCATTAGTCATATGATTCATTCGCTTGAAGATGACTATGGATTTTCTTTATTAATTCGTAGTAAATCTGGTGTGACACCTACTGATAATGGCGCAGAGCTACTGCCTATAATGCAAGATATCGTAAATCGCTATGAACATCTCTCAGAAGCGGTTTATGCCATTCATGGATTAGATATAGGAACGGTTCGTCTAGGCGCTTATACGTCCGTCTGTGTCCATTGGATGCCTAGTTTATTAAAAGAATTCCGCGAACAGTTTCCTAAAATCGAAATTCACTTATTTGAAGGCAATTCAGATGAAATTCACAATTGGTTAGAGGAAGGTCATATCGATTTTGCGATTAGTACGATTCAACGTTCTGAAGAATTCCACTTCTTACCGCTTGTCGAAGATCGCATGATGGCCATCTTACCGAGAAACCATCCATTATCAAAAAACGATACAGTTCCAATCGAAGTTTTCGCAGAAGAAAGATGTATCATTCCATATGAAGATACGCATAAAGATGTGCAACGCATTTTTAAAAAGGCAAAAGTGAAACCGAATGTCGCCTACCAAATACGTGGAGATGAAGCGATTATCGCAATGGTGAAAAAAGGCTTGGGCATCTCACTTTTATCTGAGCTACTAATTACCGATCATTTTCAAGATATGGCACATTTACCTTTGGCCCCAGATCATGTCCGAACACTTGGCATTACGACAAAAACAGAAATTAAAAGCCTATCACCCGCTTCAAGAACATTCATCCCATTTTTACAACAATGGCTGAAAAAATAAGCGACAAAAAAGGAGAAATCAGCATTTTAGCGATTTCTCCTTTCGTTTTAAGTTCAATAGAACATGCTTCTATTTACAGTAATTCATGTAATTTACGGCGCATCATTTTCCCAGCGCCATTGCGTGGTAATTCATCTACGAAATGGATCGTTTTTGGCACTTTATATTTTGCGAGATTTTCTTCACAAAATGCGCGTAATACATCTTCTGATACTTCTTTTTTCAGCAAGACAAATGCTGCCGGACATTGCCCCCATTTTTCATCTGGAAGCCCACAAACGCCCACTGCTTCCACTGCTTCATGGCTCGATAAGACACTCTCTATTTCCGCTGGATAAATGTTTTCTCCACCAGAAATAATTAAATCCGAACGACGATCCGCTACGAATAAATAACCTTCATCATCCAAGTAGCCAACATCACCTGTATGCAGCCAATCATCTACTGTTGTCGGTAAATGCGCATGCTGGCCTATATAGCCTGGTGTGACATGATCCCCACGAATGCAAATCTCTCCATGAACGAATGGCTCCGAAGTACCTTCAATTTTGATTTCATTGAACATTAACGCTTTACCTGCAGAACCTATTTTTCGTAAAGCATCCTCATTTGACAATGTAGCTGTTTGGCTCGAAGTTTCCGTCATGCCATATGTTTGCGCGACTTTTAAATGAAGTGCTGCAGCTCTTTGTAAATACGCTTTCGGAATCGGCCCTCCACCTGCCAAGGCAAGTTGGAATCTCGGTGATACTTTAGCATCGATTGCTTCAAGATGACTTAGAATTTTTTCCAACATAACTGCGACAACAGACATTCTTGTTGCAGAACCCTCTATTAATTGAGCGACAACTTTCTCCTCATCAAACTTCTCGTATAAGTCGATTCGCACACCATGTAAAATGCTTTTGCATAACATCGAAAAGCCGCTAATATGAAAAATCGGCATCGTACAAATCCAAGCTTCATCTTCAATTAACCCTGTATTATACAGCGATGATGTCGCACTAGCTAAATGATTTTGAACAGTCTGGCGAACGCCTTTGGGCTTGCTGGTCGTTCCCGAAGTATACATAATTGTCATCGTCGAATCTTTGCGCCAACTATTTACTGGTACTGCCATTTCACATACTTGCTGAATTGTCGAAAACTGCACGAACTCAACGTCTACTTCTGGTAATTGCTTCATCAATTCATCTTGAACGATGATTTTTTTTACTTGAGCATCTTCAATTTGATACGATAATTCACGTTTACTTAATCTCAAATTTAGCATGACCATCTCAACTTGAAGTTGCATACATGCAAAAATGACCATTACTAATTGCGACGATGATTGCCCATAAATCGCAACTCGGTCACCTGTTTGAACACCTTGGTTCTTTAATTGCTGTGCATACTCCTTCGAGCGATTGGCAAGTTGTAAAAACGTCCAACGATCTTCTTTATACGTTAAGGCAACACGATTAGGCGTCAATGCTGCACGTTGTTCAATCCAATTCGGTACCATTTATCTTCATTCCTAACTTATAATCCTTTTCTCTATATTATATACTACTCAAACAAAAAAAGAGAATCGCACCGAAGTACGACTCTCTCATCATTTTGGAAAATTATTTTGTTTTGTTTAATTCAACAGCAATTTTCGTACCGATCACAGCGTTGTTTTTCACAAGTGCGATGTTTGCTACAAGACTCTTACCTTCAGTAAGTTCTTTCACTTTGCCAAGTAAGAATGGTGTTACTAATTTACCGTTAATGTTGTTTTCCTCAGCTTCTTTAAGCGCTTGTGTAATGATGTTTGTAATGAAATCGTGGTCTAATGCATCAGCTTCAGGAATTGGGTTAGCAATTACTGCGCCACCTTTCATGTTTAGGTTCCATTTCGTACGTAAAGTGTTTGCTACGTCTTCTGGCGTGTCTAATTGGAAGTTTACATCAAAACCTGATTGACGAGTGAAGAATGCTGGTAATTCATCTGTACCGTAACCGATTACTGGAACACCTTTCGTTTCTAAGAATTCAAGTGTTAAACCGATGTCTAGGATTGATTTAGCACCCGCACATACTACACCTACTTTAGAAGTAGCTAATTCTTCTAAGTCAGCAGAAATATCCATTGTTGTTTCAGCACCACGGTGAACGCCACCAATACCGCCTGTTACGAATAATTCGATTCCAGCTAATTCAGCTGCGATCATTGTTGCTGCTACAGTTGTTGCACCAATTTTTTTCGTAGCGATTAAGTAAGGAATATCACGACGTGAAGCTTTTGCAACATCTTTCGCATTACCGAACATTTCTAATTCTTCATCAGAAAGACCGATTTTGATTTTACCGTCGATTAGAGCGATTGTTGCTGGAACAGCGCCACCGTCACGTACGATTTGTTCTACTTCACGAGCAGTTTGAACGTTTTGTGGGTAAGGCATACCGTGAGAGATGATTGTTGATTCTAAAGCTACGATTGCTTTCCCAGCTTCCATTCCTTCTTGTACTTCTTTTGAATATTCGATGTATTGTTTCATAATAATTAATCCTCCAGTTCATTTTCTAAAGATTCTTTTGTTAACTCTGGTCTTACTGTAAATGGTGATTCTAACGTACATTTCGCATTGATTAAACCTGCTTCAATCGCTTGTTCAAACGGTCGCTTCTCTAACCATGCGTGTACAACTGCAGCTACGAATGCGTCACCAGCACCTGTCACATCTTCAACGTGATTGACTGTTTTCGCTTCAAAATGGGTTGGCATCAAGGTAGTATTTGCTGCGTAAACTCCCTTTGCGCCAGCTGTAATAATGACATTCTCTGCACCTAATGCAATGATCTTCGTTACAGCTTCTTTATATTGTTCTTCTGTTTTGATTGATGTATTTAATAATGTTTCCGCTTCATCCGTATTACAGATAAACCATGTCACACCTTGTAAATCAGTCGTCAGGCGATCCATTTTCGGAGATGATACTGGCACTATGACAAGTGGTACGCCACGAGCAATCGCAAATTGTTGTACATACTCAACTGTTTCTTTCGGACAGTTTAAATCGATGATCATGACTGGCGCTGTCGATAATGCAAGATCATGCTTCATTAAAACACGTGGTTTTAAATCTTCATAAACATCCATATTCGCCGTAGCCATTACAAGCTCGCCTGCCTCATCCATAATTGCTGTATAAGAACCTGTTGTCGCATGTTGTAATTGTTCCACATCATCCAAATTAATAAATGCTTCAGATGCAGTGACAATCGCTTGCCAATCCGTATCTTTACCAGCTGTTGTTAATAGCGCAACTTTATTATCTAGTCGTCCTAAGTTTTCAGCGATATTTCGTGCAACGCCACCAACGCTTTGTGTCGAATACACTGGGTTCGATGTTCCCATCTGAACTTCACCTTTTACATGAAGCTTGCGGTCAATATTAGCCCCGCCTATACAAATAATATTATTTTCTCTTGGCAACACGTATGCTCTCCCTACGATTTTCCCTTTTTTCACAAGGCCAGAAATTAAATTGGCTAAAGCCGGTCTCGACATTTTCATGTGATCCGCCATATCTTGTTGGGACATAAATGGGTTTGCTTTAATTAGTTGAATGAGTGCTTGTTCTCTTTCAGTCAATGTCATCACCCTATCCTTTATTTGATTTTATTATATGCTTATTTTTATCTAGTGTCAATTGTTTAGAAAAACAAACTTTTGTTTTATCAAGTCAAAAAAAAGCACGAGAATTTAATCTCGCACTTCAATCATAAAGATCGCAGTAGAACTTCCTTTAGCCCAATGTCCCGCTACTGAATAAATGTATCGTCCTTTCTGCTTCGGCGCTTTAAAAATACCATCGTGCATCTCAACTGTTTTCGATTCGCTTTTTTCATCCCAAATGGATACTTCTATTGGAGATTTCAGCTGCTTCTTATATTGAATTTGAATCGCACTATTCGAAGCAACAATCGTTGGCTTAACTTTTTTCTTTGCGATTTGATCTGTTGGTAAAATCATGTCTACACATTCATTATTCAGGATTTTCTTCCAACAATAAGTGCTTTGCAATGTCGAGATTGTTTTACCATTCGCTACTACTTGCGGCTTCGGCGGTTCATCATTTATAAAAAGAATGACGATTGCTAAAACGATTACCACCAATACCGCTACGAATTTGTCCATAAAAAAAGAGAAGCATTTCTGCTCCTCTTTTATCCAATATGCCAGAGTGAATGATCGACGCGTGATCATTGTCACTACTATTAACCCGCTCCTTATGGGAAACGAGGGAATTGACCGAAGTCTGGTTGACGTTTTTCTTTGAAAGCGTCACGACCTTCTTTTGCTTCATCAGAAGTATAGTAAAGAAGAGTTGCATCACCAGCAAGTTGTTGAATACCTGCAAGACCGTCTGAATCTGCGTTGAATGCACCTTTAAGCATACGAAGAGCCATTGGAGATAATGCTAACATTTCCTCACACCATTGAACTGTTTCATCTTCTAATTGTGCGTAAGGTACTACAGTGTTTACTAAGCCCATATCAAGTGCTTCTTGTGCATCATATTGACGGCATAAGAACCAAATTTCACGTGCTTTTTTGTGACCTACGATACGTGCTAAGTAACCAGCACCGTAACCACCATCAAATGAACCTACACGAGGACCAGTTTGACCGAAACGAGCGTTATCAGCAGCGATTGTTAAATCACAAACGATGTGTAGAACGTGTCCACCACCGATTGCATAACCTGCAACCATTGCTACAACTGGTTTTGGAGTTTTACGGATTAGCGTTTGTAAATCTAATACGTTTAGACGTGGAATATTGTCATCACCTACGTAACCACCGTTACCACGAACTTTTTGATCTCCACCTGAACAGAATGCTTTTTCGCCTTCACCTGTTAAGATGATTGCACCGATTTTTGCATCATCGCGTGCGCGAGAAAATGCATCGATTAATTCTGCAGTTGTTTTTGGACGGAATGCATTACGAACCTCTGGACGATTAATCGTAATTTTTGCAATACCATTATATGATTCATACTTAATGTCTTCATAGACATGTTCAGTTACCCATTGACGAGTCATTGATGAACTCCTCCTAAATTTATAAATATAGTTGTTCTTTTACTATTGTAGCAAAAGATTGTGGATTTTCCACATGAATTGCGTGTCCAACACCTAAAATGGTTTGATGGTCACATTGTGGGAAAAGAGCAGCCATTTGCTCTGCTTTTTTAATAAACTTCTTATCAAGCTCACCACTTAATAATACCACAGGTTTCTCGAAATTTGACAACTCTCGCCAATATGATTTTTGACGGCCTGTTCCCATACCTCTCAAACTGTTCGCAAGACCGATTGCACTTTGCTGAAGACGTTCTTGTCGAATCGCTTTTTGCTGTGCCTCACTCAATTTTTTCTGTGATTTGAATAGCGGAATGTCTTGCCAATAATCAACGAAAGTTTCAACTCCCGCTTCTTCAATACGTGAAGCAAGTAATTGATCGCTCTCCATACGCGCTTCTCGATCTTCTAAAGATTCCAAACCTGGTGAAGAACTCTCCAACACCAGTTTTTCAATGCGTGCTGGATATTTCATCGCATACGCTAAAGCTACGCGTCCGCCCATTGAATAGCCAACAAGTGAGAATGTTTGAATCCCTTTCCAATTAAAGAAAGCTTCTAACAACTCTACTTGTTCCTTCATCGTATAAAAATGAAGTTGTTTTGGAGAAGCAGTCTGCCCATGTCCGATTAAGTCAATTAAAATAATTCTTTTCGTCGTTGGCATTAATTCTACTACTTCATGCCAAGTTTTCGTACTTCCAGTGAAGCCATGTAATAAAACAACAGTCTCTTCCATACGCGCATTAAATACTTCGTAATGAAAATCCATACCATTTATAGTCGTTACTACACTTGCCATAATTTATTTAGCTCCTCGCCCATCGCTGTCCAAAGTTTTCGATGAGTCACGACATTCTCTTGTCGATCCGTCATCACTTCAATAATGCGAAGCGGTTTTTTCTTACTCGTATGAATCGCAGCGATAAATTCTTCCTTCGATTTCACAACATCATATTGTGCATCATACATTGCTGCTAAGTGGTCGAAAGTCAGTCCTGTAGCAGTTCCAAATAATTGTTCGAAATGTGCTTCAACAGTTGATTGTGCTAAATAAGAGAAGATTCCTCCGCCATCATTATTCATGACAACTACCGTTAAATTAACATCTTGATATCTACTCGCAATCAATCCATTTGAATCATGTAAAAAGGATAGATCTCCGATTAGTAAATACAATTCGCGATTCGTCACGAGCTGTGTACCAATAGCAGTAGATACTACTCCGTCAATACCATTCGTTCCACGATTCGCAAATACTTGGACATCCTTCTCTGTTTTGCAGAAAAATGTATCGACATCACGAATTGGCATACTGCTACTCGCAAATAGGTCCGCACCATCTTCAAGACGCTCAAATAAAAGCCCTGCTAATGCACCTTCATCCTGCTCATTTTGAATATACTGTTTTACAAATTGAGTAGCGATGTCATTCGCTGCCAACCATTTCATTAAATAATCTTTTTCGAAAATTTGATCAAAGCAATCTACAGTCGTTAACCATTCACCTAATTGTGCTTGAATATGATTCGTCGTAACCGCTAGCGGGTCTCTAAATAATGCATCCTCATCTACTGTAATGATAGTAGCTGGTTTAACAGCCTTCATAAACAATGTTAATGGTTTAGACACTGGTTGAGCGCCAAAACGAATCACTGTATCTGGTGCCATATGTTGTTTAAATAAGTCGTTTTTCAAAATGCTATCATAATGTTCCACAATATACATCATGCAATCTTCCGGTATATTTGAACGTAAATGTGAAAGGCTCTCCACAAGCACAGGCCATTTCAAATGACGAATAAAACTCCATAAAATATCTTGAGAAACAGACTGATCCATTTCCCCAATAATTAAGAATCCTTTTTCAGCAGATTTAATCGCTTGTTCAAGTAGATCAATACCTCGTGCAGTTGGTGTCAGTTCAGCTAAATCAGCTTGATTGAAAGTAATTGCTGGCAACTCATCTTTAAAATGAATCAATAGCGGCTCTCTGAAAGGCACATTAATGTGTACAGGCCCTCTCGGTGAAGTCATCGCTAAAGAAGTCGCTCTCGCCATATGACGCTCAATATGAGGCAATGTCGGACTTTCGCCATCTGGAATCGGCAAATCGACAGTCCACTTCACATGATGCCCATATAAATTCGGCTGATCAATCGCTTGCGGCGCACCGACTCCACGTAATTCATGCGGACGATCCGCTGTTAGAACGATTAAAGGAATACGAGCATAATATGCTTCTACAATCGCTGGGAAATAGTTCGCCGCCGCAGTTCCAGAAGTACATAGAAGTACAACAGGTGCAGATGCAGTTTTTGCCATACCTAATGCTAGAAAACCTGCTGAACGCTCATCTACATGGCGCACAATACGGAATTCTTTTGAAGAAGCAAATGCGTACGCTAAGGGAGTCGAACGCGATCCAGGACTAATAACAACATCTTTTACACCATATGATGATAATGCCGAAATCATTTGATAGACGTATTCTGTTAAAACTTCCTTATTCGTCATTTAACTTTCCTCCTAATGCACGTAACATCGGTCTAAACTTCACTAAAGTTTCTTCATATTCACTTTGCGGTTCAGAATCTGCGACAATTCCGCCTCCCGCATAAAGATACGCTTGATCCTTTTGTAAAAGCGCTGAACGAATCGCTACCGCAAATTCTCCATCACCTTCCGCGTTTAACCAACCAATTGGGCCAGCATAAATCCCGCGGTTCATCGGCTCATATTGACGAATCATCTCCATCGCTTTTCCACGAGGAGCTCCACCAAGTGCTGGTGTCGGATGTAGTTTTTCAACCATTTGTAAAATCGTCGCACCGTCATTTAAGTAACCTTCAACAGGCGTGTACAGATGTTGAATATCTCTGATTTTCAGCAGTTGCGGACTTTCGGGTACCGTGTAACTCGAACAAGTATCTTCAAATGATGAAGTAATCATATCAACAACATACTGATGTTCTTGTAGATTTTTCGCATCATTTAATAATTCTGCTCCTAATGCATTGTCATGTTCTTTCGTAGCGCCGCGTTTAATTGACCCCGCAATACATGATGAATAAGCTTGGCCATCTTTCACCGAAACTAGTCGCTCTGGTGAAGCACCGAAAAATAGATTCTCTCCATTCTCCTGCCCAAATAAATAACTTTCAGGCTGCTCATTATATACTTGCGTCAATACATTTGTCGGATCTACCTTCTCATCGAAACGCAATGCTAATGAACGCGCAATGACCACTTTATCCGCTTGCCCATCTTTTATCGCATCCGTCACATTTGAGATTGATTTTAAATACTCTTCTTTAAAAGGTTCAGTCATCTTATTAACGACAGGTTTTGCATATGTTTTTGAACCTTTCACCTGTGCTTGGTGAATTATTTCATCACGCTCTGCCAACAGTTTTGAAATCTGCTCTTCTGAAATGTTTTGCTTGCTTACAATATGAGTATTCACATATGCTTTTTCATTTCGAATAACTAATTGATGTGTAGCTAATGCAAAGTTCGCATGTGAAAAATTAGACCATTCATCTGAAACGCCTTTTTTAGGATCAAAAGTAAAACTACCAAAAAGGATTGGTTGTTGAAGTAAATTTTCATAGTCTACACCTTGTAGTAGTTGTTTCCATTGATTCTCTACATTTGTGTAACGTTGATTTTCTTCATTACTTTCGATTGTATAGGCATTTCCAAGACCCACTAATGTAAAATTCTTCTCACGATTTTGCCAAAAATAACGCATTCCCTCGAAACTCTTTTCGCCAGCTTCGAAAAACGGTAGCGCTGAAAGTCGATCAATTTCTAGTGTTTCAATATAAAATCGGACTGTCGACTGATCAGTATTTTTAAGATCGTCGTTTGTAGTCGACAATTTATGATTCATCAAAATTACCTCCGTCAGTAAATCCTCATTAAAAACTTTGAATTTACTCGTACATACTTATTTATCCTCTACTATCATACATCTTTATAAGGGATTCAGCACATAATAAATGCTGAATTATTCGATTACAGAAATAAATCGTTCGAAATTATTTGCTGCGATTCCTTCAATTTCAATTTCTGTAAAATGCGGCTTCAATAATTCTAAAAACATAGGATACTGTGAGGCATTTTCAAGTCCAATCACTTTTTGATCAATGCCATCAAAGTCTGAACCTAAACCAATTTTATCTGCACCCACAAGATTCGCAATATGTTGGATATGCTCGATTAAATCTGTAATTTTAACTGGGTCATGTTCTTTAATAAATAGTGGATAGAATACACAGTGCATATGACCACCATGTTCAATCAACGCTTTAATTTGTTCATCTTTTAAGTTTCGTTGATGTGGTCTAATCGCATACGCATTTGAATGGCTTGCGATTAGGCGATCTGCTACTTTCAATACATCCCAAAATCCTTGTTCATTTAAATGGGATACATCCACAATAATATTGGCGTCATTCAATTTTTGAACAACTTCATAGCCGAATGGTTTCAACCCCTTGGTCGCATCTTCATTAGCTCCATAAGCTACCGCATTCTCATGATTCCATGTAAGACCTGCTAGTAGTATGCCAGCATCAATAAATGACTGTAGCTTCTCCATACTATCGCCAATCGCATCACAGCCCTCTAGACTCAATATAGCGCCTATTTGATGTGCCTCTAACTGTTCAAGCTGTTGCCAATTCGTAATATGAACCATTTCTTCAAAAGGCGCAATGACTTCATATTGGAATTTCTCAACTTGTCTTAGCGCTTCCATATATCTTTGTGTTTCATTTAAATGGTCATCAACAAAAATTGCGAATACTTGTGCCTTCACTCCGCCTTTTTTCAACTTTTCTAAATTGACATCTAATTGTTCGCTATTTTTAAAACTAGCCCCTTCTTCAGTTCCTGCTAATTTATATAATACATCACAGTGCAAATCGATTACTTTCATATATACACTCCTCTATTACTTGTCTGTTTACTTCTCATTACTATTTTAGCATTGAATAATGTAATTGAGTATATTTACAGCAATTCAAAAAACCACTTCAACGTATTTCTGCTGAAGTGGTTTAGATTATTTAATTGATTTATATAAATCTAATGAATCTAATACATTGTATTGCGTTGTTCGATTCGTACCAGGTGCATTCATTGTAATAGCTACATATAACTTTCCATTCTTTTTAGCAATCGACGCTAATGATAAGCCACTCTCAGGTGTATAACCCGTTTTACCACCTAATAATGTGTACCCACGTTTCTTATTCATATCTAATTTTGTAAATAATGAGCTATTGAGTGTTAATCCACTCGGATGCATATTCGTTGGTTTCACATAATATTTTTGAGCTGTAATTACCTTTTTGAATGCAGGGATTTTCATACCGTATGTCATGAGCTTCATTAGATCATGTGCTGTCGTATAATGTCCTTTTTCATGTAGGCCTTCTACATTTTTAAAATTCGTATTCGTCATACCTAATGCCTTAGCCTTTTCATTCATTAATTTAACAAATGCTTTCTCATTTTTAGCTGTGTGTAATGCTAGTGCTAGAGAAGCATCGCCGCCTGAAGGAAGCATTGCACCATTCAGTAAATCTTCAATTGTAACTTTCTCATTCGGGCTGAATCCGGCCATTGATGCATTAGCGCTCGTTAAATAAGGGAAGATGGCTGCTGGTACTTCTGCGATCGAATGTATATTTTTATTCTCTTCTACCCCAACTAATACAGTCATTAATTTTGTAAGTGAAGCTGGGTATGCTTTTTGATCTGCATTTTTAGCAAAAAGCACTTTTTCTGAACTTAAATCAATTAGCAATGCTTCTTCACTTTTAATTTTCATGTTAGATGTATTTTGATCTTTTATAGGTTCTTCTTTTTCTATCGCTGTTTTTTCTTTCTCAGCTTTAGGTTTATTGATTCCTTTATTATGTTCTTGTTGAGATATTTCAGAACGATCATTTTCAATTAGTTGAACTGCTGCGATTGATGCACCTGCTAAAATTACTAAGCCTACAATTAAAAAAATCCATTTTTTCATTTACTCTAACACTCCTGCTATCTTTAAATATTGGCTCTGTGTCAAATGTTGGGGTGAATGAAATTGGATTTTCAATTTCATTCACCTTTATTAATTCAGCCCAGATGTAAACCAACCTTTTTGTACTTGATTGCTAATAGTATTTTGGCTCTAAATCGA
>NZ_QFVS01000051.1 GCF_003143955.1 Kurthia zopfii | reverse complement strand
TCCATAAAAAGTGTTTGAAAGCTCATTTGCTTTGCTAGCGTTATCTATGATAACAATTGCTTATCACTAAGT
Organism: Kurthia zopfii; assembly: GCF_003143955.1. GTDB lineage: Bacteria > Bacillota > Bacilli > Bacillales_A > Planococcaceae > Kurthia > Kurthia zopfii. The sequence continues at coordinate 13,790 of NZ_QFVS01000051.1, read as the reverse complement.
GATAAGACTTTATTGTGATTAACTTCTTGCTTGTTTAGTTTTCAAGGTTCATGTTTGCATCACTCGTTAGCGACTTACTAATTATATCACCATAACTTGATGATGTCAACAACTTTTAAAAATTGTTTTTTAAGTTTCGTTCGCGTCTTGCTTGACGACTTATAATATAATAACATTCAAATTTCCATTTGTCAATTACTTATTTTAAAATAACTTTTGAAAAGTTACTGTGTCGTTTTGACGACTTAACTATAGTACCACGCCTATTTATTCGATGCAAGCATTAATTTAAAAAACGCAATAGATTAAAACAATCCATTGCGTTTCTTCTATATAAGTAACTATTTAAGTTGCACTTTGCGAATTCGGGCTTCTTTAAACAAATAGAAGTACTTACTTTCAGCAATCTTCTTTTGAGCGATTGTATCTAGACTGAAGCCATCTACAAGATCCTCAATTTGCTGTAGGTTATCTAACTCTTGCTTCGATTGTTTAATTAAATAAACCAGTTTTTCGTCATGCTCTTTTCTTAATCGTTGTTTATTTTTAAAGAACAAGTAAGCCGCCTCTATTCTATAACTCTCTTCTTCCCTCTAAAGCTTTTGATAAAGTTACTTCATCAGCATATTCTAAATCGCCACCTACTGGTAAACCATGAGCGATTCTCGTAGTTTTGATTCCAGAAGGTTTAACTAAACGCGAAATATACATCGCAGTAGCTTCCCCTTCTATAGTAGGGTTAGTCGCAAGTATTAATTCTTCGATTTCTGCATCTTGTAATCTTTTAATAAGCGTTGGAACATTAATATCTTCAGGACCGATGCCATCCATAGGTGAAATTGCACCATGAAGCACATGATAAAGACCGTGATAATCACGCATTTTCTCCATTGCAATAACATCTTTAGGATCTTGTACTACACACACAGTCGTACGGTCGCGCTGCGCATCCTGACAAATATGACACGGATCAACATCCGTTATGTGTCCACACACTGAACAATACGTTAAATCTCTTTTTGCATCGACTAATGACTTAGCAAAAGTTAATACGGTATCCTCTTCCATCGTTAAGACGAAAAAAGCCAGACGAGAGGCTGTCTTCGGGCCAATGCCTGGCAATTTCATGAAACTATCGATTAGTTTGGATATCGGTTCTGGATAATGCATCCAAACGACCTCCTAGAACCCAGGAATGTTTAATCCTTGAGTGAATTGTCCCATTGTTGAGTTTGTTTTTTCTTCAACATTTTTGATTGCTTCATTTGTTGCGATGATGATCATATCTTGTAGTAATTCTACATCTTCAGGATCTACAATTTCAGGATCGATTGTAACGTCAGTCACAACTTTTTTACCTGTCATTGTTACTTTAACTAATCCGTTACTTGCTGAACCTTCGAATACTTCAACTTCTAGTTCTGCTTGAGCTTCCGCCATTTTCTTTTGCATTTTTTGCATTTGTTTCATCATGTTGTTCATGTTACCCATTCCGCGCATAATAATTCCTCCTAGTAAATTCTATTCTTCTATATTAACAAAATCTTTACCAAACAGTTTTTCTGCCTCTGAAATAATTGTATCGGCATCTTCAACTTGTTCAATATCTATCAAAGATTGTACAGGCTCATCCACTTCATTGCCAGAGTTATCTGCCACACTTGAAGAATTATCTGAATTCGCCTTATATTTACGGACAAATTCATTCCTCACGTGGTTCCAATCCTCTTCTGGGATAAACACCGCTTCATATCTCTTACCAGTTAGCCCTGCTAATGTTTGTGTGAAATGTTGCAGTAAATCACTATTTTCCGCAGCCATTCTACATAAGATCTCATGTTTGAATTTTAACACAAATGCGTCTTGAGATGCTGCAACTGGCTCAGAATCTGCCAATAACGCTTCATGCGACTTCGATAATTGCTGCATCGCCGTCATCCAATTCTCTTTAATCCCTTGAATATCCGATTTCGTAGCAACTTTTAAAATTTCAGTTACGCGACCATTCGGTGATTTAAATGAACTCGTTGTTTTCGGACGTTTCTTCTGTGGTGTTGGCGCAGATTGCCCTTGCACACCACTCACTTGAAGATTGCGCACTAAATTCTCTAACTGCTCTACCTTCATTTGAAGTGCAGATAAATCCGGAATTTCCACAGTTGGGGCAGCTTGGTTTTGCATTACAACCGGTTTACCCGACTGAAGCATCTTCAGCAAAGCTGTCTCTAAATACACTTTTGAATGCAATGAGAATCTCATCTCTTGCTGTGTTTTCGAAAGGATATCGATATAACCATATAGAGTGTCTAATGAAAATTCATTCGCCAACTGAATAAATTTATCTTCATTAGAAGCAAGTTCTAATAAATCACCTAAATCCGGAGCTGTTTGAATCAACAATAAATCTCTAAAGAATGTAATCAAATCTTCTGAAAGCCTCACAGAATCTTTACCATCATCCATTAACTGCTCTAGAAGCCCTAAGACATCCGCTACATTTTTATTTTTGATATGTTCAACAAGTTGATAGAATACATCTTGGCCAATTGACCCTGTGACAAAAAGTGCATCTTCTAATTTTACGTCTTCATCACTAAACGACACCACTTGATCAAGCATACTTAAAGCGTCACGCATACCACCAGCGGCAGCTTGCGAAATAACTTTTAGCGCTTGTTCTTCGTATCCTCTACCGATATCATCTAAAACAACTTTCATGCGGTCGACAATATCTTGTGAAGAAAGGCGTTTAAAATCAAATCTCTGACAACGTGAAATAATCGTCGCAGGAATTTTATGTGGCTCTGTAGTCGCTAAAATAAATTTGGCGTGAGCAGGTGGTTCTTCTAATGTTTTTAATAAAGCGTTGAATGCACTTGTTGAAAGCATATGCACTTCATCTATTATATAAACTTTAAATCGCGCACTTGCTGGAGCGAAACGTACTTTTTCGATAATTTCACGGATTTCTTCAACTCGTGAATTAGACGCCGCATCGAATTCAATTACATCTGGGTGTGCATTTTCGGTAATACTTTTACACGTAGCACATTCATTACAAGGCTCAGCAACAGGTGAATGTTCACAATTTAAAGCTTTAGCGAAAATTTTCGCTGTACTGGTCTTCCCTGTACCACGCGGCCCGGAGAATAAATATGCGTGTGTCGTGTGATCTGCTTGTAAAGCATTTTGTAGTGTTTTCTTTACGTGAGCTTGCCCAGACATTTCTCTGAATGATTGTGGTCTGTAAACTCGATAAAAGGCTTGATATGTCACCGATTCCGCTCTCCTTTTCGTTCAATTTCATACATATATTATAGCATATAGATGCCAGTAAAAATAAAAAAACTCACTCGAATGAATTCGAGTGAGTTTGGAATGTCATGGTAATACCATGCACCCTTCGTCGACAGTTGTACACAAGCGTTACTCTTGTCGCTAGCTCAGATTAGGCGATCCCGCGGCACATAAGTTTGACCACTTAATGCTGCTTCCTCTCGGACCTGACATGGTTCGTGGGAACTCATTGCGCAGGACCCAATCGTCAACACTGCGTGCAAGAGGCAGACCAAACATACAGAAAGCCTCAGAAGGGAATTCAGTCTCGCTAAAGCGGATTGCGAGTTATAGGACACCGCTACCTTCCCACCTAGCACGGTAGTTACAATACTACTAAGGATCTTTCGAAAAATCAACCCAAAACCATAGTTTATTTATATTCTAAAATAGAATTTCATTATTTTTATTTTTTTCTTAAAAAGTATTGACCAATCTGAAAAGTCGTGTTAAATTATGTTATGTCAGTAAAACAACTGCACACATATTATGTTGGAGGTATACCCAAGTCCGGCTGAAGGGATTGGTCTTGAAAACCAACAGGCGAGTCAAATCGCGCGGGGGTTCGAATCCCTCTACCTCCTCCATTTTTACTACTTCGTTACGATTATGTAACGGGTTTTTTTTTGCTCTTTTTAATAGATTTATTTTTCAAAAAATTATTGCAAATCCTCTTTTTCTCATTATAATTAGTTCTTGTGACAAAAAATGAAAAGGATGGGGATAAATGAAAAGAACCCTTACAGCAGTTATGGCATCCGCAATGCTACTATTATCTGCGTGCTCAAGCACGAATTCACAAGGAGCGGACGATTCAACAAAAGGAGCAGATGTAAAAACATCTCCCGAAACTACTGTAGCAGTTAAAACAAATCTAATTGAAGGCAAGGATTACGATGAAAATGGCGGCGCTGATGCATATGCAAACAAAGGCGATCACGCAGATTCAAAATACTATAAGCATCCTGACTTCTATAACATGAAATCTGATGATGAACTAACGATCATCCCGAAATTTAAGACAATGCAACAGACAACGGAATGGGCTTGTGGAAATACAACCTCGCTAATGGTGTTGCATCACTTCGGTAAAACAGATGTAACCGAATGGGACTTAGCAACTGCGATGAAATCTTCTACTGACGAAGATGTGAAAGGCGCTAAACCTGGTACAGCGAATAATTTCTATGAGTACGGAACGAATGTCGAGAAATTATATAATTACTTCAACAATCTTGATGGCTTTAAAGTTGTCGAAACAAGCTATAAAGAACAGGTGAAAAAATCAGACCTTATCTCTGAAAAAGACGGTAAAACACCATCTGATGTCGGTAACCTACCTGCTCCATTCACATACGGCAGCCTTTATACATCTGAAAATAACGATGCCTCAACAAAATATGTAGACGATGCCAAAGATAGCTTCTTTGTAAAATGGTTAACTGGCCATCTTAAAGCTGAGCGTCCAATTATGGTCGAATGGGGCGATTGGGACGGACATTGGCAAGCGATTATCGGCTATGACAATGGCGGCACACCTGAAATTGGTGATGATATGCTTATTTTTGCAGATCCTTACGATACATCTGATCATTGGCAAGATGGTTACTACTACTTCCCTCTTGAAAGATGGTTCAGCATGTGGAAAGACCGCAATGTAGCACCTAAACCATTCCAATTACAACCTTATATTATTGTAGATAAAAAATAATCGATTCGAGAAAGAAGAAGCACATTTCATTATGCGCTTCTTCTTTTTAATTTATATTTTAATTGGTTGATTTGGAAAAATAGGAAACAGCCAACGCAAAAACCTAGTATTGCAACAAATGAAGCAAGTGCAACTGCCGACATGAAAATTGAAGCAACTAAGAAATTGCCCGCAATCCAAGATACATATGCAACCACTAAACACGTTATGGCAATCGTAGAATTAAATTTCTGCTGCGTTACATCTTCAGGTATATACGTAGACATTGGTTTCTTCAATAAAGGTCGAGCAGCTTTCATAATCGGATTGAAATTGAATAATAAACCACCTAAATTAGCCATTAGAGGGATTAATAATACCCAAGATGTTTGTGTTGTCCACGCGATTAATACACTAAGTAAGATCGTCCATTGATTCACTCTCACTAGTGGACGAGGAATTGAAACTGGTTTCTTCATTTAATACCAACCTTTCCTATACGAATTATTATATTTTATAATATACACGGAAAGCATAAAAAAAGCTACGATTCAAAATCGCAGCTTCTAAAATTCTATACACCTCTACGTAAATGAGAAGTTTGTTCTAAGAAATGGCCGATTCTTTCGACGATCACTTCAACTGTTTCAGGATTTTTCATTAGATCATAATCATTAATATCTAATCGTAATACAGGGCAAGCGTTGAATTGGTCAATCCACGTTTCATAACGATCATGCATCTCTAACCAATAAGCTTTATCCGTTTGCTGTTCCATCGGACGACCACGTTCAGCAATACGAGCAATAATATCTTCCACAGGCCCTTCAATATAAATTAATAAATCAGGATGAGGGAAATATGGTGTCATAACCATCGCATCGAATAAATTCTTGTACGTTTCATAGTCTGTTGGCGTCATTGTACCTTTGTCATAATGCATTTTCGCAAAAATACCAGTATCTTCATAAATCGAGCGATCTTGAATAAAACCGCCACCATATTCAAAAATACGTTTCTGCTCTTTAAAGCGCTCAGCTAAGAAATACACTTGTAAATGGAAGCTCCATTTCTCAAAATCCTCATAAAACTTATCTAAGTATGGGTTCGTATCCACTTTTTCAAATGAAGTACGGAAATTTAAAGCATTTGCTAAAGCGTTCGTCATTGTCGATTTCCCAACACCAACAGTACCCGCGATTGTAATCACTGCATTTGCAGGGATATTATATTTTTCTCTTAAATTCATTGGTTTATACTCCTTTTACCGATCAATTCTTCTACTTCTCGAAGAATTTTTTGTAAATCATATTCATTTTTCACGAAATCGCAAGCATCACCATTAATTCGAAGTACTGGAATCGAAGGATTTTCACGTTCAAATCTGTCGATATACTCTTTGTAATCCGCCACGAGCTGCTCCATATAATCTCGTTTAATCATTTTTTCAAACTCTCTGCCACGCATCGCAATTCGCTGCATTAATGTATCTACAGTCGCTTCCAAATATATTACTGCATTCGGTGTGACCATATCACTAATTAGAATTTCATAAATCTTTTCGTATTTATCATATTCCTGCTCTTGCAATGTGCGTTTTGCGAAAATAAGATTTTTAAATACATGGTAATCTGCCACAACTGGTTTTTCTAAATTAATCGATGTTTTTTTCACATCTTTTAATTGTTTATAACGGTTACACAAGAAAAACATCTCTGTTTGAAAGCTCCACTCATCAATATCTTCATAAAATTTATTTAAAAATGGGTTTTCATCAACAATCTCTTTCAATAAATCAAATCCAAAATTCTCGGCGATTCTACTTGAGAGTGATGTCTTTCCAACACCAATAGGACCTTCTACTGCTATAAATGGTACAGGCATCGGAAGCTCTCCCTTCGTTTTTTTCATCAGTAAATTATATTTTATCACACTGTGAAATCGAGTAACACCCTTTCGCTTTATCCAAATAATCATGCTAAAATAACGCTACGAGGAGCGGGTAAAATGAATTTTACAGACGAATACTTTATGGATCTCGCCATAGCTGAAGCCGAAAAAGCTGGTGCGCTTGGTGAAGTTCCAATCGGTGCGATTATCGTTCATAACAATGAGGTAATTGGAAGCGCCCATAATTTACGAGAAACAACACAAAATGCTGTGACACATGCCGAATTAATGGCCATTCAACAAGCCTGTGAAAAAATAGGTAGCTGGCGATTAGAAGAAACGACGCTTTATGTAACACTGGAGCCATGTCCTATGTGTGCAGGTGCTATTTTACAATCTCGAATTCCACGTGTAGTTTACGGTGCGAGAGATATTAAAGCTGGATGTGTTCACTCACTTTACACTTTGCTAAATGACTCACGCATGAACCACGAATGCGAAGTGACAGAAGGAATCAAAGCAGAACAATGCGGTGAATTACTCTCTACTTTCTTTAGAGAATTACGCGCGCGTAAAAAGGAAGAAAAGAGATTACGCAAACTAGCAGAAGAAAAATAAAAATGCGAGCTACGGAAAGAAACTTTCCATAGCTCGCTCTTTTTTTGAAATATTATTTAGAAATTACTTCTAAACCGCCCATGTATGGACGTAAAACTTCTGGTACTACGACAGAACCATCAGCTTGTTGGTAGTTTTCAAGAATTGCAGCAACTGTACGACCTACCGCAAGACCTGAACCGTTTAATGTGTGTACATATTCTGGTTTAGCGCCTTTTTCGCGACGGAAGCGGATATTTGTACGACGTGATTGGAAATCTTCAAAGTTTGAACATGAAGAAATCTCGCGGTAAACGCCTTGTGTTGGAATCCATACTTCTAAATCGTATTTCTTAGCAGCAGTGAAACCTAAATCACCAGTACACATTAATAGTTTACGGTATGGTAATTTTAATTCTTTCAGCATTGTTTCAGCATGACCCGTTAGTAATTCTAACTGCTCATAAGATTCTTCTGGTTTTACAAAACGCACTAACTCAATTTTGTTAAATTGGTGTTGGCGAATTAAACCACGTGTATCGCGACCAGCAGAACCCGCTTCTGAACGGAAGCTTGCACTGTATGCATTGAAGCCTTTTGGTAAAATGTCTACAGGAAGAATTTCATCACGGTAGAAGTTTGTTACTGGTACTTCAGCTGTTGGAATTAAGAAATAATCTTCTTTTTCGATTAAGAATGCATCTTCTTCAAATTTTGGAAGTTGACCAGTTCCTGTTAAACTTGTGCGGTTTACCATGTACGGTGGCAGCATTTCTTCGTAACCGTGGTGATCTGCATGGTAATCCATCATGAAGTTGATTAACGCACGTTCAAGACGAGCACCCGCTCCACGGTAGAATACGAAACGACTTCCAGCTACTTTACCAGCTCTTTCGAAATCAATAATATTTAAGCCAGTGCCTAAATCCCAATGTGGTTGAGCTTCGAAATCAAATTTTGGTAATTCACCCCAAGTGTAAACTTCTTGGTTCGCATCTTCATCTTCACCAACCGGTACTGATTCGTGAGGAATATTTGGAAGACGCATCATCATATGATGGAATTTTTCTTCTACTTCATTTAATTGCGTATCAAGTTCTTTAATTTTGTCGCCAAGTTCGCGTGTTTGTAAAATCGCATCATCCGCATTTTCTTTATTACGTTTCTTTTGAGCAATCGCTTCAGAAGCTTTATTACGTTCCGCTTTTAATACTTCTGTTTTTGCGATTAATTCACGGCGTTGTTGATCCCATTCTTCAAAGTGATCAAAAGTTCCTAAATCTTCATTTCTGTGCGCTAATTTTTCTTTGATCTCGGTATAATTTGCACGTACACGTTTAATATCTAACATGTTCATTCCTCCATTTCAAATTCGATGTATTGAAGTATAAATCTAGGAAAAAACGCAAAAAAGCCCCCATCCCCATAGTAAAGGGACGAGAGCTACCCGCGTTGCCACCCTAATTGATTAAACTCTACAGTCTAATCCGCTTCAATTTATAACGGCTTCAATAGCCGGCTACAGTCTACTATATATTTCGACCGAGCAACTCCAGGACGGATTCACAAGGTTCACTATCGACTTCCACCACCCGCCGACTCTCTAAAAATGAACTCACCTGCTACTACTTCCCATCATCGTAATAAATATTAATTTAACCATACTTTACAATACATTTGATGGATGTGCAAGTTTACTCTGCAGGATCATTTCTTTCAGCATTTGCATAATACGTAAATCTTCAGTTAATTCAGGGTGAAAAGCACAACCAATTTTATTCCCCTGACGCACTAAGACGATTCTCCCATTGTATGAGGCGAGTATTTCAACATCTTCTCCAACCTCATCCATTTGAGGCGCTCGGATAAATACCGCTTCATATGATGATGTAAAACCAACAATTTCTAAAGGAGCTGAAAAAGAATCAATCTGCCTTCCAAATGAATTTCTTCTTACCCACACTTTTAAACCACCAATATGTGTTTCATTACTTTCAACATGATCCGCTAAAAGAATTACCCCTGCACAAGTTCCTAGAATTGGCTTATCAAAAGCTTGTAGTGCTGGCATCATCTCATGAAAATCAATTAACTTTCGCATGGCCGTACTTTCGCCACCTGGTAGAATGAGTCCATCAATTTCCTCTAATTGTTCTTTAGATTTGATTTGAATTCCTTCTGCACCTATCTTTCGAATAGCATCCAAATGTTCCTCGACTGCACCTTGTAAAGCTAATACACCGATTTTCATCTTACCAACCTCGATTCTGCATTCTTGATTCTGGAGCCAATGTCGAGATTTCAATCCCCTTCATCGGTGTTCCAATCTCTTTTGACACTTTCGCAATTAGTTCATAATCTTGGTAATGCGTCGTTGCTTGAACAATCGCGTTCGCAAACTTTTCAGGACATTCCGATTTGAAAATGCCTGATCCAACGAATACACCGTCAGCGCCTAATTCCATCATTAATGCAGCATCTGCTGGTGTCGCAATACCACCCGCTGCAAAATTGACGACCGGCAATCGCTTAAGTCTTTGGATTTCTAATAACACTTCATATGGTGCACCCAATTCTTTTGCAGCTGTCATCAACTCATCACGTTCCATGTGAATAATTTGCTTCACCTGCGCATTTACTTTACGCATATGACGTACGGCTTCGACAATATTTCCAGTCCCCGGTTCACCTTTCGTACGAAGCATTGAAGCTCCCTCACCGATTCGTCTTGCTGCTTCACCTAAATCACGACAACCACAAACGAAAGGAACTTTAAATTCATTTTTTAATAAATGATATTCCTCATCCGCTGGCGTCAATACTTCACTCTCATCTATGTAATCCACACCCATTGATTCTAAAATACGCGCCTCCACAATATGACCAATTCGCCCTTTCGCCATGACCGGAATCGATACAGCATTCATTACTTCTTCCACAATACGCGGATCTGCCATTCGTGCCACGCCACCCGCTTTTCGAATATCAGATGGTACCATTTCTAACGCCATCACCGCTACTGCCCCAGCCGCTTCAGCAATTTTTGCTTGCTCCGCATTGATGACATCCATAATAACGCCACCTTTTTGCATTTGAGCCATACCTCGTTTTACTAAATCTGTACCTAATTGAACCATGTTAATTCCTCCCTTTGTTTTCTATATGTTCCATATTAATTTTCTGTTGACCTTTTTAAAAGATTCAGTTTTAATATATTTAACAAGGTCAGATGGAGGTCTTCACATGGATATGCTTATGTTTCAATTAGACAAAAACATTGATACACCGCTCTATGAACAACTTTATGAAGCCATTAAAAACAGCATTATTGAGAGAAATATTTTAACCGATGAAAAATTACCTTCGAAACGAAAATTAGCCGAATTTCTTAATATTAGCCAGACAACCGTCGAATTAGCCTACGGACAGCTTTTAGCAGAGGGTTATGTACTCTCTAAAGCCCGTATAGGCTACTTTGTCGAGGATATCGACACTTTGGCTTATGTCGATACAGCAGCTCCCCAAAAGCTTTTAAATATGCCAAAATATGATATTAAAATAGATTTCAATCCAGGACAAATCGATTTACCTTCCTTTCCCTTTTCCACTTGGAGAAAATATATGAAAGATTCAATAGATGAGGAGAACGGCGAGTTACTTTTAGTCGGGAACGCGCAAGGGGAATATGAATTACGGAAGGAAATTGCGAGTTACTTATATCAATCACGTGGTGTACGTTGCCAACCTGAACAAATCGTCATTGGTTCAGGGACGGAACACCTTTTGCCAATGGTTGTGAAATTATTGGGAGAGAATAATATTTACGCAGTCGAAAATCCTGGTTACACGATGACACATCATATTTTCAGCCAAAACAATCAATATACAACGGCCATTGATGTTGATGAAGATGGCATGAAAATTGAGCAATTAAAAAAATCTGAAGCATCCATCGCTTATGTGACACCTTCACATCAATTCCCTACTGGGGCAATTTTATCTGCTTCTCGTAGAATCCAACTTTTAAATTGGGCAAATGAGCAAAATGGACGTTACATTATCGAGGATGACTATGATAGTGAATTTAGATATACTGGCAAACCTATCGCAGCACTTCAAGGTATGGATCGCAAAGGAAAGGTAATCTATATGAGTACTTTTTCAAAATCATTAATGCCTTCATTACGGATCGCCTATTTTGTATTACCTGAATCATTACTACCTCAATATAATGAAATGTATAGCTACTACACTTGTACCGTACCACGCATTGATCAATACACTTTATCCCGTTTTATGAAAGATGGGTATTTTTCAAAGCATTTAAACCGTATGCGTAAGATTTACCGAAGAAAATTAGAGGCAGTTATTGAGGTTTTCTATGAATATAATCACTGTATTTCTATAACAGGTGAACAAGCAGGCATGCATATAATGATCAAAGCACAGCATGAACTAAGTGCCAAACAATTAAGCAAATTAGCCTTGCAAAATGGCATACGTATTTCAGCCATCGAGCAATATCTCGCTTCTGCAAATTCTGATTATGATCAGCAATTATTACTCGGTTTTGGGGGAATTTTAGAAGACGATATCGAACAAGCCATTCATCAATTAATGACTTGTTGGCAAATAAATAAAAAAGACTAACGCATGAGCGTTAGTCTTTTTCATTAGAATATTTTATTCCACATATTTGAGAAGAAATCACCAATTGCACTAAACATTTTAGTGAACCAACCTTTTTCTTCAACATCTTCAGTCGTTACAACATCTAGTTTAGATGATTTTTGATCAATGAAGCCATAATCTTTACCAGCTTTATTTGTTAATTCAACATGACCAACTACAGTACCTTTTTTAACTGGTGCTTTTAAGCTTTTCTCATCTAAAATAATCTTCGTAGTATAATCTTTATCCTCACCAGACTTCACCATCATTGATAGCTCATCTTTTACAGCGATTTTAGCTGTATCTTCTTTACCGTTTTTCACAGCAATTGATTCTTGACCCTTTACTACTTGATTTTTATTTACGATTTTCTCTGTAGAAAATTGGTTAAATCCATAATCATACATTTTCTTCGTTTCATCAAAACGCGCTTTTTTATCTGTCTTATCACCATCTGCACTATAAGCGCCCATTACAACTGAAATTAAGCGAGTCTTGCCGCGTTTTGCAGTACCAGTGAAGCATAAACCAGCGTAATCTGTCGTACCTGTTTTAAGACCATCTACGCCTTCATATTCAAACACTAAGCCTTTAAGCATGAAGTTCCAGTTATCCATTTTAATTGCATCATCTGTGCCTTTACGGAAGGTTTTACGAGCAATACTTGAAGTTTTTAATACTTCTGGATGTGTTTTCAATAAATTATATGCTAATAAAGCTACAGAACTAGCAGGCATTTTATTCTCACCTTTATTAGGTGTACCACTTGGTTGCATACCTTGTAGTTGAGCATTGTTTAAACCTGAAGAATTTAAGAAAGTATAATCTTTTAATCCAAGTTCTTTTGCTTTTTTATTCATCAATTTAATAAATGCTGTTTCTGAGCCAGCCACTGTTTCAGCAATCGCAATTGTTGCCGCGTTTGCTGAATAAATCGCCATTGCATCGTATAATTCACGAATTGTATATTCACCATCCGCACGTAAAGGAACATTACTTAAAGCACGTTCTTGTGAAATTTTATATGCATATTCAGATACTTTATATTTTTGGTCCCATTTGATTTTCCCAGCTTTTACTTGGTCTAATAATATGTATTCTGTCATCATTTTTGACATACTAGCGATCCCTAATGATTTGTTAGCATTTTTCTCATATAGTATTTTACCTGTATCAGCATCAATTAAAATAGCCGCTTTTGCGCGAATTCCTAACTCATCTGCTGCGCTTGCCTTACCTGGGATTGCTAGTAGGATCATGCTGACTAACATTACTGCTGCAATCGAAAATCGCATAATCACATTTTTCTGTAAATTCTTCACCCTTCTGACCTCCAATAATTGTATGTTGTTTCTCGCTAATTTTAACATACAATCTCTATTTTAGGATGTTTGTCATGAAAAAAATATACAGTTGTTAGAAATCCGTTATATACATATAAAAAGCAGGCCATTTTTAGAAAATGACCTGCTTTGAAAATTGGCTCTTTGTCAAATAACGTTGGTGAGAGTTTTCAATTGAATAAAAATCGATTGGTTTGAGCGAGATCACGTTTCATTTATGAAGCGTGGCTCGCTCTTTTTAAATGGAAATGTAAGTAGATTCG
>NZ_QFVS01000050.1 GCF_003143955.1 Kurthia zopfii | reverse complement strand
GCTAAAAGAAAAAGGCGATAAGACCTTTATATCAGTTTTCGAGTTACCAACGGTAACCCTCAAACTGAACGGTATTCATCCCCCACTTATAGAAGATGGGGGAATTCTACCGAACAGATGTTAAAAGCTGATACGGTCGTTATTACGGATTCAAAAGGTGCTAAATTAGTTGCAGGTAGTGACTATAAATTAGAAAACAAAGGTGAAGCTGGATTTGAAATTAAATTCCTTAAAACAGTAACAGATCACCTACGCCTTTCATATGTAACTGATTACGACACAACGCAAACAGTTGATGGCAAAAACACTTTCATCAACAAAGCGCAAATGACAACAACTGTTAATGGAAAAGACTTTACAATTGATGGTGACGCTACATTTACTCCAGAAAAAGAGTCACAAAATAATGGTTATAAATCAGGGTCATATGATTATGTGAAGAAGCAGTTCAACTGGACTCTAGGTGTGAACTACAACAAAGAAAAAGTTGATAAATTAGTAATCCAAGATGTATCACCAGAAGGTTTAAAGCCACTTCTTGATTCATTCAAAGTTGTGAAACTTAATTTAGCTAATGGTGGTGTAGGTACAGACGCTGGCGAATTCAAAAACTTCACAGTAGTGGAAAAAGTAATTGATGGTAAACCAGGTTTTGTCTTAACATTTAACGAACCAATTTCATCTGCATATAAAATCACGTATTCTTCAATTGATGAAGATGGTGTTATTTCAAAAGAGTACAACAATAAAGCCAGCGTTGAAGGTACTAAAAAATCTTCAGAGTTAACTGCGAAAGTTCCTGTAACACATGGTGGAGAGTTAACTTCTAAGAGAGGTGTACAAGATGGCGATGTGATTAAGTGGACTGTAGCATTCAATATGTCACAATCTACTCTTACAAACGCAACGTTAATCGATACACCAACTGAAAATACTTTCGTATTAGAAGATTCATTTAAAGTATTTAAAGCAACTCCAACTTCAGATGGTAAATTCCAAAAAGGTGAGGAAATTGCGAAATCACTTTACACAGTGAAGATGAAAGACAATGGCTCATTCGAATTGAAATTCAACAAAGATATTAAAGAAGCCTATTATATTGAATATGATTCATATATCAATGCGGCTGACGGCGAGTTCGTTGCCAATACAGCATATGCGAAATCAAATGAAGTAACTTCGGATAAGAGTCCTTCAAAAGAAAGTATTAAAGTAGTACTCACTACTTCAGAAGGCTCAGGTTCAGGTAAGACGGGTTCATTAACGATTAAGAAGGTTGATGCCTATAACCCAGAAAAAGCGCTTGAAGGTACTAAATTTACGCTTTGGAGTGTAGATAAAGATGGCAAGAAACAAATTGCCATTAAAAAAGGTGTAACGGATAAAGAAGGTAAACTTGAATTCTCGAAATTACTTTATAAAAAGTATGTATTAGTAGAAGATCAAGCAACTAAAGGTTACGAAGTTTCACTAGAAAATGAAATACCGGTTACAGTAGATAAAGATAAGCAGGAACTTACAGTAACGAACGCTCCAACGAGTCCGTTCGGTCAATTAGTTATTACGAAAGTAAGTGCTGGGGACGAATCAAAATTATTGCCAGGAGCGGAGTTCAAGTTAGTCGATTCTGATGGTAAAACAATCGTTGAAAGCATCGTGACGGACAAAGATGGTAAGGTTACAGTAGATGTACCATTAGTAATCAAAAAAGGTAAAGATGGTAAACCAATTTCACTTTCAAATGAATTCAAATTGATTGAAACGAAAGCTCCAGTAGGTCATGAACTTGCAACGGAAGAAATTCCTGTAGAAATCGCATATGGTAAGGTTACGAATGTAACAGTATCAAACGAAGCTACACCGGAAAAACCAGTAGATCCAGTAGATCCAGTAGATCCAGTAGATCCAAATGAGCCAGAAAAACCGACAGTAGATGTTGATGGTGATACTGAAGAAAACCCTAATGATCCAAACGGTGGGGAAAAACCAGTAGTTGATGGCGATACTGAAATAGATAAAACTGAGACAAATCAGGTTGAAAAACCAACTGTTGCGGGTGACAAAGAAGAAAATAAATTACCTCAAACAGGTGAAGCAGTAGCTTATGGTGCAACAGCACTGGGATTAGTATTATTGCTAATTGGAGCAGCAATTTTACGTCGTAAGAAAACTGCATAATATTTGAAACATAATGACGGGGACTGTTTAACGACAGTTTCCGTTTTTTCATTTTATTCAATAATCTTTCATTTTCTTTACAATCCTATATCAAAGACGTTCTTACTCGTAATATGTGATAACTTAAGAGTACGAAGGTGAAATTTCGTGTATTATTTCCTGGGGAATAATTGCTAGAAAAACGCCGAAAGATGCGATAAATCATAAAGCATGGTAGAGTAATTAGATAGGAAATAATAGCTTATTTCAAAATAGAGATAGAGAATTTTAACCGTGAGAGAGGATGAAATGGTTTGGATAAGACAGTATTAGTCGTAGATGATGAAAAACCAATTGCAGATATATTACAATTTAATTTAACAAAAGAGGGTTACCGTGTTGTAACAGCATATGATGGTGACGAAGCTCTTGAAAAAGTAGAAGAAGAGAAACCAGATTTAATTCTTTTAGATATTATGCTTCCAAAAAGAGACGGAATGGAAGTCGTGCGTGAAGTACGTAAAAAATACGATACACCAATCATTATGATTACTGCGAAAGACTCTGAAATCGATAAAGTTTTAGGTCTTGAGTTAGGTGCAGATGATTATGTGACGAAGCCATTTAGTACACGAGAACTTGTAGCGCGTGTCAAAGCGAATATGCGTCGCCACCAAAGAACGACTGAAGTTGAAGAAGAAGAGACTTCTACAGATATCGTAGTAGGTTCATTAACAATTCAACCAGAAGCGTACTTAGTGTTGAAGAGAGACGAAACAATCGAGCTGACACACCGTGAGTTTGAATTATTACACTACTTAGCAAAACATATTGGACAAGTAATGACACGTGAACATTTACTGCAAACAGTATGGGGCTATGATTACTTTGGCGATGTACGTACAGTCGACGTAACGATTAGAAGACTGCGCGAAAAAATCGAAGACAATCCAAGTCATCCAGCGTGGATCGTTACACGCCGTGGAGTGGGGTACTATTTGAGAAATCCTGAACAGGAGTAATGACGAATGCATAAAGTAGGATTCTTTAGATCGGTACATGTAAAAGTTGTACTAATCTATGTACTTTTAATACTTATAGCAATGCAAATTATGGGTCTATACTTTGCGAATAAACTAGAGGCTACGCTTAAAGACAACTTCGAGGTTTCGATCACGGACCGTCTTAAGCTGGTCGATTTTAGCGTTAAAGAAGAAATGACGAAGACCCATTCTGAAAATGATGCAAGTTTAGAGGCCAATTTGAAAGACATCCTTAGCGGACTATCATCAGATGATATTCGTGAAATTCGAGTTATTGATGCACATAACCGAATTTTAGCGACTTCAGATAATAGTAGCCAATCGATTGTCGGACAGAGGTCGGTTGATAGTAACGTCAGCCAAGCGATGACAACAGCCTCACCGGTAGAAAAAATAGCTATTGATGACAAGACGGATAAGCGGGTTTGGGTTGTTGCGAAACCTGTTCAATCAAAAGGGAAAATCATAGGAGTCATCTATGTTAAAGCGAATATTGAATCCGTTTTTGAGCAAATGGCAACCATCAATAAAATCCTAGCAGGTGGTACAGCAATTGCGCTGTTGATCACCATTGTACTAGGTGTATTTATTGCGAAAACAATTACGAAGCCAATCTCTGATATGAGAAGACAGGCAGTAGCGATGGCAAAAGGGAACTTCTCACGGAAAGTAAAAGTGTATGGTAATGATGAAATTGGTCAACTTGCTGTTTCATTCAACCATCTTACGAACCGGTTACAAGAAGCACACTCTACAACTGAAGGTGAACGTCGTAAACTTGCGTCCGTTTTAACGAATATGACGGATGGTGTAATAGCGACGGATCGTAAAGGGAAGATTATTTTAATTAATACACCCGCACAAAAACTTTTAGCTTCCGAAAACAATGAATTAATGGGCCGTTCAATCACGGAAGTATTGAGTGTTGATGATGAATATACTTTTGAAGATTTAATTCATATGCAAGATTCGATCAACCTTGATTTTAGTTCGTGGGATCACCCATATATTTGGCGTGCTAACTTCTCTGTTATTCAAAAAGAGACAGGTTTTGTAAACGGCCTAATTGTCGTATTACATGATATTACCGAGCAAGAGAAAATTGAGATGGAACGTCGCGAATTCGTATCAAACGTTTCGCATGAATTACGTACACCACTTACGACGATGCGCAGTTATTTAGAAGCATTGGCGGATGGTGCATGGAAAGACGAGAATATCGCGCCAACTTTCTTAAATGTGACACGTACTGAGACTGAGCGTATGATCCGCTTAGTGTCGGATTTACTTCAATTATCACGTATGGATAGTCGCGAATATGAATTGAATACAGATTTCGTTGATTTCGTTAAATTCTTCGACCGCATCATTAATCGTTTTGAAATGTCGAAATCGAAGGAAGTTGAGTTCATTCGAGAATTACCGGATGCGCCGATTTATGTCGAGATTGATACCGACAAGATCACGCAAGTAATCGATAATATCATCTCAAATGCTTTGAAATATTCGCCAGATGGTGGATATATACGCTTCAAATTATCAACGAATGATGAGCAACTATTAGTTGAGGTTACGGATACAGGGATGGGGATTCCTCCAGAAAATGTAGACCGTATTTTCGACCGTTTCTACCGTGTGGACAAAGCGAGAGCGCGTTCAATGGGTGGAACTGGTTTAGGTCTTGCGATTTCAAGAGAGATGATTAATGCACATGGTGGTCAAATTTGGGCTACTTCAGTAGAAGGTAAGGGATCATCTATATTCTTCACCTTGCCGAATAATGGTGACGAGGGTGGTGAATGGGATTGAAATATTTAGAGCAGACGAAAACAATCGTATTAATCGTTCTAGTATTAATGAGTGTAACGCTGACATTCTCAATTTGGTCCTATCACCCGAACTACGAAAAAGTAGATAAGACGAATGCGATTGATATATCTATGGAGCAGAAACGCCAAATTTCTGAAGTAGTTCAACCGTACCGTTTATTAGTGAATCAAAATGGTGATTGGACAGGAACAGCAGATACATCTGACATGACGCGTGTTTTTGATGAATTAAAAAAATGGGAATTATCTGATGTATCAGCAGTAAGTAATAATTTCAGTATTTCAAAATTGAATGATTTAATGTTGTTAGATAATCGTTTAATCTTCCAATTTGATAGTGAAGTCCCTATGCCAATCTTCCAAAATGTTTTGCCAATCATCGGCAAAAAAGTACCGGAAGTAAGCTTTGATCACATGATTATTAGTTGGAGCAGCTTAAATCAAGATGATGTACCAGCGAATGAGTTAACGGTATTCTTCTCAAATGCGAAGCAAAAACAACTATATAGAGCCAAAATTAAAATTCAAAACGAAAAAACATTTGAAAAGAAAATTTTGAGTGAATTAAAGAATTATCCAAGCTATACACCGGTTCAGCGAGATAATACAAATACACTGTTCTTACCAACTGAACCTCAGAAGATGAAGCAGTATAAGTATCTGATTTCATCTACGAGCATCGATGATTTTAAAAGTGCATTATTCCTAACGCCTAAAATTGTTAAGATGAGCCCAGATAATAAAGAAGGTGTCGACCGTTATTCGGACGATAAATCAATCATGACGATTGACCGCGAAAATTATAAAGTGAACTTTGTAGATTCGACAGCAAATGAGAATCAAGAAAATATTCAGAAGACGAATTTGATCATGAATACATTCGGTTTCATTAACCAACATGGTGGTTGGACAGGTGATTATCGCTATTCATCGGTCGACTACAATGCGCAAAAAGTAGACTATCAATTGTATATTGAAAATCTGCCTGTTTATGAAACAGATTTAGGCACTACGAAAATTGAAACGTATTGGGGCAATGGCCGAATTTATCGTTATAACCGACCTACTTATAAACTCGCGTATCTTCCACAAGAGAAGAATAAACAGATCGAGTTATTATCGGGTGAAAAAGTGATTCAAAAACTAATGGCTAGTCAATCAATTGATTTCAATGAGATCGCAGCATTACGCGTAGGTTTTACGATGAAAAAAGATGTGAAACGTTCTTCAATCTATTTATTCGAGCCAACGTGGTTCTACAAGGTTGATGGACAATGGCATTCGATTGATGAGATTGACCGAGAAGTAGGAGGTGATACAAATGGATTGGAGTAAAACAAAAACCATTTTTATCATCGTATTCTCTATTTTGAATGTATTTTTATATTCGGTTTACATTAATAATTATAATGAAGAGCAAAAGTTGGAGGTTTTAGGTGGTACGAGCGTTGAGAATGATTTAAAAAATGCGAATATCACGATCGGAAAACTGCCTGCAAGCTCTGAAAATGTATCCTATGTATCCGGGAAAATTAAGACTTTTGAAAATAGTGATCTTGAAAAAGCAGCAGTGAATCAAGTGCTGACAATTCGCGATAACACAATCATTGAGTCACAACTGAAACAACCTGAGAAGTTAGAAGAAATAACAGATAAGACGTTAACTGATTTTGTGAAAAAGACCGTTTTAAAAGGGGAAGAATACGAACTTTGGAGCATTAATGATGCTAAAAAAGAAGCTGTATTTTTCCAAGTGATGGACGATCGCACGATTTTCTATAACCAAAGTGCGTCTGTAAAAGTGCAATGGAATGTAAAAAATGAAATTATCGGATATGAGCAAACAATGTTTGGTTCTTTGAAAGCAATCGGTGAAAAGAATACATTCATTAAGCCAATTCAAGCGATTAAAACAATCTTTGAAAAAGGCTATGTGAAAGATCATACGACGATTTCATTTGTAGAGATGGGCTATTCGACACTTGTGCCACTAACAGAAACACAAGTACTATCACCAACATGGCATATTCGAGCGATGGTTCCAAATGAAGACGGGCATCCACAGCAAAAAGATTTCTTCGTAAATGCTGTAGATAACCAAGTGGTAGAAATTGAGAAAGATATTGATTTTCAAGTTGAAAAATCATTAGACTTAGATCATCAGCCTAGCGAAAAACTAGAGGTGAATGAGCGAAATATCAAGTGAGTTAGGGGTCTTTATTATGAAGTTCAGTGTATTGGCAAGCGGCAGTACAGGGAATGCTGTTTATGTTGAGAGTGGAGACCAAGCTTTCATTGTAGACGCAGGTTTAACAGGGAAGAAAATGGATCAACTTTTTCAAAAAATTGATCGTGATATAAAAAAACTGTCGGGTATTCTCGTTACACATGAGCATACAGACCACATTAAGGGCGTTGGCGTGTTGGCACGAAAATATAATGTGCCAGTGTTCGCCAATGAAAAAACATGGGATGCGATGGATCATCTTGTAGGGAAGATTCCAACAGAAAAACGTTTCCATTTTGATATGGAAACCGTGAAAACATTCGGTGGACTTGATATAGAGTCATTTGGCGTATCACATGATGCTGCTGACCCGATGTTCTACACTTTCCATGAGAATGGTCGCAAACTCGTTGTCATCACAGATACGGGCTATGTAAGCGATCGTATGAAGGGGATTATCCGTGGCGCTGATTCCTATATTTTTGAAAGTAATCATGATGTCAGTATGCTTCAAATGGGGCCGTATCCTTGGTCGATTAAACGACGTATTTTAAGCGATGTCGGTCACGTTAGTAATGAAGATGCGGCGATTGCGATGAGCGATGTTGTTTTTGAAAAGGAAACGCAGATTTATCTTTCCCATTTAAGTAAAGATAATAATATGAAAGACTTAGCGCGCTTGAGTGTATCTCAAACATTGCAGTCGGTTGGGATTAATCCTGGTGAATTCGTTCATTTACATGATACGGACGCCGATGAACCAACGAAATTAGTATTAGTTTAAGAAGGAACGTCAGTGCATATAATTGTACTGGCGTTTTTGTTTTGTGAATAAAAGAAAGGGAATAAGACAATCGTTATGCTATTTTTAAGTGATTTTCATCTAATTTTCATGTTCATTGGTTAAAGTATAAATATCAAATAACAAATAACAACAGGGAGGCATAAAATATGGGCTATTATGATGATACAGAACACGGACGTAAACAACAGAAAAACAAAGGCAGTAAAGCAGGTTATTTTTTAACAGGTTTGATTGGTGTAATTGTAGGGGCGTTACTTGTTTGGCTGATTGTACCTTCCCTTTCAAATACTTTACCAAATGGTGATAGTGCAGGCAGTTCATCCAATAAAGTGAAGACGGAGCAACTTTCGACGGATGTAACGACGAATGTAACCGATGCTGTGGATAAGACAAAGGACGCAGTAGTTGGTATTACAAATATACAAAAACAACAATCGGCAGCTGATATTTTCGGCGGTGGATTTTCAACAGGTGAGAAAAAAGAAGAATCCGCAGTCGAATCTGGCAGTGGTTCTGGTGTAATTTATAAAAAAGAACGTGGTAAAGCTTATATCGTAACGAATAATCACGTTGTTGAAGGTGCGGATAAATTAGAAGTCACTTTAACATCAGGTAAGAAAGTCGATGCGAAACTAGAAGGTACAGATCAGTGGACTGACTTAGCTGTCATCTCGATGGATGCGCAATATGCAAAAACAGTCGCAACATTTGGTGACTCAGATAAGTTAAAACAAGGTGAAGCGGTCATCGCAATCGGTAACCCACTTGGCTTAGACCTATATGGTTCAGTAACTACGGGTGTAGTATCAGGTAAGGATCGTACAGTTCCAATGGATATTAACGGCGACGGTACAGCAGACTGGAACGCAGAAGTTCTTCAAACAGATGCTGCGATTAACCCAGGTAACTCAGGTGGTGCGCTAGTTAACTTAGCAGGCCAAGTAATCGGTATTAACTCGATGAAGATTTCACAATCAACAGTTGAAGGGTTAGGCTTCTCAATCCCAGTGAATACTGCATTACCAATCATCGAACAGTTAGAATCAAAAGGTAAAGTGGAACGTCCAGCAATGGGTGTATCACTAATGGATCTTTCTGAAGTGCCAGCATTCTACCAAAAACAAACGCTGAACTTACCAACAGATGTCACGGAAGGTGTCGTGATTGGTGAAGTTGAGAAAGGCGCAGCGGCTGATCGTGGTGGCATTGAACAGTACGATGTAGTCGTAGAGATGGATGGTAAAAAAGTAAGTAACGCCATTGAATTACGTAAAGTGTTGTACAGTAAAAACGTCGGTGACTCAGTTAAATTGAAAGTCTACCGCAATGGAAAAATTGTCAACAAAACAGTTGAATTAAAAAGCACAATCAAATAAGAATTGTGGATAACTTAAATTTGTAAAGAGAATGTAAAAATGAGGAAGCAGTAAGGGTGAATGAATATCCTTTGCTGCTTTCTTTTTGTTTGTTACAATAGATTGTGGATAAGCAAGAAGAAAATGTGCATAACTTTTATTAAATTCTGAAAATAAGGAGGACGACGAAAATGGAAATTAAGAGCTGTGAAAATCATGTAGGACATGCATTGGATGTATTTGTAGGAAATGAAAAAGATTTTCCAATTATGGATAAGCTATCAGAAGAAGAACAGTTATCCACAAAGTGCGAATACTGTGATGAACGTGCGGAATATCTTGTAGGGAACAAATAATCCCCCACAACATATAGAGTTAATTGTGGATATGTGTATAAGTTTTGTGGATAAGTTGTTTATAAATATTGGAAAAGAGTGGATAATGCTGTGGGTATATCAATCATTTCAGTCGGAAAACTAAAAGAAAAGTATTTAAAATTGGGAATTGAAGAGTACGCAAAACGCCTTGGTGGCTATACTAAGCTTGATTTAATCGAAGTTCCAGACGAAAAAGCGCCGGAGCAGCTAAGCGATGCTGAGATGGAAATCGTCAAAAAGAAGGAATCTGAACGGATTTTAGCGAAAGTTCCACAAGATGCCTACGTTTTCGCCCTTGCGATTGAAGGTAAGCAACGAACATCAGAAGAAATGTCCAAAGAGATCGAAAGTTTAATGACTTATGGGCAAAGTAAGATCGTCTTCATCATTGGTGGTTCACTAGGGTTACATGATGATGTCTTAAAAAGAGCTGACACAAAAATCTCATTCGGCAAGATGACACTCCCTCACCAACTCATGAAACTCGTGCTAGTCGAACAAATTTATCGAAGCTACCGAATTATGAAAGGTGAACCGTATCACAAATAGTGTTAAAAAATAAATCGGAATTTAAAGTTGAAGGACCTATACTAGATAAAATATTAGAAATGTCACTGTAAGGGCGAGATATAAGCGTTCTTACAGTTTTTATTTACCTATGGAATGTTCAAGGTGCAGGAGGATATCGTGATTACTCAACACCAAAATTTGTTGTTGATACTATTATTGAAAAAAATGTAGATATAGTTGTTTTGGTTGAATTTTATATTGGTTGTAACTTTGATTATGTTAGACAACGTATGCAAGATAATTATTATATGTTCATATCACCCTTTGTATATAAACATAATCAAATACTGATTGCTCTAAATAGAAATAAATTTAAAGAAAGGGACATAAGTAATATTATTACAATTAATCCTGTGGATGTACAATCCCCTGAGTACCTTCAAATAAATATTAAAACAGAACAAGAGAAAGTATTCTCTATTATAGGCACTAGAATTAAGACAAATTGTCTTAAAGAAGATAGAGAGAAGCAGTTCGATGTTTTAAACAATAAAATTAGATTAATTGATAAAGCAATTTGCATTGGGGATTTTAATATAACTTATTCGTATGCTATTAAGTATTTAACTTCAGCAGAAATATATGGACCGAGAACTCGTGATAATGCAAGATGGAGTTTCGTACATAAAGATGGTGGTAAGGTAGGGATTGATTTAATTGCTGCAAAAAACGTTAGAATTCTTCAAAATGAGAAAGATGATTTAAGTGATAAAGAGGGCTATAAAATGTATGCTAAATATGATTGGAATTTTGTCACCAAGAAAAATGGCTATGAAAGACTAACCTCAAGCGATTATCTTCCAGAGTTTTCTGGAAAACCAAATCATGCGATATTAATGGGAAGTTTTGAGGTATAATTGAAGACAACTCTCAATTTATTAAGAAATATAATGGATATTTTTACGAAAGTTAAGACACATTCTTTAAATATTATGATGTATTAATTCAGTTAAATTCAAAAATGGCTTGATTCAGTAAAAGAATCATGTCATTTTTCTTTGCCAAAAAAAGCACCAATACATATGCTAATGGCATTGCAATTTTAGATATAAAACCCTTGCTAATTCGAATGAAATTTCAAATGTTTGTACCATTGAACAGAACAGTTTAGAATTAAGTTCCCTTTCGTCTTTTCGCTTTAGATGGTATTTAAACAAGCCTGCTTATACATTAATCTGAGCAGGCTTGTTTTTATTTATTTGACATTGGTTATAAGAATTTTAATTTACTCTTGTTTGGCTTCGATTGACTCTAGATAACGATAGAGTGTTGATTTACTAATGCCTGTTTCATTTTTAATATCAAGCAAGGTGAAATTTCCAGCCTGATACATTTCGATTGCCTTTTTAACATTGTCATCCGACTTTTTAGGACGACCAAAGGATTTTCCTTTTGCTTTTGCCTCAGCCATTCCCAAAGTAGTAGATTGCTTCACGATATCGCTTTGGAAGGTTAAAAAGAATTGTAATACTTGTTCTAACGATTTTTCGAGGATTTGTGTGGATGTAATATTCTCTTCGATGAAATAAATCGTTACTTCATCACGCTTACAAATTTTCAACAGTTCTTCTAAATGCCTTGTCGTATCCGCAATACTAAAAAAGCGAAGCACCTGAATAGTATCGCCTTTTTTCATCGTCATCAGTAAATCTTCGAGAGCGATTCGCTTTTTGGCACGACCATGATTTTCTGTAAAAGTCTGGTCGCAACCCTTTAAAGAAACTGTTTGCAATTGCATATTCTCATCGTTATATAGTGGTCGTTGATAACCGTAAATCATTCAATTTCACTCCATTTAGTCCTATAAAGGTTCCGTTTTGGGAAAAGTGTGCTATGATATTCAAAGAATTTAGATTAGATAAAAAGGAGAATATCATGCAAAGTTTAAAACAACAATGGTTCGGTAACGTGCGTGGAGACATCTTGTCAGGGATTGTCGTCGCCTTAGCACTGATACCAGAAGCCATTGCCTTTTCCATCATTGCTGGTGTCGATCCAATGGTCGGTCTTTATGCGTCATTTTCTATTGCTGTTATTATAGCATTTGTTGGTGGTAGGTCAGGAATGATTTCTGCTGCAACGGGCGCAATGGCACTGGTGATTGTCGATTTAGTAGTAGACCATGGATTACAGTATTTATTAGCAGCAACGATTTTAACAGGGATCATACAAGTATTATTTGGGGTATTTGGTATTGCGAAACTAATGCGTTTCATTCCAAATGCCGTGATGATTGGCTTTGTGAACGCACTAGCCATTTTAATTTTTATGGCACAAGTATCTCATTTTTTGGGAGAAGGGTACATGACGTATGTATTTATCGCTGTCACATTATGCATCGTATGTATTTTACCTCGATTCATTAAAGCAGTACCTGCACCGCTAATTGCCATTATTGTTTTAACGGCGATTACATTTATGTTTAATATTGATTTGAAAACAATTGGGGATTTGGGTTCGATTACACAGAGTTTACCGCACTTCTTCATTCCAGATATACCGTTTAATTTTGATACATTAGTAATTATTTTCCCTTATGCATTAGCATTAGCACTTGTCGGTTTAATGGAGTCACTGATGACGGCACAAATAGTCGATGATATGACGGATACAAAATCGAATAAAAATACCGAAGCACGTGGACAAGGGATTGCAAACATTATCAACGGTTTCTTTGGTGGGATGGCAGGCTGTGCGATGATTGGCCAGTCAATGATTAACGTGAAATCGGGTGGACGAGGTCGTTTATCAACGCTTGTTGCGGGTGTATTTTTAATGTTTTTAATCTTAGTGCTTGGGAATGTCGTAGTTGATATTCCAATGCCCGTACTTGTTGGGATTATGATTATGGTCAGTATTGGCACGTTTGATTGGGGTTCATTTAAATACCTAGTCAAAGCACCGAAAAGCGATGCATTTGTAATGCTCGCAACAGTAGCAGTAGTTGTATATACAGACAACCTAGCCATTGGAGTTGTACTAGGGGTTATTTTAAGTTCGTTATTCTTTGTAGCCTCAATTTCAAAAGTGCGTATTCATCAAAATAACGGCACATTTATTATTGAGGGTCCTTTATTCTTCGCTTCAGCACAAAACTTCGTAAGAACGATTGAAGAAGCAAAAGAGTCTAATGTAACGATTGATTTATCAAGCAGCCATTTATGGGATGAATCTGCTGTTGGTGCAGTCTTAAAAGTGGTTATGAAGTTAGAAGAGCAGGGGAAAACGGTCAAAGTAATCGGTATGAATCCTGCGAGTGAAAAGTTATATAAACAATTATTAAATGTAAGTAGTGCACATTAAAGGGGGATGCGTTATGTATAAACATATTTTATTAGCAGTAGATGGCTCTGAAAATTCCGTACGTGCAGCGAAAGAGGCGGTAAAAATTGCTACTGAAGAGTCACTGATTGAAATGGTATATGTTGCCGATTTTGAGAAGGCAAAAACTGAAGTATTACAAGCAGCGTCTAGTGAAAGCCTACTATTAGAGCGTAAACGTAAAGTAGCACCTATCGAAGAAGTATTAAAAGAAACAGGAAAAAACTATAAATTAACGATTTTACATGGTACACCTGGTCCTGAAATTGTGAAATATGCCAATGAGAAGCAGGTAGATGTAGTAGTTATCGGTAGCCGAGGCTTAAATGGCTTGCAAGAGATGGTTCTTGGTAGCGTCAGCCACAAAGTTATGAAGCGCGTTCAATGCCCAGCGTTGATTGTGAAATAGCGGATACTTTTTTGTAAGAGCAGCCATGGCTACGGTCATGCTGCTTTTTATTTAGGCTTATTTATATTTGTCTAATTCCTTGGTAAAAATGTAGAGGAATTGGACTTTTTAATCTCTCAAAATCCTGTTACAATCGCTGGTAAAAAATATGGCAGTAGTGGTGCATTCTTATGGCAGTAAACATCCTGAAACGATTCATTCTCATATTGCCTAACAGTTCGTTACAAATCGATTTCGAGACATATTCTTAATTGCGCCCAATAAATACGCTAAATCTTCTTCTGACACGTATGGTAGTTTTTACTCCTAATATACGTTAAATCCCCCACAAAGCCTACATTTATATCTATTCACTAGTCTTATACCACTTCCTTTGAAAATATTTTTCGATATTTACTAATAACTTTTGCTTGTAGATGAAATTGATGCGCGCTATAACTTATTTATACTTTGAAGGGGGGAATCATTATGTTTAAAATAAATTCAGATATGATTTATAACGGTGGCTATTTCGATGTAGAAGAAAATCGAGTAATGACAAATGAAGTGATATTAAGTATTCGATATTCCTTTTTGAGTCCAGAGGAAGAGGTTATTTTGCAGGAAGAAACATTAATTTGTTATCTTAACCGTCCTTATGATTTTAGCCAAATAAAGGAAATTATAATAAATGGGGTTCATTTTAAACGATTTTTCCGCAACCTTTTTGAAAACGGGGATTTTTACGGTTCTACAATAAATAACGTTGGTGAAGAAAAAAGCACCGATCTCTCATTAGATCGGCACGGAAACTTCATGATCGTTATTTTTATTGAAAAAATAGAAAACAAGTGAGTTTCCCTATAGGATAAAAGTCTCGAAACCATACACTAAGGGGGAAAATCACTTGTCTATTAACCATGATATTCGAAATTTACTCGATATACAAGACTCAAATATCCACTTCGCTACGAATTGCGTCAATCAAAAGCTTTATAAGGGAAGAATGAGTAAGTTTATTTCAGCCAAACTAATTTATTCACCTGGTAATTGTACAGTTTGTGGCGGAGTCGGAAGTCATTAATCGCTTCTGTTTTATCTAGAACCAATCCAAATCACTCGACTTTTATTCAATTGAAAACGCTCACCAACGTTATTTGACAAAGAGCAAATAATGGAAGAAACCTCCTAAGGTGCAATAAAGTGTACCCTTTGTAAAGGACATTTTGAAAAAGACTAGGAAACTTGTTGAAGCTGCTGTCTGTATTTTACAGGCGGCAGCTTCTTTAAATTCCACTGACCACGATAATGATTGTAATACGTCA
>NZ_QFVS01000004.1 GCF_003143955.1 Kurthia zopfii | reverse complement strand
AGCTCGGTCAAATAAGAGAAACCGCTGCAAGTAAAGAAATACACTTGCAAGTACGCTCTATTCCCAAGAAGCTCCCACTTCAAGCGTGAAGAACCGCAAGGTTTAGCTAAGTGGCGAGTAGTTCACGTTGTTTTCTATTAATTGGCATTGAATCACCTTCAGCTAATTCAAATTCGAATTTATATTGGATTGCAAATTCTAAGATTCCAACAGAAGAACAAATGAGTCGCCTAATCAATATGGAGACTACGGCATCCGATCAAATCGATACTTCTCAAATCGATTATTCTAAAGTGGGAGAATATCCGATTTTCATCCATCGTGCAAACAATGTTGTGGAAGAACTCACTTTTTCAATACGCCAACATTCCCCGATTGAATCTACTATTCCTGAAACGATTCAAGTTGAAGCCAATCAGTAAATGGATCTACATCAAATTGTGCAAAGTGAGATGCCGAAGAAATATGCGCGCATTCCATTTGAATTTTCTATACCACCTAAACAATTAAAAAATGTGCATGAAGAAATGATAGAAGGTCAATGGACGGATTTTTACGGCAGGCAGTTCCGCAAAACGATGAAGTTACAAGTAGTGGACCAAACAGCACCAATTTTATCAATTGTAAATGATCAAATTAATGTTCAAAAAAATGAATATGTAGATGCTGAAAAAATCATTAAATTGGCGGGGATTGCGGTTTATGATGCCGTTGATTCATCAATTGAACCCGAATTCCAATTCCGAAATTTAACGACAGAAACTATAGGGCAGTACGAAATCATAGTTCAAGCCAAGGATCGAAGTGGCAATCAATCTATTCAACATTATGTAGTGGTCAATGTCGGAGGGCAACGCACGATCCAACATGAGGTTGGTAAACAAATAACGGAAGCGCGTTTTTTACATGAATTAGGCTTGACTGATGTCGATTGGATTGATTGGTCATCCGTATACCTTGATCAAGTTGGGAACTATAAAATTCCAATGAAATTGAGAAATGGCCAAGAAATTACCGTCAATTTTGAAGTAATCGATCGTACAGCCCCTATTGTGGAATTAGGAAATAATCGAATTACATTTAATCGAAATGAAGAAATGACAGATGCTCGAGTTTTTGAGAAATTGGCAATCAAATCAAATGAAAAAGTGACGATTCAATTAGAAAATCCCGTGGATCAGCAATTATCAAAAGGTGAGCATAAAAACACTTTAATTGCGACGGACCGTTATGGAAATCGCGCATATATTTCATTTACTATTAAAATAATTTCGGGAAGTATGGTCGTGTCAGTCAAAAATAATGAAACGCCGCCTTCTAAACCATTCAAGCGAAAATTAATTCGCTCCGAAAATAATATAACTAAAGTGGAAACAGTTCTTTTGCCAGCACATGAGGAAAAGCTATCAAATATTATTGATCAAAAACCACCGAATTTTGTAATCGCATTAATTGCGGCGGTTGGATCAATGGTTATATTATTTTTAATTATTACCATTTTCAATCGATGGAAAAGATTTTTTATTCATTAACGATTTTTCATATTCCATTGATATGTTAATATAGGAAGGAAGAAATCGAACGGAGATGAATAATTGATGGCATTCACATCAACTTTAACTGCTGAAACAATGCAGTTTGCAAAAGAAATTGAGAAAAAGATTAGACCACAATTTGATCAAGTAGAAGAAATGGCTTTTTATAATCAGCAAAAAGTATTAGCAGCATTTGCTAATAATCATGTTAGTGAAAATCATTTCGCAGGTACGACTGGCTACGGTTATGACGACGAAGGTCGCGACAATTTAGAACGTGTTTACGCAGAAGTTTTCGGTGCGGAATCGGCAATCGTTCGCCAACAAATCATTTCAGGTACACACGCTATTACTTTAAGTTTATTTGGGGTATTACGTCCTGGCGATGAATTAATGTATGTGACAGGTCAACCTTACGACACATTACAATCAATTGTAGATGGTGGCGACAAAGATACCGGTTCATTAAAAGACTGGGGAATTGATTACCAACATATCGACTTAAATAATGACAATAAAATAGACTGGGATGCGGTTAAAGCAGCAGTTTCTTCTAAAACACGTGTCATGGCAATTCAACGCTCAAAAGGATATGCAACAAGACCTTCATTCACAATTGATGAAGTCGGGGAAATGATTCGTAAAATCCGCGAAATTAAAGAAGATGTCATTATTTTCGTAGATAATTGCTACGGCGAGTTCGTTGATGCGGTTGAACCTACTGATTTAGGTGCAGATTTAATGGCAGGATCATTAATTAAAAATCCTGGCGGTGGTTTAGCGAAAGTAGGCGGATATATCGCAGGTAAAGCTGAATATGTTGAACAATGCGCATTCCGAATGACAACACCTGGGATCGGTGCAGAAGCAGGGCCATCTTTGAATACATTAACTGATATGTATCAAGGGTTCTTTTTAGCACCTCATGTTGTTTCTCAATCTGTAAAAGGTGCGATTTTTGCAGCGGCAGCTCTGGAAGCAATCGGCATGGTAGCTGAACCAAGTTTTGATGCGAAACGCACAGATTTAATTCAATCCGTACAATTCCAATCACCTGAGCAAATGATTCAATTTTGCCAAACAGTACAAAAAAATTCACCAGTTAACGCGCAATTCGCCCCTGAACCAGCGTTATTACCTGGATACACAGATGATGTCATTATGGCAGCAGGTACATTTGTACAAGGCGCAAGTATCGAATTTTCAGCTGATGGTCCAATCCGTGAACCACACACAGTATATATGCAAGGCGGCTTAACTTACGAACATGTAAAAGCAGCGATTTTAAACGCAGTACAAGATTTAAGAAAATAATTGAGTTTAGCGAAGTGTCTATTGAAGAAATAGGCACTTTTTTTGTTGAAAAAAACAAGATGAATTTCATCGAAAAAAGATATGTTAGTTTTCCTAACATGGTATTGACAGGAAAGCTAACATGGAATAAACTAATAATTGTGAAAGGCAAGGTGAAAACAATGAATCGTGACATAAGACGAACAATGCCGTTATTACCAATTAGTATTGTTATGCAATTGACTGATTTAACTGCTAGACAGATTCGTTATTATGAAGAACATACGTTAATTGAACCTGCCAGAACAGAGGGGAATCGTCGTATGTTTTCATTAAATGACGTAGATACCCTACTTGAAATTAAGGATTTACTAGATCAGGGCATTAATATGGCAGGTATTAAGAAAGTATTTGCTCTTAAAAATGAACCGGTTATTCAACAAGCAAAGGCAGAAATTACAGATGTGGATTTGAGAAGGATTTTACGCGAAGAGATGTTGCAAGCACAAAGGATGCAACGAACTTCGATCAGACAAGGGGATTTATCTCGTTTCTTCCAATAGAAGAAGCGGGTCATATATATTTTACAATTTAGGAGAGTGAAGTAAGTGAGCAAATATACAAAAGATGATATTCGTAGATTAATTCAAGAACAAGAAGTGAAGTTTATCCGTCTTCAATTCACAGATATTCTAGGAACAATCAAAAACGTTGAGATTCCAGTTTCTCAATTAGAAAAAGCTTTAGACAATAAAATGATGTTCGATGGTTCTTCAATTGAAGGTTTCGTTCGTATTGAAGAATCTGATATGTACTTATTCCCAGACTTAGATACTTTCATGGTATTCCCATGGACAGTTGATAAAGGTGCTGTATGTCGTTTTATTTGTGACGTATACAATGCAGATCTTACACCATTCGCAGGTGATCCTCGTAACAACTTACGCCGCATCATCAAACGCATGGAAGATATGGGCTTCACAGATTTCAACTTAGGGCCTGAGCCAGAATTCTTCTTATTCAAATTAGATGAAAAAGGCGAACCAACTTTAGAATTAAATGACCACGGTGGTTACTTCGACTTAGCACCGACTGACTTAGGTGAAAACTGCCGTCGTGATATCGTTCTTGAACTTGAAGAAATGGGCTTTGAAATTGAAGCATCTCACCATGAAGTAGCTCCTGGACAACACGAAATCGACTTTAAATATGCGGATGTTTTAACGGCTTGTGATAGTATCCAAACATTCAAATTAGTTGTAAAAACAATCGCTCGTAAACATGGTTTACATGCAACATTCATGCCAAAACCAATCTTCGGATTAAGCGGTTCAGGTATGCACTGTAACGTTTCATTATTTAAAGATGGACAAAATATGTTCTTCGATGAAGCTGCACCAATGCAATTATCAGAAACAGCAATGCAATTCATGGCTGGTGTATTAAATCACGTGCAAGGATTTACAGCTATTACGAACCCAACTGTAAACTCATACAAACGTTTAGTACCTGGTTACGAAGCACCTTGTTACGTAGCATGGTCAGGTCAAAACCGCTCTCCATTAGTTCGTATCCCAGCTTCACGTGGACTTTCTACTCGTATCGAAGTTCGTTCAGTAGATCCAGCTGCTAACCCTTACTTAGCTTTAGCAGTAATTCTTGAAGCAGGATTAAACGGTGTTGAAAATAAATTAACACCACCACCAGCAGTAGATCGTAACATCTACGTGATGAGTGCAGAAGAACGCGAAGAAGCGGGAATTGGCAACTTACCAGTGAACCTTGATGACGCATTACACGTTCTTGCAAAAGACGAAGTAGTTAAAGGCGCATTAGGCTCTCATATTTATGAAAACTTCAAAGAAGCAAAAGAAATTGAGTTTGAAATGTTCCGTACTCAAGTTCACCAATGGGAACGCGACCAGTACCTTAAAATGTACTAAGTCGATGAACCCAACAGCCCCAAGAGATTGGGGCTGTTTTTATTTGTCTTTTTTTAGATGGACCAAAACGAATAAACTGCTTGGACCAAAATTAGACCAAAATTATTTTTCATTCATATAGGAATCAAATAATTTTATGGCTCTGTTCTCCATTTTTTGTGTTACATGAGAATAAATATCCGCAGTTACTTGCATTGAAGAATGACCTAAACGTTCTTGTAAATCTTTCATTGATACGCCAGCCTCTAACATCATAACAGCGTGAGTATGTCTTGTAGAATGAATAGGTAAGTGAACATGATCAATAAACTCTAAAGCACTTGAAAAAGTATTAAATAAAGTAGCTTTTGGGAAGGCGGTACCATCATCGCGACCAAATACAAAATTTTGTTGTTGGTTATATAGTTTCCCTACAAGGCTTCGTTTTTGTATCTTATGTTTTGTATAAGCACGTAACTTATTCATGAATGATTCTCTCATTAAAATAGTACGATTTGATTTTTCAGTTTTCACTTCACTTAATTTTGGTTCGTTTTTTGTTGCTTGATAATCGTAAGTGGCGTTTACTCTTAATGTAGAATCATTCCAATTAATATCATCTAATTCTAAAGCGCTGCACTCGCCTTTACGCATGCCACTTTCAAATAAACATTCAAAGAATATCCCTTGATCATAACTTCTTTTGTAAATATAGTTGAGAAGGTCTTCGATATATTCAGGGTTTAGGTATTTTAGCTTTTTGACTTTTTTCTTTTCGATTTTCACATATGCTGCGGGATTCATTTCTAAATCCCCATTTATTACTGCTTGCTGAAAGGCTAAACGAACAGGTGTGTGAACCCTTTTGGCACTTTCTGAACTTAAACCATTCTCCATTATAGAGTCTACAAATTTTTGATATTCTAATGGTTTCAATTCTCTCACTTTTAAGTGACCTATCCCTGGTATAATATGATTTTTGATAGATAACCAGTATGTTTTTTCAGTGTTGGGTTTTCTTTTATTTTTTATATAAACTTGATACCAGTCTGTTAAGTAGTTTGCAATCGTCATCTCTTTTATTGTGTTTGTTGTTTCAATATCTTCTTCTTTTTTTCTGGCTGAAATTTCTGCCTCTTTTTTTGTTTTAAAACCACCCTTTGATTTAACTTTATATTTTCCTGAATTATCTTTGAAACTAATTCTATATTCCCATAAGCCATTTCTTTTTCTAAACGATGCCATCTAAATCCCTCCTTGATTTGAGCCTAGCATAAAACCATAGCATTGATGTGCGTTCTTTACACTGCTTTCTGTGCATTTGTGAGTGTATGTAAGTGATTGTTAATGAAATGGTTTAAACGACGACATGCGAACTCTGGACTAACGCTAAATGTATCTTGAATAACAGACACAGCTTCAAAATAATTAGATGGTAAATTCAGTTCCATCAACATGGTAGTCGGTACTGCAGCATGAAGTGCAAAGTTGTTCGCTTTAATTTCTTGATATTCGACGAATAACGGATCCATATACATTTGATCGCCAGCATGCAATAAAACGTGACCTAACTCATGGCAAAATTCTTCTGATTGAACGAGAGATCGATTCAAAAAAATGAAAATCACATCATCATTTGAAAATGCCTGACTCGGTTCATCCCAATACATAATCTCAATATTTAATTGATCTGCAATATTCTCTACAGTTAGTTCTGTCGGTGTTACGATGTTCAATCTACTATATAAATTCCTAATACTGTCTTCTAAATAATTCATATTACACCACCTAACAAACGTATGTTCGTATTTAGTATAAAATAAAAACAAGCATATTGGAAGTATGCATGTAAATTATAAAGAACTATGGGAATTAGAAATAAAAAAAGCCCAATTCTTATCACTTAGTAAGTGCGGAAGAATAGGAGCTTTTTTTGCTTCTACAATTATTTTACTTTGATATTCCATTTTACTTCTTTGTTATCTAATGAGAACGAAGGAGTGTAAATTAATTCATAAGTTCCTGGACCAGCAACATCAAATTCAACTACTCCTGTAGTTTTCTTACCTTTATTTAAATCGCCCATAAGCGTTTTGTCGCCACTTCCGAAATAACTTTCAGCTTGATCATCGCCTTTATAAAGGTTAAATTCACCAGAAGAAACGAATGTTTTTGATTCAGACTTGTTATGAACTTCAATACTTAAAGTTAAAACTTTACCACTTTTAGGTTCGATATATTGCGAACCATTTCCTAAAGTAGCCGACTTGATTTTATATTCAATGTCATTGATTTTAACAACGTCGCCAACTTTAAATACTTCATCTTTTTTAGCTTCATCTTTTTTAGGTTGTTCTGCAGCTGCTGGAGCATCGCTCTTTTCAACTTTTTCTACAGCAGTTTCTCCGCATGCCCCAAGTAATAGTGCCGCAGTGATCGGTAAGCTTAGTAATAATTTTTTCATCAAATTTACCTCTTTTCATTTTATACCTAATTTTAGCAATAAAACTAAATGTTGTAATCAATAAAAAAATGATAAAAATAATATTTTTATTAGAAAGATATTATCAACAGAATACTTCTAATAGTGTATTTATATTGATTTTTTTAAAGTTTATTCCAAATTTAATCAAAATAAAAAGCACCATGTAGTGCTTTAAATCTTACCGCTATCCTTCAATATCTCCCACATCTTGCGCAGGCGACGTAAATCTTCTTCTTTTGATTCAGGTAATTCTTTATACCATTTTTGTAATGACGGATCGTTAGCAAAAGCTTCGAATTCTTTATCTTCAGGTTTCGGAGAATTAGATTCTATTCCTAGCAAGTAATCTGCAGAACATTCAAGAGCAATAGCAAGTTTTGAAAGTTCTTCATCTTTAACTGGTCTTTCACCAGATTCAATTCTATTCATGACACTTTGATTTATATTAATTCGTCGCGCTAACTCTTTTTGACTCCAATTTTTCTTTTCACGTAAGGAAATAATTCTTTTATTGATACTCATGAATTCACCATCCTAACTAATATGTATTTTATCATGTTTCTGAAATGGAAATAAATAAATTGCTAAAATAGAAATATATCTATTGCATTTCTGTTTTAGCAATGTTATATTTTATTCAAGGAGTTGCTGAAACAGAAATTCCGGAGGTGCTAAAGTGAAAATATTCAGCTTAACTTATATTAAAAATAGAAGAATTGAATTAGGAATGACCCAACAAGAACTTGCTAAATCATTGGGTTATAAGGGTTCATCAACATACTTGAAGTATGAAAATGGAACATATTCATTTAAGGCAGAGCAATTACCATTGCTAGCCAATGAATTAAACTGCGATATTTTAGATTTTTTTATCTAAACGATTGCTGAAACAGAAATTTAAGGAGATGGGAATATGGATCAATTACAGGTTATTGAACGTGGTGGCCACAGAGTTTTGACAACACAACAAGTTGCAGATGCATTTGGTGTAGAAACAAAACAGTTGCTTAGAAATTTCCAACGTAATTCTGAAAGATATATGGAAGGAAAGCATTACTACGCTCTAAATGGTGAAGCCTTAAAGATGTTCAAAGCTGAACGTCAACATGACGACACCCTTAAATTTGCATCATCTTTATATCTTTGGACTGAACAAGGTGCTTGGTTACATGCAAAATCATTAAATAATGATGCTTCATGGAAAGCATACTCAATGTTAGTGGACGACTACTACATGGTTAAATCGGAATTATCATTAGCATCTGTTGCAGCAACAACAGACAAAATTTTACTCAGTCATGATGAACTGAAGAATGAAATATTAATGATCAACAAACGATTAGATGAACAAATTACCTTGTTAGCTGGAGAACAACGTAGGCTTCAAAAAGTAGTCGCAACTAGGGTTTATGAATTAGAGTCCGATTCACAATGTAGACCACGACTTTTCAGTGAGATTTATCGAGAGATAAAAGATCGTTTTGCAGTGTCTAGCTATAAAGATGTTAGACGAAAAGATTTACAGTCTGCAATATCTTATATCGAACATTACATTCCTAAAAAAATAGCGATGTAGGAGGTGCAATATGTTAAACGTGCAAATAGATTCAGAACAGTTGGAACATGATTATAAAGTTGCGCTCAATAAGGCGATCAGTGAAATCACATTCCAAAAAACATTCTGGGATTTCAAAGAATTAATGAACCAAACGTGTATGAGTAAATCTTTCATCTTAGAAAAATTCTTTTATGAACCTGATTTCCCGAAATACAAAGTTGGACAGAAGTGGTTAATGCCAGCGGTTGAAACACAGGAGTTTTTAAAAAACTGGTTGAAAAAACAATCGCAGAATTAATTTCTTCTATATTAAAATTTTAACAATTATTAGAAGTTACGTTGGTAGCTTTAATGATATAGAGGTAATGCAGTGTGAGTGAACAGGGGGAATAAACATGAAAAAAGTGGGCGAAATCATGAAGGAACTTAGAGGTGACGATACTCAACAGAAACAGGCTTTGAAGATGTCTATCGCAAGAGAAACGGTATCTCGCTATGAAACAGGTAAGGACAAAGTAAACATTGATGTAGCACGTCAGTATAGTGCTAAATATGATAATCCGAGGTTTGCAATTACAGTTCAAAATCAGTACACAGGTACAGGGCCAGTGTTATTAGATGGTGAAAATGTTGATTTACATCGTTCAGCAATAAAAGAGAAAACGCTCGAAGAATTAGAAGAAGCGTTTAATCGACTTAAGAAGACGAGCTTAGCGAAACCACTCGCTTGTTTAGAAATTTATGAAAAACAAGATTTGCATGATGCGCTTGAAGAACTTATAGAAGCAAGTACAGCAATAAGTAATTTAGTAGCTGTTGTTTGTATGGAGAGTGACATTAGTTATAAAAGTCTTTGGTTAGACCATTACAACTATTTGATTAGTAAAGGATTTTTGAAAGGAGAAATGACGACATGTTAGAAAAATTCAGAGCAGACGATGCTCAAAAGGCGCAATGGTTATACGATTCAGCGGAG
The DNA here is from genome assembly GCF_003143955.1 of Kurthia zopfii. Lineage (GTDB taxonomy): Bacteria > Bacillota > Bacilli > Bacillales_A > Planococcaceae > Kurthia > Kurthia zopfii. The sequence continues at coordinate 107,567 of NZ_QFVS01000004.1, read as the reverse complement.
GACACACTTGCAGAAATTCAAACATTCTTGAAGGCTGGACATTATGCTGCAGCTGAAATCGCAACTGAAGAACTTCACGATAATATCAATCAGATCCGCATGCTTTCAAAAGCTAAAAAGGACCACGATCGGTTAGCTAAACTCGCAAAATCTTTAAAAGGAAAAAACGTTAAAGCAGAAGTAATATCGTTTGTTTCGACACAATCAATCTAGCTTTGAACGAAGTGGTAATTAGGAGGATTTATCATGGCAGAAAAAATAGAAGGAGTTAAACATGAAGGGATACTTTCAAAAGGGTTCGGATTAATTCCACGCATGTTGACTCGTGATAAGGATTTAAGTATTGAAGCAAAAGCAATTTACGCATATTTAGCTGCATTTGCTGGTAACAATACTGAAGCATTTCCGAGTGTTGAATTGATATGTTCAGAATTGAATATTTCTGAAAATCGATACCATAAGCATCGCAAGGCACTATTAGAGAAACAATATATTCGCATCAGGAGAGAGCGACTAGAAACAGGGTTTTCTAAAAATCATTATGAATTGGTACAAATGATTCCTGATACCGTATCCCTTCAAAACGTAGGCATAGGAAATGTAGGCATAAGAATCGTAGGCATACAAAATGAAGGTACTAATAGTAACAGTCTTAATAAAAACAATATTAATAGTAACAGTAATAAAGAGAATATTACGTCTTGCAAGCAAGACAACGCATATTCTGAAATTATTGATTACTTAAATCTCAAAGCAAATACGAAATATAGAAGTACAGCTGGAGCTACAAAAAAATTGATTAAAGCACGTATCGAAGAAGGATTTACGGTTGATGATTTTAAAATGGTCATCGATAAAAAAGTAGCTGCTTGGTTGCACGATCCACAGTTTAACCAATACCTAAGACCAAGCACATTATTCCAAGCATCAAAATTTGAAGGTTACTTAAACGAAAGGGTGAGAGGTTATGAAGGCAATCGCACAAGCGTTACCAAAGTCTATTCAGATGACATTAACTTCTAATGAATGCTCGTTACATGCAAAGCCAGTTCCATTAATGATGATTGATGGTAAAGAACTTTGCCCAGCTTGCCAGATCGCAAAGGAAAATCAATCTTTTGAACAAAGCTTTCAAAAAGAAATCTTAGATCGCGCAGCTAAGAAGAAGAAAAACACTTTGTATATGCGTTCAGTTTTTGCAGACGAAACGATTCGTGAAGCTAGTTTTGGCAAATTCTTTGCTGAATCTAGTGAGGAATCAAAAAATAAAGATTTGGCAGTACAATCTTTCAAGCATTACAAATCAGGTAAAACATTCACTACATTGCTTCAAGGCGACACAGGAGTTGGCAAGTCGCACTTGGCCATGTCTATCCTACGAAACTTAAATGAGAAGTTGGATGTTGAGTGTGTATTTGTTAGCGTTCGAGAGATGATGGCGAAAATACGTGATTCATTCGACAACAAGGAATCAAAGTTCACGCAACTTTATTTCGTCGAGATGTTATCGAGAGTGGATTACCTTTGCTTAGATGACTTAGGGGCAGAAACAGGGGCTATTACGACGAATAAAACCGCAACAAACTTCACACTAGAAGTACTGACGGCAATCTTAGAAGCTAGACAGTCGAAATCGACGATCATCACTTCAAATTTGTCACGTAATCAAATGGAATTAATGTACGACAAAAAGCTAATTTCTCGTTGCCTTAAAAATATTGCGGTCATCAAGTTCACAGATACTCGTGACAAAAGAATTTCAGTCTTTGATCTATCGCAGGAGGTGTAGTCATGGCGCATTCATCAGCACATACGCAATTTGCGAGTGGTAATGGAGTTGGACTAATGCGTTGTCCTTATCCGAATTGTGGCCACTCTAACACAATCATCACAAAAGTACATTGTCGTATGCATCATCAAATGGAAAGGGAAGTCTTGTTTGAGCAATATGGCAAGCCGACTAGGGTGCTATTGAATTATGGAAATCTTAAATAAAGTACAACAAGATCTACATAAATTGCGTGAAGAAATCTTAAAAACATTGGAGGATATTGAGGATGACAAACGTAATGAAGCCAATTTTAATGGGGTTTGATGGTCCAGAACCACTTGCAATCGTAATTGTAAATCGAGTTGCTGGCAATCGATTCAAGAAAGTTTGCTACGATGCAGCAGAACTTCAAGTAGTTTTCGAAATGTACCCAACTAGCGAAGGTTATGTGCTAGAAGTGTTGATGTCAGAACCACTTGAGGAGGTAGTTTGATTGGATAAGATTTTCGCTCTGTACAAAGGTGAAAGATGGATTTGGGATGGTACGATTCAGGAATTGGCAGAATACACAGGGAAGCCTTTAGGAACTTTACGCTGGCTACAATATGATTCGGTAAAAGCACGCGCATTAGCTAAAAAGAATTATAAAGGCTTTTGGCTAGAACCGATCGAGGAGGAATCGGTATGAATTTAAAATATCAAGGTGTTAACTCACGCGGTCGTAGATTATGGCTAGAAACAGATTTAAATCAGAAAATCGAAGAATGGCAAAAAGAGCATTACGAAAAGTGCGTAACTGAATTGGAGGTAATGCTCAATCGTCAACTTTCTAAAAATGAATTACAGCATATTTTATGGTTAAGTGGCTGGGATAAAAGCACGATTGATACGTTTAGAGGACTATTTATGGATTTAAAGAAGGCGTGAGGTGGAAATATGAAAAGCGAGAAAGAGATTCGAGCAAAGCTTGATAAATTATGCGACGAATATTCAACAGTGGCAGAATTATTAGCTGCTAAAGAAACTTATTTTGAAGGATTTAAAAAGACGATTAGACATGATGTTAGTTCGTTATCCTTCTGTGGAGAAATATGTCGCAAGTTAGAAATGGAGATTTGGGTAATAGATCGTAAAAAAATCTCGATGCTTACTCAAATCGAAACCTTGTCATGGGTGTTGGATCGTGCGGAATAAACAAAATTTGAGACGCATAAGAAACATAACGTGCATTAACGCATTAACAAACTTTAAAAAAGAGGAGCAAAAGTGATGGGAACATATTTTGAAACGAAACACGATACTTTCAATCTTAAATTTAAAGAACATGAAGTGTTTGATGGAAAGATGGTAATAGTCGATGAATCAGATGATCCGTATCTTTGGATTGACAAAGAATCTGGGAAAGTCAGTTTCGGTGGAAAATACTTCTTACAATACAAAGAACAACGATTATTAGAAACACTATTAGAATTCGTTTATACGACACATAGATTAATGGAGAACGTTGATATTGACGAAGTGAAAGCCGATTTTGTAAAAAACCTTATTAAATTTGAAGAAATTAGTCGTGACTTTGCATTGAAGTGACTTGTACATCACGCAGCGAAGGAGAGAGAAAATGGATTCAAGAGAAGCATTTAGAATTTTTATCAGACATCATTTAGAAGTGATGTCTGATAAAAATATATTAATTTACCCAAAGAGAAAACAGAGGAAATCGCAGAATGGATTGAAATCGACCCTAGTTTTTACGAAAGTTTAAGCGAACTACTAGTTGAATACATTCGTGATTTTCATGTTGATATAGATTAACGTCACATCACGACCAAACTATGAATAAAGGAGAATGAACATGGGAGAACAATTAGATTTATTCGGAGTTCTATTTGAAATGAAGGCGGTCGATAAGATTCGTCAAGAGATTGCAGGATTGAAGGAGTTGGATTATATACACACTTGCCTTTGCATTGTTGAGCGAGGATCTAAAAGCAATTACGTCGTTAAAACAGACGACTTTGAAAAATGTTTCAGAGATACAAATGAGTTGCTTCGTTTTGTAGAACTTGGATCAGTACATGGTTGGGAAAATGTACATGGATTTTAAGACAAAAAAATAAAGCATTAGAGATTTCCTCCAACGCTTGTTTAATGTGGTAATTAAATTATAGCATAGGAGGAAACTTAAAATGAATAAACAAGTAGAATTAAAAACAGAAATCAGCTTGATGGAGAATGGAGTCTACATAGTTTCAAACGGTAAATTGATTCCTTTAGAAAGTCCACAAGCTGGGTTCGGTAAACAAGAAATAAATTGGCAAAGTGGAAAAGTAACACATGTAGATTATAAATATACTAAAAAAATCTAAATGTGGTATTATAAGTGTAACAAAATATTCGTGCTTATCAGATAACCTGGGAGCGCTAGATAAATGCAGAAAACACTTCTGTGCTTATTTAGCGCTCTTTTTATTTTCATTTTATTGGGACTGGGAGGAAACCACATGAAAGAGTTGATAAATGAGTACATCGTTACAAGAAAACAAACAAAGAAATTATATAAAGATTTATTAGAAAGAAAAGATGAAATGATAGATGATGAAGAAATCGAAAAAGCAGTTGCCGATCTAGCTACTGTACGACAAATGATTAGCAGTTTAACGTATTCAATTGAAACAATGTCATTGGGCCGTTTTCGTGGCAGGTCGTTAAATAGACGTGCAGCTTATGAAAGAGAAATACCAGTAAGCAACGAAATACTAGCGATGAATAGCGATAAACGTCAGCAAATGCCATTTGAAAAAGAAGAAAATCAAGATGAAGAAGAAGTGAAGGAATTGTTGGCCAAAGAAATATCAAAAGTCTTAGATGCCAGGGAACGAGAAGTTTTTAACTTAGCTGCAAATGAATTTAGTCATCGTCAAATTGCAGAGATTATGGACATTCCAAAGTCTACAGTTCAGGGCATACTGCAACGATGTAAAAGTAAAATCATTGCGGAAGGTTGGGTGATTGTATGAGATTTGTTGAGCCAATTAGAGATAAAGAACAATTAGATGATTTAACAAATTATTTAAAAGAGCATAATGAACGTGACTATATAATGTGGTTGATCGGCATTCATGTAGGCATACGTATAAGTGATATTCTTCAGTTACGCGTTAAAGATGTACGTAAACAAACGCATCTGAAAATCTTTGAACAAAAGACGAAAAAATACAAACGAGTTATTATTCCACCAAGATTAAGAAAAGAGTTTGAACAATTTATAAAAGGAAAGAAGGAAAATGACTATCTTATTGCATCTCGTGAACGGACCAGCACAGGAAAACAAAGACCGATCACAAGAAAGACTGCTTGGACAAATATTAACAAGGCAGCAAAAGCAATTGGCTATCGAGAAAAAATAGGAACGCACAGCATGAGAAAAACGTTTGGCTATCATTATTATAAGAAATACCATTCTGTAGGCGATTTGATGGTGTTATTCAATCACTCTGAAGAAGCAACAACACTTCGCTACATAGGCATTGTACAAGACCAACTAGATAGTAATATGTCGAACCTCTATTAAGGGGTTCTTTTTTTATGCTTACAAATAGCTCAACAGAGCAACTTCATAACACTTATAGAGGGATTGGGTAGGTATTTAAAAAAGTAATAGTTACACTCAAATAAAAAGAATTTTACAGGTATTGATATAGAGCCATTTTAAAGGCTTTTTGAAATGTAACAGAATATTAGATATGTTACACCCAAAGAGAAAACCGTCCAGATGCCCATAATAAGTGTAAGGGTAACAACTTACAGCTCATGAAAATCCTCCTCGAAGGACAGGCTATATGCACAGTAACGAAAGCATATAGCTTGGACTTCTAAATATGGTAATATGTTCAAGGGAGTGATTAATATGAATATAGTTATTTGGACAGCAGTAATAACAGCGATAACTACTTTATTTGCTAATATATTATTTCATTTATTAAAAAATGAATTTGATTGGTTTACAGATAAAAAAAGATTTAAAAGAGAGCATGCATATAAGCAACTTACAGAATTATACTTAGAGTTATATGGTATAGTTGCTCAATCTGAGTATATTAGGAAATTTATAAAATTATCTAAAGAAAGTGAATTTACTATATACGAGGTGCCGTTTTTAGAGTGGGTAGTAAAGAATACATCACTTGACGCCGAAACGAAAGAACTAAAAGTAGAATTGGAACAGACAGATGTGACTAAATATAATAAGAGCAAAATTGATGAATTAGTTATAAAGAATTCAAAATACGCTTCAAGTGAGTTATTAAAATTATGCATAGCACATAGATTTTGTAAAAGTAATATGGTAAAGGATCTTGAAGAAAAAACTCAACAAGATTTTTTTGACGAGGAAGTAATGTTATTAAGAAAAATTGTTAATAAAATAATTATAGAAACTAATGAACTTTTAGAAATAACTCATATGAGATATGAAAGTAACGAAAAAGCAAGTGGACTGATGAATACTAATATATTTAAAGAGTGAAACTACATTTTATAAGTGTAGTTTTTTATTTAGAAAGGAGAATGAAAAATGCTTAAAAAATATCGAGTAACATCAACTGGTATTGAATACTGGGATACAGAAGAAAAGCGCATTGTAGTTATGCAGGAAGAAATTGAAGTTGCAGATCAGCATGAACAAGAACATGTCGATACTTCAGGAATCAATCTTGAAGAAATGACAGTGAAGGAATTGAAAGAGTTTGCTGAATCACAGGGCATTGATATTCCTAAGTCTATGACAAAGAAAGAATTAGTGATTGCTCAAATCACAGGTGAATCAATTGATTAAGAAAACGGTATATAAAGAACCAGGTACTACAATTACAACATTGCGTTTATTTGGTATTACGATTTATTCAATTACTGAAAACGAATGGAATATGTAATATGAAGTATTGTGATTTCAATGGCTGTAGAAACAAGATGGAAAAAGGGCAGTATTGTGAAGATCATAAAAGGGATAAGAAGAAGGCTATTACTAAGGTCAAGTACGATCTAAGTAATAAGCCTTTTTATAATTCAGCAATTTGGAAAGCGACACGACGGAGAGTGTATGAACGTGAGCGTGGTTGTTGTCAGCGTTGCAATCGCTTTGTATTTGGAAAGCTTGCGCAGGTACATCACATCGTTAAGGTGAAGGACAACCCAACACTCAAGCTTCAAGAGGACAACCTACGTTTGTTATGTCCTGAGTGTCACATGATAGAGGAATATGGCGAGAAAAATAAAAAAGTTTTTGCAAATTTTTTCAAATAGCCCCCCTATCGAAAAAAGATTTTTTGGAAAAAAGCTCAAGACCGGTTGTGGCGGTATTTAAATGGTTGTGCAGTCTAAAAAAGTGAAGGGGGTGTGAGAATGGCGAGAATGTCGAAAAAAAGAAGATTGGAACTTCTCGATGAAGCGAGAGCTGACGAGGAATTGCGCATAATGGAACTATTAAAAGAAGAAGACCTTTTTCAAAAATCACTCACACCTCTTATTGAAAATTATTTAGATGCATTTGTCATTTATAAAACGATGTATGATAAGTGGTTAGATTTAGGATTTCCACCGACAAAAACGCATACGAACAAGGCTGGTGCAGTGAATGAGATGAAGCATCCGTTATCGCAGCAAGTCGAAACATGGAACGAAAAAAAGAATAAATTATTAGATTTACTTGGAATGACGAACAAAGGAAAAAGTGTACAAAAAACTACAAATAATCAAGCTGTTAATGCGAGTGTTGATGAACTAGCAGCACATCGTAATAAATGGCGAAAAGTTAAATGATTACGATTGAGCAAGGAAAAAACTATGCTGATCTATATGCAAACCGAGTTATGCGAAACAAAAAGAAATATCCAACTTCTATTATCAAATCGGTTGAAAGATACCGAAAATGGAAGAAACGAAAGGATATTTGGTTTGATGTAGACAAAGCAAATGAGATGTTAGATTTTGTACAGTCCTTTGTACGTCATGTTAAAGGCCCACTCGCAGGTGAGTTGATCTCGCTTGAAGAATGGGAAATGTTTATCTTTGCGAATATGTACGGTTGGCAACATAAAAATGAAAAAGGTAATGTAGTACGCGTAATTCGTGAAGCTTACGGACAAGTACCAAAAAAGAATGGTAAAACAATAATCGCTGCAGGAGCTTTATTGTATGCAATGTATGGTGAGGGTGAACGTGGAGCAGATTGTTATTGTGCAGCAACAGATTATGAACAAGCACAGAATGCAGCTGAACCAATTGCACAAGCGATCGAAAACTCAGAGCCACTCTTAAAAAATACTCAAATTTATAAAGGAATCAATGGTTCAACATCTGGTGCAATGTATCGTTATTCGATTGATGGACTTGTTTATCAAAATAAATTTAAGGTTTTAACAAAAAATACAAAAGGACTTGAAGGTAAGAACCCTTATTTTGTATTAAATGACGAGTTGCATGCACAAGAAAATATGGACATGTACGATAACTTAAAGTCCGCACAGATTTCTCGTGAACAACCAATGATGTTGAACATCTCGACAGCTGGTAAAGGTTCATCATCTGTTGGTATGCGTGTTTATAAATATGCGAAGCACGTACTTAAAGAAGATGATGACGATTCGCTATTTGTTTATATAGCAGAGCCAAATCGTGGATATGATTGGGAAGACCGTAAAGTATGGGAAATGGTTAACCCGAATATAGGCGTGTCTGTAACGATGGAACAATTAGAAACGGAGTTCAAAAAGGCGCAGCAGTCGGCACATTCAAAGTCTGAGTTCCTTTCGAAACACTTGAACGTCTTTGTAAATGGCGCTGAAAATTATTTTGAACGTGAGCAGATCGAACATATATTAGTTGATGATCTAGGCGAATTAGAAAATGAACGTTGTTTCATCGGACTCGATTTGTCGAAAGTAAACGATTTAACATGTGTTAGCTTAAATTTCCCAACTTATGATGAAGAAGGAAAGGCAATACTGAAAGTAAAACAGATGTATTTCATTCCTTCAGACAATATTGACTTCCGAGAGAAAGAGGACAATGTGCCATACAGTGATTTAGTCGAGCGTGGTTTTGTGACACTTTGCGATGGCAAAATGATAGATCAAGACATGGTGTTGGAGTATATTATCGAATGTATGAATTTATATGATGTTCAGCAAATAAACTATGACCCAGCAATGTCACAGAAGCTTATTGAAAAATGTGAAAATCTCGGTTTAGATTGTATCGTTGTAAACCAGTATCCAGCAGTAATGAATGCCATGATTGATGATAGTGAATTATTAATATATGAAAAGCGTTTAGTGACGGATAATCCTTTGCTTGTCTACTGCGCACTGAACATGGTTGTTATAACAAATATCAATGGAATGAAAGGGCCATCGAAACGTCAATCTAAGAAAAAGATTGATGGCTTCGTTGCTTTTTTAGTTGCGCATAAAGAAAGTATGTTCCAAATGGAAGATATTAATCAAGATCAGTTTGATGAATTACTAGATGAAATCTATAGGTAGGGTGGTGATTAAGTGGGGTTACGAAATTGGGCTTCCAATAAAATATATAAACAAGTAGAAAAGCGTGGTTGGTTTGAAGATGCATATTCATCTGTACTTCGTTACAGTGGTCGTTATGTGAGTGACGAGAATATATTGGAATCGAGCGACGTGTACGAGCTACTAAATGACATCAGCAATCAAATTATGCTTGCTGACATTGTTGTTACTAATGAAAAAGGTGAGGAAGTTGAAGATAGTATTAAATCAATTATTTCACATCCGAATAATTATTTAACGCAAGCAGAGTTTTTTAAATTGCTTACAAATACTTATTTACTCGAAGGAGAAGTTTATCCAATTCTTGATGGCGATCAACTGCATATCGCTAAAAATGTATATCCTGAACTTGATGAAAAGTTAGTGGAACATTTTAAAATTGGCGGTACTTCTATTCCATCATCAATGATTCGCCACATTAAAAACATTGGTGTGAGCCATCTTCAAGGACAAGGGTTATTATCGCTCGGTAAAAATACTTTAGAAGGTGTTATGAGCGCCGAAAAGGTTTTGACGGATAAATATAAGAAAGGCGGTCTACTCGCCTTCCTGTTGAAGCTAGACGCGAATATCAACCCACAAAACGCTGCACAGTCAAAATTGATTAAAGCAATCCTCAATCAACTCGAAGATATTGACGAAAGCAGGTCAGTAAAAATGATTCCACTCGGTAAAGGGTACGAGATCGACACAATGGAATCACCAATCGATGACGAAAAAATATTAGCGTTCTTGAATGTGTACAAGAAAGATTTAGGAAAGTATTTGAATATTAATGTTGCAACGTATCAATCGCTCATTAAAAGCGATCTAGAGAAAGCAATGATGTATTTACACAATAAAGCAGTGAAACCGATTATGCGTAATTTTGAAGACCATTTGAGTCTTCTTTTTTTCGGCAAAAAATCGAAGAAACGAATTAAATTCAAAATCAATATTTTAGATTTTGTTACCTATAGTACAAAAACAAATATTGGTTACAACATTGTTCGTACAGGTATTACATCGCCAGACAATGTAGCGGAAATGTTAGGTTTCCCTAAACAAAATACACCTGAATCAAGTGCAATCTACATTTCTAAAGATTTATCAAAAATTGGAGAGAAAAATGCCACAGATGATAGTTTGAAGGGAGGTGCAGAAAGTGACAACAAAAAAGGAAACGAGAACATTTAACATTGAAAATTTGAATACGCGTGATGGTGGTGAAGGAGAATCTGTCATCGGTGGTTATGCTGCGGTATTTAATTCACCAACTGAGATTGGTGGTGGATGTTTTACAGAAGAAATTGCACCTGGCGCATTCAGTCGAGCAATCGCTGAAAATAGCGATATTCGAGCGCTCTTTAATCACGATTGGAACAACGTGTTAGGTCGTACAAAGTCAGGAACTTTACAGTTAAGTGAAGATGAACGTGGCTTGAAGTTCGAAGTAACATTGCCTAACACATCACTTGGTAGAGATTTAAAAGAATCTATGCAACGTGGCGACATTAATGAATGTTCATTTGGTTTCATACCAACTGAAGAACACTGGGACTATAATGTAGAACCTGCAAAAAGAATGATTTTAGAAGTTGATCTCTTTGAAATATCAGTAGTGTCTATTCCAGCGTATGAAGATACGGAAGCAAGTGTTATTCGTAGCAAAGAAGTGAATGAACAAGTCGAAAAACGAATGAATTTAATTAAAAAAATCAATACAACATTGGAGGCAATATAAATGGATAAACAGTTATTAGTAGCATTACAAAAGCGCACAAAAGCACGTCTAGTGGAGTTACGCACAAAAATTGAAAAAAATGAAGTGCGTGAAGATGACATTGCATCAGTGCAAACAGAAATTGAAGAACTCGCAGAAGAAGCGCAAGCAATCGCCGAAACATTAGCGAGCCTTGATGATGAAGGAACAGAAGAAGGCGGAGAAGATGCTGGAGCAGAAGGTGAAGAAAGCAACGGAGATGGAGAAAGTCGTTCTGGAAACGAAGGTGAAGAACGCGGTTTAAATCCAGAACAGCGATCTAAAGCAATGAATGGAATTAAATCAGCTCTTTCTACTCGAAATGCGAAATCAACTAAGAATCGAGAAAAAGAAATTCGTTCCGCATTTGCGAACTTTGTGGTTGGAAATATTAGTGAAGCAGAAGCTCGATCACTTGGTATTGAAGTTGGTAACGGTTCTGTAACAGTTCCAGAAGTCATTGCATCGGAAGTTATTACGTACGCTCAGGAAGAAAACTTACTTCGTAAATACGGTTCAATCCATAAAACAACAGGTAATGTAAAATACCCTGTGCTAGTGAAGAAAGCCAAAGCCAATGTAAATAAAAAAGAGCGCACAACTGAAATTTCAGAAACAGATATTGAATTCGATGAAGTTTTACTTGATCCAGCTGAATTCGATGCGCTTGCAACAGTGACTAAAAAATTATTAAAAATGTCAGGTGTAAACGTTGAAGAAATCGTTGTTGAAGAACTGAAAAAAGCCTATGTAGAAAAAGAAATTAACTATATGTTCCGAGGTGACGATGCAAGCAACGAAAACTTGGGTGCATTACAGAAGAAAGCAGTTGCTTATTATGAAACAGAAGCAATCGATGTGAACGCTGCAGGTTACTCACAAAAGCTATATCAACAACTTGTGAAGCTAAAAGGACAACCTGTAACTTCTGTGCTTAAAAAATCGATGTGGATTATCAATCGTGCGGCATTAACAATTCTTGAAGGAATGACTGACACAACAGGACGTCCACTATTACATGAAGCAAAAGACGGTGTAGGTTATACGTTACTTGGACATAAAGTGGATTTTACAGATGCAGCGAATAAAACGGAAACAGATCATACAACACCTGTTTTCTATTTTGGTGACTTCTCAGCATTCCATATTCAAGATGTAATTGGATCGTTAGAAATGCAAAAGTTAATTGAAAAATTCAGCGGTACTAATAAAGTAGGCTTCCAAATCTACAACTTACTTGATGGACAACTGATCTACTCACCATTTGAGCCAGCTGTATATCGTTACGAAGTAGCATTAGTTAAACCAGGTGTTTAGTATGGATGAGCTATTAAATAAGCTTCGTAAACATTTACACATCGAAGACGACATGGATGATTCCATGTTGTCTTTATATTTAGAACAAGGTAAAAAGTATGTGCAAACAGCTACAGGCAAACAAACAGAGTGGCTCGTCATTATGACGTCAGCCATCTTTTATGAATATCGAGTAGCTGAAAAAGAATTAGGCGATGCATTAAATGCACTCACACCATTCTTTGTACAGGAGGTGTACGCAGATGCCGAAACACCAAATGAATCGACTACGCCATAAAATCGAAGTACATGGCAATCGAAAGGTAAAGAATGAAATAGGAGAATCATCTTATAAGTTCGGCCTTATTAAAGAAATGTATGCGGAAGTCGTTCCACAAACAGGTGCATTGATTAAACAACAAGCTGATACAATCCTCACGAATGTTACACATAAAATCATTGTGCGATATATTGCTGGCAAAGATATTACCAAAGATATGCAAATTTTTTTCCGAGGGCATCGCTTTGAGATTAAGTACATTTTAAATCCATACTTCGCAAATGAAACATTAGAAATCTTTGTACAGGAGCTAATGCGATGAGTTTAGAAATTGAAGGACTTACTGAATTTCAAAAAGACTTATTGGATGTCGCTCAAAATAAACTTCCAAAAGAAACGTTTAAAATCATGCGTAAACTTGGTAGTAAAGCACGTACAAAAGTGGCTAGGAGCGCTCGTTCGAAAGTCAAAAAGAAAACAGGCAACTATCACAAAGGTTTCAAGCGTGGGAAGGTGTTTAAAGACGGTGAAGGTAAATACGTTGTACGAGTAATTAACTCACAACCACATGCCCATTTAATCGAATATGGACATAAGCAGGTCACAAAAAATGGTCGTAACATTGGATTCGTCCCAGGGAAAAATGTACTCGGTAGTGGTATTGCTGATTTTGATAATTCGGGCATTTTCGAAGAAGAAATACTGAATTGGCTTGATGATCTATTAGAAAGTGGTGATTTATAGTGATTACCATGAAAGATGTAAAAAAAGCGATTAATAGTCGCTTACAAGCAAAGTTTCCAAGCATTGAAATCAATAGTAATGATGTTAAGGAAGGTTTTGCTAGACCTTCTTTTTTTGTTGAATTAGTAGGACGTAGAACAAGTTTAACAGAACATGTGGACCGAGATATTAACATCACAGTGTATTATTTTCCTACGGATGATTATGAGAATGCTATTGAATTATTAGATACGCAGGAGCAACTAGAATCAACCTTTGATTTAAAATTTAAAGTTGCAGATCGGTGGATCAATATTGAAGATACAAGCATCGTCACAACAGACGGTGTTTTAAATATGTCTTTTTCTCTTGAATTTAACGATGCAAGAGATATTACTGAAGACAGCAACTGGTTAGATAAAGAATATACAAAACCTACAGGACCACCACCAGAACATTTTGAAAAATATCCTGTTGAGTTGATGGAAGATTTAAATTTTATTTTGGATAAGGAGTGAAGAATTTGGGATTACCACAAATTAATATTGAATTTTTAGGACGAGCAACGTCAGCAATTGCCCGAAGTGCTAGAGGTATTGTCGCTTTAGTATTAAAAGATGATACACCAAATGCAAAATCGCAAGAGATTAAAAGCATTGATGACTTAAAGCCAGCTGATTGGACAGTGAGAAACCTAGCCTATATTAAACAGGTGCTAAAAGGTACGCCATCAAAAGTAATTATTGAAGTTGTACCAACAGAAACTGTAGATTATTTGGAAGTATTAAATCGCTTGAGTTTTAAAAAATTCAATTATTTAACGATTCCAGATATTACTACACCACAAACATCAGATGTAGTGACATGGATTAAAGAAAAGCGTAAGGCTAAAAAGACTTTCAAAGCTGTATTATCGAATGTTAAAGCTGATTCAGAAGGCATTATTAACTTTACGACAGCAGGTATTAAAGTTGGTGAAGAAACGTACACAAGCGCCGAATATGCGCCACGTATTGCTGGTATTTTGGCTGGCTTAGACTTTACTCGTTCTTCAACATATTTTGTATTGGACGAAGTAGAGTCGATTGTTGAACACGCAGATCCAGATGGCGCAATTGATGCAGGTGAATTAATTCTAATTAATGATGGCGAAAAAATTAAAATTGGACGTGGTGTGAATAGCCTTGTTACAACTACTACGACTAAAACGGAAGATTTTAAGTCTATTCGTATTATCGAAGTTGTAGACATGATTTCAGACGATGTACGTAGCGTATTTGAGGACGAATATGTTGGGAAGGTCAATAACATCTATGACAATCAAGTGTTGTTTATTACTTCTTTAAATGCGTATTTTAAAGAATTATCAACTGATGAAGTGCTTGATAAAGAAGCAGACAATATTGCAGAAATTAATGTAGATGCACAGCGCTTAGCTTGGGAAAAAATCGGCACTGATACATCAACCTGGGAAGATCAAGTGGTCAAAGAAACTTCTTTCAAACGAAATGTATTTTTAAAAGGTAATGTGAAAATTGTCGATTCTATGGAAGATTTGGACTTCAATATCTTTATGTAAAGGAGGAATTTAGATGGCAAAAAAGGTTACAGCCAATAAGCAGATTAATGGTACGTTTGGTGCGCTTTGGGTAAACGGTGAAAAATGGATGGACATCGAAAGCTTTGAAGGTAAAATTTCATTGAATTTTGAAGATGTCAACATGGCCGAGGATTTATCAACACGTAAGAAATATACGGGTTGGGCAGGCGAAGGAACAATTACTGTTAAAAAAGTATTCAGTCGTGGAGCAAAATTAATTGCCAAAGCTGCTAAAACAGGTAAGATGCCTGCAATTAAATTAGTTGGGAAATTAGCAGATCCCGATGCATATGGTTCAGAACGTGTTTCATTTTCA
Organism: Kurthia zopfii; assembly: GCF_003143955.1. GTDB lineage: Bacteria > Bacillota > Bacilli > Bacillales_A > Planococcaceae > Kurthia > Kurthia zopfii. Next base: position 92,260 of record NZ_QFVS01000004.1, on the reverse strand, counting down.
GATGTGACAATCAACGAAGCTACATTGCTTGCTTTCGAACAAAAAACATTAGTAACGGAAGAAATTCCGTTTAATTTCGGGGACTATGATTTCCTTGATACGATTTCAGCATAAATTAGGAGGGGTACTATGGATAAAAAAGTACGAGAAAAACTAACTTTATTACAATTAATTAAAGAAAAGGAAAAATACGAAGTGAAAAGTGGTGTGAAGGAGGAACTTTACATCGAACGATTGGATGCAACAATTGTTTTTGAAAAGCCAGATCGGGCGCTGGTTTTGGAATCAATTGAATTGTCACAAGACAAAGATACTGATCCGGGTTCAGCTGACGTTCATATTCTTTATAATTCAATCGTTGAACCAAATCTAAAAGATGATGAATTACAAAAAGCGTATGCATGCGGAGCGCCAACCGATATTGTATGGAAAGTGTTCGAACCTGGCGAGGTTTCAACAATCGCTGGAGAAATTATGAAATCGGTTGGTTATGGATCACACATCGAAAAGGTTGAACACGTAAAAAACTAATAAATAGTGATGGGGATTTTTATTTGCTTCATCACTATTTGCAAAGAGGACATTCGTTGAGCTATCTATTAAATGTTAGCCCAACGGAACGTCTTTTTTTATTTGCTTCATTGGAGCAACATTTTGAGGAAGAAAAGGCAAGGCATGAAGCAATGTTTGGAGGTGGTTAAATGGCTAAAAAGCGTGTCATATCAGCAGTTTTAACACTTAAAGATAAAGACTTTTCGAGTGGTGTCGGTAAGGCTGCAAATAAGACCACAGATTTTGAAAGAAAAATGAGGCAATCTTCAAACGCAGTTACGAGTTTTGGTAGATCAGGCGTTTCCGCATTTAAAAGTGTTGCGTTAGGAGCTACAGCGATCGTTGGAGCTATAGGTGTTACAAAAGCATTATCAGGCGCATTTAATATGGTTAAATCATCCGTTTCCTCAGCATTTGACCGTATTGATACAATGGAAGCCTTTAAGTCTACTTTGACAGTGCTAACAGGTTCAGCTGAGAAAACACAAAAAGCATTAGATGCGACACGAGAATCTGTCAAAGGTACAGCATACGGATTAAACGTAGCTGCAAAGTCTGTTCAAGATTTTGTTACTCGTGGTATGAAAGTTGACGATGCAACAAAAACATTAGCTCAATGGGGCGATGCAGTAGCGTTCTACGGTGATGGTAGTAACGAACAGTTGGCAAGTGTAACAGATGCCCTTGCTAAAATGTATTCAAGCGGCAAAGTTGGCATGGATCAAATGAATACATTATTTGATGCAGGGATTGATGGTGTCGGAACTTATGCAAAAGCAGTTGGTCGTGACACAGCAAGCGTTCAAAAAGATTTATCTGGTGGTAAAATTTCAGCATCAGAATTTATTGATGTTGTAGGGACAGCCTTTGAAAAAGGAACAAATGGAGTCGTCAAAATAGCGGGTGCCGCAAAAGGCGCTGGTGCTTCCTGGGGATCTGTATTTAGTAATATGCAAGCGGCAGTAACTCGAGGTACTGAGTCAATCATATTAAAAATTGATGAAATGCTTGTTGCGAATGGCTTGCCAGATATGCGATCAATGGTTTCTCAATTTGGGACTACTTTTGAATCCGTATTAAGTGCTATATCCGACAAAATACCAGTTGTGACAGATTATTTAGTTAATATGTACACTGCAGCTCAACCCGGTTTAGATTACATGAAAGACACCGCATTTCCAGCAATCAAAGATGGAATAGGTTATGTCGTTGATAAGGCGACTGAAATGTACGATTTTATTGCGACAAACTGGTCGACACTTGAACCGGTTATTGCAGGAGTAACGGCTGCAGTAGCAACATTCAAAATCGGTGTAATGGCAATTTCGGCGGCACAAACAACTTGGAAAGTAGTTACATCTGGATTGCAAATTGCGACAGCATTATTAAACGGTACATTGGCATTGTCACCACTCGGTTGGGTGGCTATTGCGATTGGAGCAGTTATTGCAATTGGAGTATTGCTATGGCAAAACTGGGATAAAGTAAAAGCTGCAGCAAGTACTTTATGGACAAGCTTAAAAACATCATTTTCAAATGCAAAAGATGCAGTAGTCGATTTTGCAGAACCTGTAATCTCATTTTTTGACCGCATGATGGCAAAGTGGAATAGTTTTAAAGATGCTGTATCTAGTTTTAAAATGCCAAAGATTTCACTTCCGTCGATGGAAAGCATTAAAGAAAAAATCCCTGGGTTTGCAACAGGTACGAATTCAGCGCCAGGGGGAATTGCTCAAGTACACGAAAAGGGTGGAGAGATTATCGATTTACCTCGTGGATCGCGAGTATATCCTCACGATAAATCTGTCGCAATGGCTCGTGCAGAAGGCGCTCAAAGTTCAGGTGGTAATGTATTTACGATTAATATCAATGGTTCAGGCAAATCAACAAATGAAATTGTAAACGAGCTAGTGCCAGCGTTACAAAGTCGATTGGCAAACATTTAAGGAGGGATAGATTGAATATATATTTGAGTGTGAAAAATCGTAAACAAGTATTGAAGCTTCCTATCGTTCCTGAAGAAGTAAAGGTGCAAACTAATCGCAAGAATGAAAAATTCGAAACAATTAATTTTGGTGAAATCTTATTGCTAGGTCAAGCAGGTTTGAAAGAGTTTGAAATTGAAACTTTTTTCCCGAAAGATCCTAAGCGATATTCTTTTTCTAGGAACAAAAAAAGAAAAGGTTGGGATTGTGTAAAGCTAATCGAATCTTGGATGGCTAAAAAATTACCTGTACGCGTCACAGTGACTGGTTCACCAATCAATATTTTAATGGCCATCGAAAGCTTTGAGTATGGTGTACAAGACGGTACAGGTGATATTTATTACACAATGGCATTTTCTGAATTCAAAAAAATATCTTTGAAAAAGAAAAGACGAAAGAAAAAGTAGGTGATGTCATGGCCCATCAATTATGGTTAGTAAAGTCAAATCAACTCATTGATATAACGCCTATTGTTGGTGGTATATCATGGCGGTCCAATGCAGCAGAACTATCAATCGAGTTGAATTTTAATGTTGCAATCGGTCCAAATTTGCCGAAAAATCCATGTGCATTAGGCGATATGGTGATATTAAAAAACGGTAGTCTAGAAATAACTCGTGGAATCATTCTGAATCAGAAGAAAAGTGGCAAAGATCCTGTGGAGTATGCTGCATATGAATATGGATTTTATTTAAATAAATCTGATGCAGTATATCGTTTTAAAAAAGTCAGAGCAGACGATGCCATTCGGAAAATTTTACGTGACTTCAATCTTCCAATTGGTTCAATCCCCAATTTTTCTACGAGTATTAGTAAAATTTATAACAACAAAAAAGTGAGTGACATCATTAAAGACATCTTACGACAAGTTAGGCGATCTACTGGCAAACGCTATATGTTTGAGCAACGCAATGGGAAAATGCACATTGTATTACGTCAAGGTATGAAAATCAAAGCTACTTTTCGCCTTGATGGTACAAAATACAATGCAGCCGATTTTATTGCAGATCCATCTCGAGATTTAGATGTAACTGACATGATTAACTCAGTCCAAGTTGTGAGCAATGATAAGTTAGTATTAACCAAAACTGATAAAGCAATGATTCGTCGTTTTGGTAAATTTCAAAAAACGATTTCTGTCGATAAAAAGAAAATTAAAGAAGCTTCTAAAAATGCGCAAAGTGAGCTAAATCAGCTTTCAAAAATTACTGAAAGTGGCAAGGTTGTATTGATGGGCGACGATCGTGTGAAAGCTGGTCGAGTGCTTGAAATAAACGAGAAATATACGGGCTTAAAAAATGATTACACGATTAAAGATGTTACGCACAATTTATCAAATGGTATTCACAAAATGACAGTGAATTTAGAGAGGTGATTGGATGAAAGAAGATGGTTTAACAACATTAGCAAAAATGTTTAAATCACGAGAAAATGAATCAATTTCATCTATTGGCATAGGTACTGTTATGAGTGAGAGTCCTTTGACGGTGGCATTTGGGAATATTAGTGATTTAGATCAAGATGATTTAGTTTTTGCACAAGGCTTAGAAAACACTTTGAAAAGTGGCGAAGAATTAATTATCATGCCATCCAGCGACGAGCAAACTTATTTCGTAATTGCAAAGGCGGTGACGTTGTAATGTTGCCTGATATAGCAGACTTAGAATTTGAAAATGAAGCATTGATTGATGAAGACATACCGACTATTGGTAAGTCTTTTTTGTTTGACTTTAAAAAGGGCGAGTTTGTAATGAAAGATGGAAAACTTGTCATTTTAGAAGGTACTGAAGCTTTGAAAATTTGGATTACAAAGGTAATACGGACGGAAAAATTCAGATTCCGTATTTATGAAAATAAAGGATTTGAAGATGATGAACAGTATGGAGTCTTATTGGAAGATTTAATAGGATCTAGCTTTGATCGAGAGTTTATCGAAGCTGAAATCGAGCGTGAAGTGACAGAAGCATTATTGCTACATGAATTTATTATTTCCGTTGATGAATGGCAATTTGAACGTAATAGCAAGAAGATGACGATTACATTTGCAGTAACAACATATGATGAAACGATAGATATGGAGGTGGAATTAGATGGCTGAAACAGAATTAGAAATACACAATCGCATGCTAACGAAAATTAGTGATGAATATGATAAAACGGACGGTTCTTTCATTTATGATGCAACACGTCCACCTTCTATCGAATTGGCCCAAATACAAGGTGATATTTCGACTGTAGAAAGTAAGCTCGACATTCAAAATTTAAAAGAAGATGAATTAAGTCGCTTTGTTTACACACGTACAGGTATTATTCGCAAAAGTGCAACGTATGCAACGAGCATTTTAAAAATTGTAGGTAATGCAGGAACGAGAATAACTCAAGGTGATTTAACTTCAACACCTAGTGGTGCGCTTTATGAGTTTATTGAAAGCGTGGTTATTGATAATACAGGTGTAATAAATGCCAAAGTTATTTGCCAATCATCTGGAGCAGTGGGGAATACGCCAGCTAATACAATCACGATTCTTCCTATATCAATCGACGGTGTGATTAGTGTTACGAATGATAATGCTGTTACAAATGGTTATGATGCCGAAACAGATGATGATTTGAGATTACGGTATTTCGATAAGCTTCAACGACCAGGGAAAGCGGGTAACAAGTATCACTTCGAAGAATGGGCTAAGTCAGTAGTTGGTGTTGGTGATGCACGTTGTGTGCCACGCTATAACGGTCCTTTATCAGTAAAGGTAATCATTATTGATAGTAATGGCTTGCCAGGTAGTACGGAGTTAGTAACAACTACTCGAAAATTGATTGAATCTGAAATGTCTTTCGGAGTGGAAGACTTAGCTGTAGTGAGCGCCACAGCAGTGCCGATTAATTTAACAGTGACATTACGGATTTTAAGTAGCGCTGATGAAGCAATCGTTATTGCAAGAATTAAATCGAATATTAAAGATTATTTGAAAGAGCTTGCTTTCCAATCGGATCGAGTAAGTTATGCAAAGATTGGTGCGCTGATTATCGAAACAAATGGGGTAGCTGATTATGAAAATTTACTCGTAAATGGAGCTACTGCAAATGTAGAAATACTAGATGATCAAGTAGCTATCGTAGGAGGTGTAAATGAATGAATCATATGACCGATTTTTTAAAAAACAAAGTGCTATTAGACAATCTATCAAACGTCTATGTCGGTTTGTTTAATGATAAAGGCGAAGTTGCTACGGTGAGTTATAAACGATTACCTGTTAGTTTTATGCCTGCTGTAGAGGGACAAACGAGTAATATAGCGGATTTATTATTTCCAATCGCAACTGAAGCGTGGGGAACTATTTTATCAGTTGGTATTTTCGATAAATTAACTAGTGGCAATCTTTTATTTAAAGCACCTGCCGAATTTATTAAAACAATTGATGTGTCTAGCCAATACAAGATCCCTAAAAACTATTTGATAGTCCGTTTAAAGTAGGTGAATAAATGAGTGTATTACCGAATCAATTGTGGAATGAAGCTAGCGTTTATAGATGGGCAGACCTAAATAACAATCAATGGTTAGATTTCCGGTTAGCTTTAGCAGATGTTGAAACTGAGCTATTGGGGCAAGGTGTTTCGATAGTTACTAGCAACGCAAATTTCTCGATGGAATCTTTGTTAAAAACGCAAGGTATTGTAATCGAACATTCGAAATTTGATGCTCAAACGGAAACAGAAATGATTTCAAGCGTAGTGGTAAGTAATCGAGATTATTTAAGCACAATGACAAAATATCTTCCGTTGTACGAACGTAAATCAAATGTTTTTAAAGCAATTTTAAAAGCTTCGGATCGTGAGTTTAGATTAATCGAGCAACAAAAAAATGTTGTTGAAAGAAATATGTTTATTGATACTGCCATTGAAGATTTAGCGTTGTACGAACGTGATTTAGCAATCAAAACACAACTAGATTTAAAATACGATCAACGTAGAGAACAGATTACAGCTCGTACTCGTGCAGCATTTGATCAAACAACATTACAAACGATGAAAAATGTTGCTAGCGCATTTTCAAATGGTGAAGTTGATATTCATAAAACTTCAGTAGCGGGAGTGTACGAATGTGAATTTATCGGCACGATCGGTATTCCAAATAATATGGCAGGCTTGCAAGAAGCAATCGATTTAATATTGCCAGCTCACTTAGAGATGACATATAAATTTAAATACCAAACGTGGAGTACATGGACTAACAAACAATGGTCTTCTCTCAAAACAATTACATGGAATGATCTAAGAACGAAAGATGAGGTGTAAGCATGCAATATACAAAAAACTTAAATTTAAAAAAGCCAGATCAGAATGATTATGTAAATATTGCAGACATTAATGAAAATATGGATGTACTAGATGAATCAGTTCAAAAGAAATACGAAAAGCCGACTACAGGCATTTCAAAAACCGATTTATCCCAACCTGTACAAGATTCATTACAAAAAGCTGATAATGCAGCAACACAAACAGAACTAACAAAAACAAACGAGGCTGTTGCGACGCATATGGCAGAAGATGCTACGAATGCAAAGAAAGGTCATGTACAGTTAGTTGATAATGTGGACGGTAATTCAGCTTCACTAGTCCCTACTCAGAATGCTGTAAAAATTGGTATTCGTAAAGGGTTAGAACAGATAGATTACAGGGTTACTAAAAGCGGGAAAGATACAAACGGGGTTTTTACCTCTGTAGAATATCGAAGGAAATCCGACAATACATTAGCAGTCAAGTCAGTTTTAAGTGGTGGATCAAGTCCGAAATATACGACCCGTACTTTAACTTATTACGGTGTAGATGGCATTACGGTTGAGGACACGACAACAAGAACACTGTCGTATGACGCAGACGGTGATTTAATAAGTGAGGTGTAATATATGATTGATATTCGGGAACATGGCGGGGCATATGCCAGTGGTAAATATAAGAAAGGGACGTTCTTGAGATTTCAAGATGTACCGGATTTAGCTTCTCTATTTGCTTTACCGACTTTTAAACAGATATATACAGCAGCCTTTAATCAATGTTATGCACTAGAGTCAGATATTCCAGGTACATCTTATCTATTTGGTAGTGATACTCGTCCAGGTGTTCTTGTACACAATAGTGGGACTACGTCAAATATTATTAACTTCACTGCCTATAGTGGGTATAGTTTTTTTGTGACCAATTTTAAGGATTCAGTTAAATGTTACACTGGTAGAGCGGCTAGTCAAGGTAACAGTAGCGGAACTCTAAGAGAAGTATGGAACTCCTACAAGGCAGCTACTAGTATAGCAACCACTAGTTTCAATACTGCGTATGATAGTGACACCAATATTCATAAGTATGCGATTGATAAAGATGGTAATTTTTATAACGCGCCGTTCAGATCAAACATAATCTCAAAGTATAGTAGCTCCGGTACTCTAATATGGCAACGTGACCCTGGTGTTTACGGTGGGTATAACCCTGAGAGTTCGTACACTAATATGGGCGTGAGGATTATCGTTGATTACACCACTGGTGCGAGTATAGTAGTGGGTAGGCTGTACCCTGCGTACTCTAACTTATATGGTTATCGTGTGTTATATCTGAAACCAGATGGAGCTGTCGGCTCGCAGTCGATTCACCCTGCAAGCCTACCAATTATGTTGAATACAGATCAAGTTGTAATGGATAACGGTATATTGTATTCGGTACAATGGGACGGTAACTCAACATACACCCTGTATAAGTACGATGTCAGCAATTATGCCCATACTGTAAGTAATTTCCCAATCATTAGTTACACGAAAATACCGTCAACATATATGAGTGGTGGCGGTGTTGTTAATATCGATGTGTCAAGACGACGAATTTATGTCGCTAGAGCAATATACGATCTTGACACAATGAATCTAATATCATCATCCACTGATATAATGAATTTTATTACTAGAGGGGTGAATGACTTAGATACTACTAAGCATACCTACAACAATAACGGATTTATGACGTATGGTTATTATTTACCATAACTCAATTTAGGAGGTTTTATAATTGGCTGATTATATTTATATCGAGAAAAAATATACTGACGACGTAGATAAGATTTCTTATTTCAATAGTTTGCCCTTTGATGAGCAGGTGGGGATGGGAAAGACAGAAGAAGAATTGCGAGTGAGTGGCGAACTTATCGACAAGAAATTATTTATCAATCATGAGATTAAAGACGGTTATACTCCAGTGATGAAGCACAACGCCACTGATGGTTTTTACTATCATTACGAAAAAGTTGTACAAGTGCCAAGTCAACAAGAGCAAATTGAATCGCTTAAAGAGCAAAATGCTCAGATGTTATTAGCGCTGGTGAATGGAGGTCTGTTATAGTATGGATTGGTTTAAGACAATTTCAGATTTTTATAAATCAAGTTTTTATACAGATACTCAAGTTAAGGTATTTGTTGAGAAAGGTAAAATCACACATGAGCAATATGAAGAGATAACTGGGAAACCGTACTCAGCTTAATACACAACAGGAACATTACGCGTCGTAATAAGCTCATTTTATTAAGTTTAATAAAATGAAACTTCTCTTCCTGTTGTACGTAAATAGGAAGAGGAGTGATAAAATGGATGAAAAATTTCGAGAGTATTATGCATTCTTAAAAGGGTTTGTCGAAAAAACGATAGAATTTGAATTTGGAAATGGCTTTTTACCACAAAAGTACACTGAAGGATTATGTAGAAATCTTTTCAAATTAGATAAATATAACGGTAAAAAATTTGATGCAATTAAATTAGCTGATTCAGGAAAAAAAGAAACTGTAGAAATTAAAGCGACTTTAACGAATGCGGGAACTACAACCTTAAATATTGATAGTAAATTCGATTGGTTATACTGGATGTATTTTGATTTCGAAAAAGACCGAATAGAAATTTATGAAATTGATGGTAAGGAATTGAGAGGGAATCCTAATTTTAAAAAAGGTAAAAAAAACAAGCGAATAAGCGTTACTCTCTCTCACTACACAAAAAAAGCAACTCCAAAAGTCTATGATTTCAATGAAAACACTCTAAAATGAGTGTTTTTTATTATGCACAAAATAAAATGTTTGGTGGTGGCGTATGGATGTTACAACAATTGAAAAATTAGTAGGTAGCCAATTTGTGTGGGCTATCTTATTTGTCGTTCTGGGTGTAGCAGTATTGGGCTATCTAAAGAATGAGAATGCGAAACGTGAAGAAATGCTTGAAAACGCACAGAAGGAGCAGAAACAAGAAGCAGAAAAACGTTTCAAAGAGTTAAAAATTGAATCTCGTGATCGTGAAGATAAATTAATGCAAAACCAAGAAAAGTTTGTTGATTCGCTTAGTAAAATATCTAAGTCTGTCGAGGGGCTTAACCAGGCATTCAATGGCTTGCAAAACGACCATTCTTCTTTGGCTCGAGAAGTAAGTCACTTAAGAAATCAAATCCAAAATTAGGAGTGTTATTATGTTAAATGTATTATTATTAGCAACTATTTTATTGCCGATCGTTACTTCGATTGTGGAACTTGCAAAGCGAACTGTGAATATTAAAAAGAATTTAATTCCAATGATCGCAGTTGTTTTATCAATTCTAATTGCCACTGTAGCGTATCCATTTACAGACTTGAACCTTGTCATGCGACTATGGGCAGGGTTATTCGCAGGTCTAGCTTCAACAGGTTTATTCGAAATCACAAAATATCGTGAAGGCTTTACGAAAGGGGATAAATAATATGGGGAAAATTTTAGATATTAGCAAATGGCAACCAACTGTTCACTACAAAGATTTGGCTCAGGAATGTGACTTAGCCATTTTACGTGTGCAAGATGGCTCAAATGTAATCGATAAAATTTTTACAAAGCATGCAACAGGGTGCGAAAATAATGATATTCCTTTTGGCGTGTATGCTTTTTGTCGTTTTACTTCAGTAGAAGATGCAAAAGTGGAAGCTCGTGATTTCTACAAACGTTCACGAGTTGACGGTCACAAACCACTATTTTATGTGGCAGATGTCGAAGTGAAATGTATGACAAATATGCGAGCAGGCACAAAAGCATTTATCAAGGAATTACGCGATCTAGGAGCAAATAAAGTCGGAATTTATATCGCACATCATTTGCATGATAGTTTCAATTTAGACTATGGTGATGCAGACTTTAAGTGGATTCCGAGATATGCTGCAGACGGTAAATCAATTATTAAACCAAAATTCTCATGCGATTTACATCAATATACAGACCGAGGGACTATCAAGGGGATTAAAGGTGGGGTAGATCTTAATGTACTAACAGGCTCAAAATCATTGGAATGGTTTACTGGAGCTGGCAATACAAAACCAAATGAAAAACCTTCTAATAAAGTAAAACGATATACTGTAACTGCCGATCTACTCAATATTCGCAAATCACCAAGTAATTCTGGTAAAGTTTTAGGACAACTTAAAAAAGGTCAGACGGTTCAAGTTGTTTCTGTAGATCAATATGGTTGGGCAAAAATCAAAAGTAATAACACGTATGTTTATATGCATGTAAACCATTTAAAAAAAGCATAAATAAAATCCCTTCCTATCTAAAGTGTAGGAGGGGATTTTTTGTTTAGATCATCTTAGTCATGGCAACTTAAAATACTTTTCTATATTTCCTTTTCATTACCCTACAATAACTATATTTTTAACAACCATATAAAATATCATAAATGGAATAATATTTAAAATGAGTTTCTACTATTTAAATAAGAGAAAAAATGATTTTAATAAAATTTGGAATGAAGGGTTCAAAAAAACGGACCAAAATATTTAATAGGATAAGTTTAACCGACCAAAATCGGACCAAAAAAGTGTTTATTTCTACAAACCAATAAAGCAAGAAATTCAATAAACACAACAACGGAGTATTCCTAAAAAAGAATAAAAACACTATGTTTATTATCCGTACTCAAGTTCACCAATGGGAACGCGACCAGTACCTTAAAATGTACTAAGTCGATGAACCTGAAAGCCCCAAGAGATTGGGGCTTTTTTTATACCCAGAAATTATTTTCTAAGCGTAACACGAAACTTTCATATATAAACGGCGAAAGCGCCCATTCAGAATCCCTGTCTTTATAGACTTTTTGTGTCCAAAAGTTGATGAAAGAGAAGTAACTACCAGAATAGTCCGAAAGTTATCATTTGAAACATTATGAAATGTATGTATGATTAAGGAGAGGGAAAGGTGGTGTAGAATTGGGAACTAAAACTAAAACTAAAAAGTCAAAACAAGCAAAACTTGCAAAAGAAGTGAAAAAGTTAGATAAGTCTAAAGAACTTAATAAAAAAATCGTTAAATCATTAGAAGAAATCGAAAGATTATCTAAAAAGCTAAGTAAAGACAAGGATAATGTGAAACTTTCTATTCTAATTAAAGAAAAAGAAATTAAGTACTTAAAGCTACAACAAAAGCTAGACTCTAAAAAGAAAAAGAAAAAGAAAAAGAAAAAATAATGTATAAATTAAAGCCCTTGAATAGGATTTACTATTTGAGGGCTTTTACTATTCAATAATTAACGTCATTTATATACAAAAATAAACAAAATTAGGATATATTTGATTGCATCTTTTCTGTATAGTTAATAGAAAAGGAGGTATACATATGAAGAAAATTATTTTATGTATTGTATTATTTTTCAGTTTTTCGTCAGTATTTGCTGCGAGTGCAGATGCAAAATTAAAAGATAGCCCTAAAACGGGATATAATTTATTTTTTGGTAGCAAAACGGCTGTTTACAACAAGCCGAATGGCAAGAAAATTACTACGCCACCAATGTCATTTGGTAAATTCGGTGAACCAGGTGAACCGAATTATGTGAAAGTAATCAAATTTTCAAATGGTGGTTGGGTAAAAGTAAAATACACAACGAAAAATGTTAAAAAGAACGGACACTTATTATTGAATAAAACAGGTTATATGAAAACGAATAATCTGAGAGCGAGTGCGCAAGATGGTACGCGTGCATTTGTTAAATCAAGTAATGTGAAGTTATATACAAAACCAAGTACATCATCAAAAGCGATTAAAAAAATTGCTTTAGGTACTCGAGTAGAAATTAACTTTAAAGGAGCTTTTGATCACGCAAATTTCATTAAAGTGAATTATGTAAAATCGGGTAAGAAATATACGGGTTATGTAAAAACAAGTAACTTGAAATATATTTAGAACATACGAAGCATAGGTTATAGATCGCCTATGCTTTTCTTATTAGAACCTTCACTTATTCTTTCAATTGTAGGGATGACTTCTTAAAATTGAAATAAACCTATAAATTTTACTATAAATCATATAATATTATTATTTGATGTATAGAAAAAGCAAAATAGTATGAGTGAGAAGGGGTTAATACAATGGGTCAAGAGCGAAAGTATAGGTCGCAGCCGAAAAAATCTGGCATAAAAAAGCCTATTTCCATCGGATTGTTAATTACTTTAGGAATCATAATCGGGGCAGGTTGGATGTATTTTCAAGGAAAGCAAGATGAAAAGGTAAGTGAACCACAGGAAAAAATACATAAAGAAGTGAAGGAAGAAGTAAAAAAAGAAAAACCGAAAGTTGAAGAATCGCCAAAATTATCATTTGAAGATTTCAAAGGAACTTTCGTAGGGTTTGAAGGAGAACCGTACAAATCACCAGTCGATTCCTCAAAGTTTTTTATTTTAAAAATTACTGAATCAGATTTTCAATCATTTAATAGATGGGACACTGAATATACTTCACCCATTACGAAAAAAGAAATAACGAAAAATGTCCTTACACTTCATGTGGATAGTATGATCAATAGAGGAAACAAACATAGTGAAACGGGCGTTGAAAAGTTTGAACTGAATTATGAAGGTGACTATAAAACTTTACGATTAAGTTCTAATGGATTGACATACTACTCGATGACGACGGAAGATTTACAAAAATACTATAGTCAGTCTGAAATTGATTATGCGCGAATATTTATGACGATGCATGGTGAGCCACCACTTGATATGCGGGCAGCTTTTCACCTTAATCAACAAAAACCGAATATCATTATTAATCATGATGCTGCAGGGCAACCGACAGAATTTTTTGATGAAATCGTCTACCCAACAAACGTCACACATATGACTTCAGAAGGTACGCTTAACGAAGATGGTCCAATAACTTATAAAGCTACTGGTGGCGGGAATATTACGTTATTCAGTCAACCTGAAATTACCGAGTCTATTCCAACAAAAGCGGAGTATATTCGAGTTGTGCAACAAGAATTTAATAAAGGAAGCGGCCATCGCCATATTGAACCGTTCGAACCTTATGTAGTAGCTGACTTTATAAAACGAGTTAATTTTGTTTATAATTAACCTATTATTTATAGGGGGATTTCAAATGCCGAGAGGGTTCGTAACCATCTGTTTGATCAGTTCGTTCATTTTGAATATCATTTTCTTAAATAAATGGACAAGTATTCTTATGCTCCTTGCACTTGCATTATGGGGAGTTCATCTATTTTCTCAATTGAAAAAGCAAAATGGTGTTTGAAAAGAAGTTACTTTGATCAGGTAGCTTCTTTTTTATAAAAAAGTTAATCTTTAGCTCTTTTGTGTCTTGATTTTTCGGTTTTTTGAATTTCAATAGGTGTTTGTCCATCGATAAAATAGGTTTTCGCTTCAACCAACATTGTTTTGGGGGCGTATTGATCGCCTGCCTTTACTAAGCCAAGATGAATAATCTGTCCATACATTGATTTGTAAAGGATAATATCACAGTCGATATTTGAACTTCTACTGTTTATTTCTTTATTGTAGTAAATACCTTCAGGGTTTTCTAAAACAGTATGTAGGCAAAAGAAATAGCGCATTTTTTTCGTCATATCTTTATAATATTTAGGCTTTTTCGGAAGAATATCCTTAATTGTTTGTTTAGTTATGGAGCCACTTTTAACACCTGAATATCCCGAAAAGCCTTTAAATTTATTAGCTTTAGATGAATTACGTCCGTACTTTATGTTTGGGGCATAATGCATTCCTATTAAATGAGGTGCGTGAGCTTTTGAGAATTTTAAATTGATTGTTAAGTCATTTTCCTTGGTTCGATATGAAAATAAATAGGGCTCTAAAAATTCATCATAATATTCTATAATTAATTTTAAAGATAATTGATCTGCTGTAGGTACAGTAGTTGAACTGGCAAATTCATCTGCAAATATAATCAAATTAGACATATTTTGCTCTCCTATAAAAAAACAGCTCTGATAGTAAAATACCAGAGCTGTTTAATGAATTAAAATCGTGATCAACGTAGGCTACTATATGTGTTTCCGTAGCAGGATGGGGATTGCACTCCTATATTTTTTTAGCCACTGGAGTATAGAGGATACAACATTCAACGTTGACATCGTTGTATAACATGCCAAGGCACGTCACATAATATATATTTATGAGTTAATGATAGCATTTATCTAGTTAGAAGTAAAATACTCTACCGGTATATAAATTATTCCAATTTTAGAATACATACTAATAATATTGATTTCATGAATTAATATGCCCCAAAGTTTTATTATGGGTACTTTGTAGAAGGCGTTCTTTTATCTAAGATGAAAAGAAGTTACTTTGATCAGGTAGCTTCTTTTTTTGATTTGAAAATGATTTTTCAGGGTAAATAATATGTTGAGTATTCAATTAGGGGGAATTGTTATGAAGAGAATCGCTTGGATCCTTACTATTTTCGCATTGTCATTTATTCTTTTCCAACAGCCAACTTACGCGAAAAATAGTCCAACATCAAACTATACAATCTATCTCACGAAAAATGTTCCGTATTATTCAAAAGTGAACGGAAAAAAGCTTGGAACAGTGAAAAATCACTTCATTGTAAGCGGTGAATATAAAATAAATAAAATAACATTAATAAAACTTCAAAACTCAAAATGGGCAAAAATCCATTTCAAAACAACAAATAGCTCGAAAAATAAAAAGTATGGGTATATTCATGCGAAGAATATACATGCGAATGATCTGTCATTGAATTATGGAATTACGAAAAAACCCCAGTCGAAAATATATTTGAAAGCTTCAAAATATGCAAAGGTTCAAAAGGAATTACCGGCTGGAACTAGAGTGAAAGTCATCCACGGTGTCGGCAACGGTAATGGCATTTGGTATAAAGTGAAAGTGACGACAAAAAGGAAGTCGACAATTGGTTATATGACAGGTGCATCTTTATACATTTAAAAGGGGACATGCAATTTTGTGCAGAAGTTAATGCAAAGTTGTATGTCTTTCTTTTACGATTAAAACTTTATTGACAGTCAATCGAAAAAGACTATAATAAATACGGTAATGATTATCATTCTCATTTAAAAGGAGGCGAGCCAATGCGCTTGAACATCAATAATATTCAAGTTGGCTATGATGATCGCAAAATTGTACATGATTTAAGTATCGAAATCCCAGATGGCAAGATTACAACGATTATCGGGGCAAATGGTTGTGGTAAATCCACTTTACTTAAAGCGATTACGCGAATAATTCCTTATCAATCAGGAATGGTCATATTGGATGGCGAAAACATTCAAAAAATGAATACGAAGAAACTCGCACAGGAATTGGCGATTTTGCCACAAAGTCCTGAAAGTGCCAGTGGTTTATTAGTAGAAGAACTCGTATCTTATGGTAGATTCCCTTATCAAAAAGGTTTTGGAAATCTTTCAACGAAGGATAAAGAGATGATTGACTGGGCATTAGAGTCGACGAATACAGCTGAATTCAGAAAACGACCTGTCGATGCATTGTCGGGTGGTCAACGCCAAAGAGTTTGGATTGCGATGGCTTTAGCTCAAGATACGGACATTATCTTTTTAGATGAACCGACTACTTATTTAGATATGGCGCATCAATTAGAAGTGTTGGAACTGCTGCAACAATTGAATGAACGAGAAAACCGTACGATCGTCATGGTACTTCATGACTTAAATCAAGCGGCGCGTTTTTCGGATTATATGATTGCATTGAATGCAGGTCATTTAATAAAAGCAGGTACACCGACTGAAGTGATGCAAAATGATGTTTTGCAAAAGGTATTCAATATCGATGCAGTCATTGGGGAAGATCCTCGCACGAAAAAACCGATGTGTATTACCTATGATTTAGTTAAATCGGTTGAAAAAGAAAAAACTTTCATTTAGTAACAATGTAATAATAATATATATTTTAAGGAGAATTATCGATGAAAAAAATAATGGTAGCACTTGTTGCACTAATGGTATTAGCTCTTGCAGCATGTGGTTCAAATAACGAAGATTCAAAAAGCAAAAAAGAAGAAACAGTAACATATAAAGCAGCAAACGGTGAAATCAAAGTACCGAAAGATCCAAAACGTGTCGTTGTACTCTCTAGTTTTGCGGGAGATTTAATCAAATTAGGTGTTCCAATTGTTGGGGCTGATCAATGGTCAATGGACGATCCAAAATTCAAAGAAGATTTAAAAGATGCTAAATTAGTTTCAGATGAAGATGTTGAGAAAATCGCAGCATTAAATCCAGACCTTATTATCGGTTTAGATTCAATCCAAAACAAAGAGAAAATTGAAAAATTAGCACCAACTGTACTATTTACTTACAATAAATTCGACTACCTACAACAAAAAGTTGAAATTGGTAAAGTCGTAGGCAAAGAAAAAGAAGCACAAGATTGGGTAGACCAATTCAAAAAAGATGCTGAAACAGTAGGTAAAGATATTAAAGCGAAAATCGGTGAAGATGCAACTGTGTCAGTAATCGAATCATTCGGTAAAGAAATTTATGTTTACGGTAACAACTGGGGACGCGGAACGGAAATTCTTTATCAAGCAATGGGCTTAAAAATGCCAAAAGCTGTTGAAAAAGATGCACTAAAAGCAGGTTACTATGCAGTTTCAAATGAAGTATTAAAAGATTATGCAGGCGACTATGTGATCCTTTCTGTATTCGGTAACGAAGCACCAGCATTCACAAAAACAAAATACTACAAAGAAATTCCAGCAGTGAAAAACAATCATGTATACCAAGTAAATGGTAACGAATTCTACTTCAACGATATGTCGACTTTAGAATTCCAACTTGATTTCTTCAAAAAATCATTTTTAGGTAAATAATTTATAAAGTTAGAGATGCATTTGCTTACTCCGTGTGAGGAAGTGAATGCATTTTTACATAGGAAAGGTGGCTAGTAGACTTATGACGACGAAACGACGAATTCCTTTGACAATTCAATTAATTATTGCAGCAATTGCACTAGTCATCGTGATGTTTTTTGGTGTCACACTAGGCGCTGCAAATACATCAATCGCTGATGTATGGCATGCGATTTGGTCAGATAATGGCGGAGAGAAAACGGATATTTTACGAGGGATTCGATTTCCACGAGTAGTGGCAGCGGTATTTGTCGGTGCAGCATTAGCGGTTGCAGGTGCGATCATGCAAGGTGTCACAAGAAACCCTTTAGCTGATCCGGGCTTACTAGGTTTAACATCAGGTGCAAACGCGGCATTAGCGGTTGGATTCGTACTATTCCCGACAATCGGCTATACAGGCTCGGTAGTTGCTTGTTTAATCGGTGCAGCAATCGGTATGGGAATTGTTTATGGCATAAGTGCGAGCAGTAAAAAAGGGATGTCCCCACTGAAATTAGTACTTGCGGGTGCAGCAGTTTCGATGTTTTTACAAGCAGTTGCTGATGGCACAGGTTTACTATTCCAATTGTCGAAAAATGTGTCGATGTGGACTTCTGGTGGACTTCAAGGTGTGACATGGGATATTTTAACGATTATTCCGATCATCATTTTGGCACTACTGATCAGTATTTTAATTAGTCGCCAACTGACGATTTTAAGTTTAAATGAAGAAGTAGCAGTCGGTTTAGGGCAAAAAACTTTCTTAATCAAATCTGTCATGTTCATCGTTGTCGTACTTCTTGCAGGTACAGCGGTGGCGCTTGTCGGAAACTTAGCGTTTGTTGGATTAATGATTCCGCATATCGTCCGCGCAATCGTCGGTGCAGATTACCGAGCGATTATTCCGATGTCGATGCTAGTTGGTGGTATGTTCATGGTCATTGTCGATTTAATCGGAAGAACGATGAATGCGCCATTTGAAACACCAGTAGTCGCGTTAGTCGCAGTAATCGGGCTACCTTTCTTCCTAGTACTCGTGAAGAGAGGGGGACGATTCTTTGCGTAAAGATCGCTCGAAATTAATATTATTCATCACATTTTTATTAACGATTGTCTTTGTCATCATCGGCCTTTCAGTCGGTTATACGTCTTTAGGCATTACGCAATTATTCCCAACAATGTTTGGTGGCGGTACGGGTGGCGATGAGTTCATCCTATTCTCTGTCCGCATGCCGCGCGTAATTATTCTCCTATTAGCAGGTATGGCGCTTGCAGTAGCAGGTGCATTACTACAAACTTTAACGAAAAATGACTTAGCTGATCCAGGAATCATCGGAATTAATGCCGGTGCAGGTGTCGGAATCACAGTCCTTTATTTATTCGCAAAAGGAGATTTAGCGAACTTCTCATATGCATTGCCAATCGTTGGATTTTTAAGTGCAATGTTAACGGCGTTTTTCATCTATATCTTTTCTTATGAAAAAGGAAAAGGGATTCAACCATTTAGATTAGTATTGGTCGGTGTCGGCTTTGCAGCAGCATTATCAGGCATTATGATTATGCTGATTTCAACAGCACAGCGTTCAGATGTCGCATTCATTTCGAGCTGGTTAGCAGGGAATGTATGGGGCGGCGACTGGCCATATGTGTGGGCGCTATTACCGTGGATCGCTATTTTAATTCCATATGTAATTTATAAATCAAATCATCTCAATATTTTAGGTCTTGGTGAGCAAACGGCCATTGGATTAGGCGCGAATTTGAAAAAAGACCGTTTTATCTTATTAATAATTGCCGTTGCTTTAGCAGCTGCAGCAGTGTCTGTAACGGGGGGGATTGGATTTGTTGGGTTAATGGCTCCTCATATCGCCAAATCACTTGTAGGCCCAAGACATCAAAAATTCCTACCAGTAGCAATGTTGATTGGTCCGGTATTACTGTTGCTTGCGGATGCAATTGGTCGCTCGATCTTAGCAGAATCAAATATTCCGGTCGGCATCGTTGTAGCAATTATTGGCGCACCATATTTCTTATACTTGTTGAAAAAGAATCTGTGAGGATTCTTTTTTTCTATTTCGGGAAAAGTATTGAAAGGAGTGGTGAGTGGTGGAAAAACATGAATGGCGAAAAGAGGAAAAGGCGCTGTATTTCCCAAATGCAAAACTAGAATTACAGACGATCCCCTCGATGAAATACATCAAGATTAAAGTGTGGGAAGTCCAACAGATAATATGTTTTAAGAAATAACTGCGTGCTTAATAAGTTCTCTTATTCTTTGAAAATGATGCCGAAATATGGAGAGACGACGAATGGCTATTTTGATTACGTCGTGTATTCATTAGAAGGTGATTTCGATGCTGAAGCTGAAAAAGAAATCGCTGCTAAAAATTTTCAATATGATTTAATGATTCGACAGCCAGATTTTTTAAATAGAAGAACTTTTCCGAAAAATAAAAGCTCTCTTAGATAGAGAAAAGTGTTATGATGAACTTTATTTTGAGGAAGACAAATAGTAAGTAGGTTGTTCAAGCGATGCATATTGGCCCTTTTCGAAATATGTGTGAAACAACAGACCTCATACTAGGATTTTTAACGAAAAATAATTTGGATAAGACTGAAAAAGGACATAAGGAAATATATTTAAGCGATCCGAAGCATACAGATCCAAAAAATTGGAAAACTGTGGTACGATTTACTTTAAAGGAGTGATTAGTGTGACAATTTATGAAATTGAAGTAACAACTGATACAGGCGGGAAATATCCGTTATCTGATTATGAAGGAAAAGTCATGCTTATTGTCAATACTGCGACGAAATGTGGTTTTACACCTCAATTTGAAGAGTTGGAGGCCCTTTTCCAAAAACATAAAGATGAGGGATTTGTCGTGCTAGGATTCCCCTCAAACCAATTTAAGCAGGAGCTAGACTCTGGCCATGCAGCAGCGGAGAAATGCCGCTTAGATTACGGCGTGACGTTCCCTATGCATGAATTAACGAATGTGAACGGGGCGCATGAGCATGAGTTATTCACATATTTAAAAGATCATTCCAAAGGATTTTTAGGGAATAGCATAAAGTGGAATTTCACAAAGTTTTTAGTGGATCGACAAGGTCATGTTGTGGAACGCTATGCTTCAAAAGATAAGCCGAGTAGCTTCGAAGACGACATCATCCAATATTTGAAAAAATAGGTGGACAATTTAGATAATTCGCCTTATACTTAAAAAGTAAATTAATATTGCTTGAGTTGGTGTGAGGGAATCTTGAATTCGCCTTACTTAAAAGGGAAGTTGGTGTAATTCCAACGCTGTCCCGCAACTGTAAATGTGAGTGTGCAGTGCATATCCACTGTCTAATTTCTAATTAGATGGGAAGGGCAAGTACACGTTGACCATGAGCCAGGAGACCTGCCAATTCTACCGTGCATCTTTATTTACCTACGAGGATAGGTTGATGTTAGCTACTTATTTTTATCAGTAGATAACAGTTTCCTGCGTGGAGGCTGTTTTTTTTAGGTCATGTAGCGATTCCCATTCAATGATTCATTAACTATTTAGAACTCCCCAACTTCCAAATAGTAATACAAATGTATCGTCACTGA
Source organism: Kurthia zopfii (assembly GCF_003143955.1). Taxonomy (GTDB): domain Bacteria; phylum Bacillota; class Bacilli; order Bacillales_A; family Planococcaceae; genus Kurthia; species Kurthia zopfii. The sequence continues at coordinate 70,945 of NZ_QFVS01000004.1, read as the reverse complement.
TCCTAACAAAACTAAACTCTTAGTTTTGAGTTCCTTAATTGGACTCAACCGAGAACCAATGAACTTCTTTTGAAGTTCTTGGTTCTTTTTTGATGGAAAAAGTAAATATGACAACTGTAAAGATTTTTCATAAATATAGAAAAACCTAAATATTAATGATATATTGACAATACAATGCCTTTGAAATGGGGGTTCAGTTCATGACTGAGCAGTATAAAAAAACAAAAATAAAACAATCGCGCTATCAAATCATAGCCGCAGACTTAGCCTCGAAAATTGTCGACCGTGAATATGAGGTCGGTCAAAAACTATATGCAAGATCTTCGTTAGCAAGCAAGTACGGTGTATCTTCTGAAACGGCGAGAAGAGCAATCGCTGTATTACAAGATTTAGGAATTGTTCAAGCGACTAAGGGCAGCGGTGTATATATTCAATCATATGAAGAAGCGGCAAAATTTGTCCATCAACTAAAAGATGTGCAATCTGTCAACGAAATTCAACATGATGTATTTGAATCGATTAAGAAACAAAGAGATGAATTGGATCGTTTAGAAAACCTTTCGCAAGAATTAGTTTCGAGAACGAATCGATTCCACTCATTAAACCCATTCGCTCCATTTAATGTGACGGTGAATTCTGAATGCTTATATTTAGGAATGACCATTCAAGAATTGAATTTTTGGCAAAATACGACAGCTACAATTGTCGGCATTAAAAGAGAAGATGAGATTCTATTGTCACCAGGCCCATATGCTTCAATTAAGGAGAATGATGTGATTTATTTCATTGGAAATGAAGCTTCTTTTGATGTCGTAAAAAATTTTTTATACAAAGGTTAGAGTATGTAAAGACTTTAGTAATTATTTTGGAATAAATGTAGTTATACCAACCATTCAGACAGTAAAATGCAAAAACAAATAAACCGCTATCATTTTTGGATGATAGTGGTTTTTTTTACAGTGTTCGTTTGACATAAGTAACAACCTTTTGTTACGGTTAGGTTGTTACTTTTCGGGGTAAATAATATAAAAATTGTATTTCAAATGAATTGAGGTGTCGGTACTCTTGACGAAAATTAGAGTAGAAAACGTAAGTAAAGTATTTGGTAAGAAAGTCGCGCAAGCGCAAGATTTAGTAAAGCAAGGGAAGTCAAAATCAGAAATTCTGAAGATGACAGGTGCAACTGTCGGTGTATATGATGCAAGCTTCGAGGTAGAAGAAGGCGAGATCTTCGTAATCATGGGACTATCAGGGAGTGGTAAATCCACTTTAGTTCGATTACTAAACCGATTAATTGAACCTACTGCAGGACAGATTTACATTAATGGTGATGATGTTTCAAAAATGAATAAACAACAATTAAGAGAAGTACGTAGAACATCTGTAAACATGGTGTTTCAAAACTTCGGTTTATTCCCACATCAAACGATTTTAAAAAATACAGAATATGGATTAAAGGTTCGAGGGGTACCAAAGGAAGAACGAAAAATAAAAGCAGAAAAAGCATTAGAGAATGCTGGGCTTTTAGATTTTAAAGACCAATACCCTAAACAACTATCAGGCGGAATGCAACAAAGGGTAGGTCTTGCTCGTGCATTAGCAAATGATTCGGAAATTGTTTTAATGGATGAAGCCTTTTCAGCCCTCGACCCTTTAATTAGAAAAGAGATGCAAGATGAGCTGATTGAACTTCAGCAAAATATGAAGAAAACGATCATCTTCATTACCCATGACCTGAATGAAGCACTTCGTATTGGCGACCGAATCGCAATTATGAAGGATGGTAAAATCATTCAAATCGGTACGGGTGAAGATATTCTGACGCATCCAGCTGATGACTATGTACGTAGCTTCATTGAAGATATTGACCGTTCGAAAGTATTAACTGCTGAGAACATTATGGTTCGACCTGTAACGGTGAATCCAGAGCATGACGGCCCTAAAGTGGCGCTGCAACGTATGAAGGAAGAGCAAGTGAGTCTTGTGTTAGCGATGTCTAAAACAAGAGAATTGCTAGGCTATATTACTGCAGATGACGCGTTACGTTGTGCGAAAGAAGGACAGCAAAAATTATTACCATGTGTACAAAAAGAGATGAATACTGTACCACATGATTTATTACTAGAAGAAGTGTTACCAATTATTTCTGACTCACCTACACCAGTAGCCGTGATGAAGGATGGTAAATTAGCAGGTGTGTTAATCCGAGGAATTGTAATTGAAGCACTGGCAAAAGAAACTTCGGAGGTGGCTTCAAATGAATAATTTCTTAGATGATATTCCGCAAATTCCATTAGCACAATGGACAAACGATGCGATGGATTATGTCACAGATCACTTCCAAGGGTTCTTTGATCAAATCCAAGAAACGACAGAATCATTAATGGTATCTGTAACGGATGGATTACTATTCATTCCAGCAATCGTTATGATCATTTTAATTGCAGTATTAGCTTTCTTCGCAACGAAGAAAAAATTTGGATTGGCTATTTTCTCAGTTCTAGGTTTACTTTTCATTTATAACCAAGGACTATGGGAAGATTTAATGAATACAGTAACACTCGTATTGTTTGCGAGTATTATATCAGTGGTCATTGGTGTTCCTGTCGGGATTCTAATGTCTAAAAGTAAAACAATCGAGAGTATTATGAAGCCAATCTTAGACTTCATGCAAACAATGCCAGGTTTCGTTTACTTAATTCCAGCGGTAGCATTCTTCGGAATTGGTTTAGTACCAGGTGTATTCGCCTCAATTATTTTCTCGATTCCACCAACAATTCGTTTTACAAACTTAGGGATCAAACAAGTTCCAAAAGAATTAATTGAAGCGTCAGAGTCATTTGGTAGTACTGGCTCACAAAAACTGTTCAATGTTGAGTTACCACTTGCGAAATCAACAATTATGGCAGGGATCAACCAAACAGTTATGCTTGCATTATCAATGGTAGTAATCGCATCGATGATCGGTGCTGACGGTCTAGGTAAAAAAGTATTAACTGCCGTACAACGTGCAGACGTTGGACCTGGTTTCGTAGCAGGTCTTGGATTAGTTATTTTCGCCATCATTATTGACCGTTTAACACAAAGTTTCAACAATAAAAAAGGATAAGGATGATTACATGAAATTCTCAAAAACAATGAAAGCTTCAGGTTTAGCATTAGCATTAGGATTATCAGCAACACTAGCAGGTTGCGGATCTTCAGATAAAAGTGCAGAGAAAGACAAAAAAATCGAATTAGCATACGTTGAGTGGGATACAGAAGTAGCTTCTACTAACGTAATTGCTCAAGTATTAAAAGATGAAGGTTTCAAAGTTAAAACAACTTCATTAGATAACGCTGTAATGTGGGAAGCGGTTGCCAATGATAAAGCAGACGCGATGGTAGCAGGTTGGTTACCAAATACTCACGGTACACAATTAGCGAAATATAAAGATAAAGTAGTCGACTTAGGTGAGAACCTTAAAGGTGCAAAAATTGGTTTAGCAGTTCCGGAATATATGGACGTGAACTCAATTGAAGACTTAAAAGATCAAGCTAAAAAAGAAATTACTGGTATTGAGCCAGGCGCTGGTATTATGAGCGCAACTGAAAAAGCATTAAAAGACTATCCAAACTTAAAAGATTGGAAACTTAAAACAGCTTCTTCAGGTGCTATGACTGTAGCTTTAGGTCAAGCAATTAAGAAAAAAGAAGATATTGTCATCACTGGTTGGTCTCCACACTGGATGTTCCAAAAATATGACTTAAAATATTTAGAAGATCCGAAAGGTGACTTCGGTGGCGATGAAATGATTCATACATTCGCTTCGAAAGAATTGAAGAAAAAATCTCCTGAAGCTTACAAAATCTTAGACAAGTTTAACTGGACGAAAGAAGATATGGAAAAAGTGATGTTAGATGTAAATAACGGCGCTTCTCCAGAAGATGCAGCGAAAACTTGGATTAAAGACAACAAAGATAAAGTAGCAGAGTGGACGAAATAAGTATGAGAAAAGACTTCAGCATAGAAATATGTTGAAGTCTTTTTGTATGGAATAAAGTTGGGAAACCATTTTTTACAAAATAGTATAGATATCCACCAATTACTGATATAATATAACTATATGCAATTATACTAATAGTTATATTTGAGGAGGAAATACAATTGAAGAAATGGATCATCGCATTGACATTAGTAGCGAGTACACTAATCCCAACAGCGACACAAGCCACAGCAAAGGAAAAAACATATAAAGATGGACGGACAGAGTTTTATACTGCCGAAGTTGGCAATGTTTCAAGAGCAGAAACTAAAGAGATAAACACAGAAGGTTTAGAATGTACCATCACTATTGATGCAAAGACTGGGAAAGGTAATTATAGTGGAAATTCAAATTGGTATAAGTATTCTAATAAAGCTAAAGGTAACAAATATTCTAAAACAGATAATGATATTTGTGAGTTCGCACAAAAAAATGAGAAATATCAAGTTTCTTATGAATTTTCTGGAAAACAAATAGTTTGGAGAACAGGTGACCTTACAGGATTTGTTACAAAGCAGGGATATAAAAATGTAGTAAGAACTTCGAAATTACCAAAAAATATTGTTGAAAAATACAAAAAAAAAGGATTCAATATTGGAAATCGAACAAATGTGATATTTACACATAGAGTAATTAATCATAAAAATATACCAAATAAAAAAGTAAATAAAGATATTAAGAAAGATTTTGTTAGAAGTAGTACGATCAAACCATCACAAGTAAAATTTAATAATCAACATATGGCTGATGGTCAAGATCGTTTGACTGTCACAGGTCTTAAAAAAGGAACTAGATTATCAGTCTATAATACTTCTGGAGTTTTATATAAAGAAGTAGAAGCTAAAGGAAATTCATATACATTCACAATTAAGGAGTATGGAGATATTTTAGATGTAATGAATGGTAAAAAAGGTAGAGATACAATCTTAATCTCCCAAAGAAAACCAAATGAAATGGAATCATTCCGATTGCCATATAAAATTCCAAAACAAAAGAAACAAGTACACGCTTTAACATTTGGTGAACACTCTGAAATGTATCAAGGTAAAAAGGGTGTGGGTTCAGTTTCTAAATATGTAATTAAAGAAGATAATGAATCTGGAACAGCTTTAGGATTTACAATTGAAGATCAGCCGCAAGATGTAATATACAAAATCAAAAAAGACAATAAAGTAGTACATGAAATTAACATGAAAAAAGAAGATTTCAAACAAATGAAAAATTATGGTACAACTAAAAATCCGAATTATGAATATGATCAAACTATCATGTCAGATGCAAGTGAAGAAGCAATCAAGTTCCTTCAAGCAAAAGATCTAAAAGAAGCAAAACGATATACATTTACTGCGACTAAAAAAGGTTTAAAAGAAAGTAAACCATTGCCATTTTATGAGATTGATGAAAAAGAAGGAACTTTCTCTTATGATGAAGGGATTTTCTAACCTTCTATACAAAATAAAAAAACTGGGACGTATGAATTTACGATCCCAGTTTTTTTGTTTATTTAGTTTTTACCACCCATTGGTTCAGATGATTTTTGATTGAAAATAGAAATATGATCTAATTTCTTCGTGCTTGATGGTCCAACAAATTTTAAAGTGTTTTTCCCAGCATTATACGTTAATACTTGGTCGCTACCTGCCGTTTTAATCGAAGCGGGTTTACCAAGTGTTGTCGTAATATCGTCAAATGAAATATCAGAGAGTTTGAATGATGCATCAGGTGCTTCGAAAGTACGAACATCATAGATACGATCACCACGTCCTACAGCAAATGCATACTGTACTTTGCCTTTTTTTACGTATTCGACATAGTTCGTATCGTTCGAGAACTCCGTAGTAGGCTTGCCATAAGCTTTAATAACATCTTCATATACTGACTTCCCACTTTCGATGGCAACGCCCTCTGTCATACCGTTATGCGCTGATTTCAATTGGAATTGTAAGAAATCACGGTGAATCGGGTTCACTGCATGAATTGGATTTTTCTTCTCGGTTGTTTGAGTCGTATTTTTGTCAGCAGTGTCATCCTTTTTAGGCTTTTCTTCTGTTTTATTAGAAGTTGCTGGTTTTTCGCTTGAAGTATTTTGTTGTTGTTCTGTAGACGGTTTCGATTCTTCTTTAGAATCAGTTGTTTCTTCTTTTTTAGGTTGTTCTTGCTCAGTAGATGTCACAGCACCTTTATTTTCTTTTACTGTTTCTTCTTCTTGAGGTTTTGCAGATTCACCATCGCCACAAGCTGCTAATAATAACATTGAAGTAGCGAACACTGTAAGTATTTTGCGTGATTTTCTTGTCATATTGAAATCCTCCTATGTAAAAATATCATTTATCCAAGTATAACAGATTGATCTTGCATTATTTATACAATTGACGTTAATAGTTGACATGTTGTTTCAATAATTGTAATGAAAAAGACATATAAAAAACTACTGCCTGGAATTCAGACAGTAGCGAGGTTTATCGGAATTATTTAACTTCTTTTAAACGTAATTGAGTAACAGAAGAAGATTCTAAATGTTTACCATTTGTTAAATAGTTGATGAAAGCGTCAGTATCAGTACCTAAATCACCAAGTACTTTAGCAGATTTGAAAGTAGGGAAGTTATCGCCGCCACCTACAAGGAAGTCATTGATTACTGCTTTGTAAGTTTTTGTTTCATCGATTTTCTCACCATTTACAAATACATCAACAACTTGATCGTTTTTGTATGTGTAGTTTAAACCAGATACTTCAAGACCGTAACCACCAACGAATTGATCATTAATTGCTGCACGAACTTGCGCACCATTTAATTCAACGATTTTTAGGATGTTACCGAATGGTTGAACTGCTTGAGCTGCACCACGAGTAATTGAATAATTGTCGCCAACTTTCACACCATCTAAATCTGAACGAATACCACCAGAGTTTGTGAATGCGAAATCAACATCTTGGTTAGCAGCTTTAGCAAATGCTAATTGACCATCCGTTACTAAGTTACCAACTGGAGAGCCACCGATTGGGTAATCACCATTTACAGGCATGTTGTAACGTGCTTTTGAAATTTTCTCAACATCCATTGTAGCGATTGGAGTATCCATCACTTTACCAACGATTGTTTTCGCTTCTTTTACAATACCGTCAACTTTTTTAGAAACTTTGTTTGATAAAATAGTTGTTTCAGATTGTGTGTAGTTATATTTGATTTTAGCAGAAGGTGTGCTAATGAAATCTTTAGTTTTAGAGCTTAAAGTACCAGTTACTACTGAATAAGCAGAACCATAGTTTAATGATTGTACAATACGAGTGTTTTTGTAAGTATCATTTGCATATCCGTGATTGTGACCAGCAAATACTACGTCAATTGAGTTTTTAGGGTCAATTTTATTCGCAGTTTTTAACATATCGATGATATCACCTTTTAAGTGAGGTTGACCTTGTGTTTCGATTGAAGAGTTTGCATCTTTATCAACTTCAACAGCTGAGTGAGCAACTACTGCGATTGCTTTAACGCCTTTAGAACGTAATTCTTTCGTGTATTTTGCAACTGCTTTACCAGGATCAACAACATCGATATTTTCTGTATGTTGAGCAAGTACGACTTCTTTAATGCGAGGTGTTACGATTCCGATGAAACCAACTTTTACACCATCAACAGTTTTAATTTCATAAGGTTTGAAGCCTTTAATTAATTTCTTCGTCTTTTTGTCTACTACGTTTGCAGATAGAATTTCCATCTTAGTAGATGTTTGTTTGTAGTTTTTCACGTATTCATAGTTTTGAGTTACGCCAGCGATTGGTTTTTTACCTTTCCAAATACGTTGGAATTCTTCAATACCTTCATCAAATTCGTGGTTACCTAATGCGCCAACTGTGAAATCCATTGCGTTTAATGCATTGATTGTAGGTTCATCTTGTAACATTGCTGAGATTGCAGGTGATCCACCAACAGTATCGCCAGCGTGAACTGATAATGAGTTTGATTTTGTTGATTTTAATTTGTACTTTTTAGCGAAAGATGCTTTTTCTTTTTCAAAGTTGTAAGCAAGAGAAGACATACCGCCGATTGCAACACCGTTTGCATCTTTCTTATTATTACCATCAATGTACCCGTGTAAGTCATTCATACCAAGTAATTGAACTGGAATTTTCTTTTCTTTTGGTGCAGATTTAGCCGTTACGTCTGTACTACCCATAAATGGTACAGTAGCTAAAAGTGCTGCAGCCGATAGTGAAGCGATTAATTTTGATTTAAACATTTCGACACCCCTTAGTGAATTAGTTGTTTGTGCTTGTTAAATATAAAAAGAATTGCTCGAATAAGCAATATATTGTAAAGAATATTGAATTTTTCGAAAATAGTAGAAAAAGGAAGTAATCTCAAAAAAATATCTGACAATTCATCGATAGTCGTACAATAGTAATAAGTCAGACCTTAGACGTTCGTCATTAGGACAATTAATATCAAAAAAAGAAGCAAAAGTCTATAATAAAAAAATAAATTCATTCTGTGTTACAACAACATGGAAAAAGAAGCTAAGTAATTGAAATACACAGCTTCTTTTAACGTTAAAATATTCTGTTTTGAGAAAATGGCTCTACTTGTGTAAGTTGAATTGATGTTCTTGATTTCTTGTAAATACTCAATGAAAATTTCAGTATCAATGGAAATCGTCTTTTTATTGATCGCTTTTTTGAAAGTAGGGTATTGATCTTTCCCTCCAATTAAGAAATCATTAACGACGATACTCTAAAGTTTGCTAGTCAATTGTGAGTAGACTTCTTTAATCCCTTGTTGGTTGTATGTGTAGTAGATTCCTGCCACTTCCAATTTGCGGTCACCATTTTCAAATTGTTCATTCAATACTTGCTTGATCTGTGCGCCAGTTAACTGAGCATGTTGTAAAAAGTTTTGGAATGGTTGAACAGCTTGAGCAGCCCCCCAAGTGATTTTATAGCCTTTTATACCGATTAAATCAGTACGAATCCCACCTGTGTTCGTAATCGCTATATCAGTTGGGTATTTTTTTGAATCGCCATGTTCAATTGTGCATCCGTCACAAGATTTCCAAGTACTGTACCGAATCCGTCTTTGCTCGGAACACTATTTAAACGTGGGACATCCGTCGTAGCAATGGTAGAAGAAGTGATCGGTGCTACTCTTTTTTAGCATCAGAAATGATTGATTGCACTTTTTTCGAATGCGCATTTTTCTTCAAAGTTGAGCTCGTTTGTGTGTAATTATATTTAATTGTAGCAGAAGGTGTTGCGATGAAATCCTTCGTTTTGGTACTTAATTTTCCTTTAACAACACTGTAAGCATTGCCGTAATTCAATCCTTGAACAATACGAGTGTTTTTATATGTACCATTTACATATTTATGACTATGACCTGCAAAAACTAAGTCAATTGAGTTTTTCGGATCCAATTTATTGATTGAACGAAGCATAGTGACTACTTCACCAGTGATTTTGGCATCTAATTGTGTTTCGATTGAGCTATTTGCTTCCGTATTCATCTCAGCGCCAGCATGGGCAACTACGGTAATGGCTTTGACGCCTTTACTACGTAATTCCTTCGTATATTTAGCAATCGCTTTTGGGGGATCGATTCCTTCGATATTTTTCGTATGTTGTTCCATGACAATATCATGAATATTCGGTGTTACCACGCCGATGAAAGCAACTTGCACACCATTGACTGTTTTAATTGTATACGGTTTAAAACCACCGACGATTTTCTTCGTTTTTTTGTCGATTATATTTGAAACAACCATCGACATTTTCGACTTAGTTTGTGTGTAGTCAAAAATATTTTCATAGTTAGGTGTGTTGAAATTTGGTCGTGTGCCGCTCAAAATTCGTTTGAATTCATTGATTCCTTCATCAAACTCATGATTGCCAAGCGTCCCAATATCAAAGCCAATCTCATTGATGGCGTTCATCGTCGGTTGATCTTGAAGAAGGCTAGAAGTAGCGGGTGAACCACCAACTAGATCCCCGGATTGAACTGAAATATTGTTCGTATTGCCTGCTTTTAATTTATATTGTTTATTGAAAGCATTTTGTTCATTTTGAAAATGGAAAGCGAGAGAATCTAGACCGCCGATTGCTTTCCCGTTCTTAGCTGTATCGTTATTCCCCTCGATATAACCGTGTAAATCATTAATACTAAGTATTTGTATAGGTACAATTTTCTCCGTACTCTTTGCATCCGCTTGCACCCCGCTCGTAGAAGCTAAAACCGCTGCTGCAAGAAGTGAAATAGACCATTTGTTTATCATTATCAAGTATCCTCCAAAAGACTTAATTAAAATTCAAAATATAGGTAAAAAGAATATTAATCAATAACGCTTATGAGTAAAAAGGATTAGTAAATGAAGTTGTACCTAAAAAACCCCTTAAAAGATTCAGTATTGAATCCGTTAAGGGGTTTGAATTATTTAATGAATATTGCGGTACAGTCCAACTACTTTACCTAAAATAGATACATTATCAACGATGATTGGTTCCATCGTTGAGTTTTCAGGTTGAAGGCGGAAGTAACCATCTTCTTTATAGAAACGCTTCACTGTCGCTTCAAATTCATCGGTCATCGCAACGACCATCTCGCCATTACTTGCAGATGATTGTTGTTTAACAATGACATAATCGCCATCCAAAATACCAGCTTCAATCATTGACTCACCCATGATCTCGAGCATGAAAATATGGTCATCAGAAGTACCATATGTATTTGGGATTGGGAAGTATTCTTCAATATTTTCGATAGCTGTAATTGGCAACCCTGCAGTTACCTTACCAAGTAGGGGAACATGCATAACCCCTTGTTTGATTGCGCTCGATGATTCAAATGGATCTAAAATCTCGATGGCACGCGGTTTTGTCTTATCGCGGCGAATATAGCCTTTATTCTCTAATCTCTCAAGATGTCCATGAACAGTGGAACTAGATGCTAAACCAACTGCAAGTCCAATTTCACGTACTGAAGGCGGATAACCTTTGCTTTGAACCTCATCTTTAATAAAATCAAGAATCGCTTCTTGTCGCTTAGATATTTTAGTTTTTTTAATTGTGTCGTTCATATCTTCACCTCTTCTTCTACTATTAGTTTGTAATTGAAGTATATCATTGCCATTTTCTAAATGCAAACAATTGTTCTTAAAAACTATTGACAAAAACGTATGTTCGGGTTTATCATATGAGAACAAACATTCTTATATGAAAATTTTTAGGGGGAACTAAAATGATGAGTTGGATTAAAAGAAATGTAAAGAACGTATTGATGGTTGCGATTATGCTTGCAGGAGCAGGTTATATGATGAATGATTTATTAAATCAAAAAGAATATATAGAAGTACAGATTGTTGAGGGCGATACTCTTTGGTCATTAGGTAAGGAACATAAGGGTGACATGAAATTAAATAGATGGATTAACGAAGTAACGTCAAATAATGCTATTATTGATAATAAAATTATTGCAGGTGATGTATTATTAATTCCTGCCGAACAAAATGAATCTAATAAAGTAGAAATTGCGAGTGATAAATAATGAAAGAACAAAAAGCAATCGCTTATTGTCGTGTTAGTACAGAGAAGGAAACGCAAGATCGCTCTTTGGAACGTCAGAGAGAAGAATTAGAGAGTTATGCTTCTTCAAAAGGGTTTCAATTAGATGGTGTTTTTGAGGATCGTCATAGTGGTTATGATACCGAACGTGATGGTTTGTTAGATCTATTAGACTTTTTAAAGGATCATAATGGATCTATCTTATTTATTCAAGATGAGACGAGAATAGGGCGTGGTAATGGACGAATGGCTGTTCTTCACCTTCTCCAAAAATATGATACGACAATTTATTCAATGTCTACTAATAGTGAGATGAAGTTAAATGAGATGGATTCAATGTTATTAGAGATTTTGAGCATTGTAGAGGAATATCAGCGTAAGATACATAATTCAAAAATCAAACGTGGAATGCGTAGAGCCATCGAGAATGGTTATAGACCAGAGTTGAATATTTCTAATCGTGGTCAAAGTGAAGGTAGAGAGAGAATTGAAGTGCCGATTGAACAAATCGTCGCTTTGCGCAAAAAAGGACTTATTTACGAGGAAATTGCATCCACTCTTACTGCACTGGGTTACCCGGTCAGTAAGGCAACGATTCATAGAAGATATACCGAATACAAAAAAGAACATGGTGAATAACAGCGACGCTGATTTATTTACCTGATTAATAAAAGTAAATTTAGAGCGAAATCACCATTCATTATTGAAAAGTGTTTCGCTCTTTCTATCGTTTAGTAGTAAATTTCCTTTAGGAAGAAGTGAGAAAGCCTACTAGGAAGCAATGTTTTGAATGCTTTTAACTAGAAAAACATCAAAAATGCGCATGGCTTAGAGCTAAATACTTGCCAAATCGTCATTTTTTTCATACCTTTAGTATATCGAAATGGCAAGAAAGGATGAATATAATGTTATCAAAAGACAAGTTAGCTCGAATCAGTGAGCTTTCACATAAGAAAAAAGCAGGTACTCTTACAACGGAAGAAGCGAAAGAACAAACAGCTCTTCGTCAAGAATACTTAGATACATTCCGTAGTACGATGCGTGAAACAATCGAAAACGTTCGTGTATTTGATGAAAAAGGCGAAGAAGTTACACCAGAAAAACTTCGTGCAAAACAAATCGCAAGCAAACGATTAAATTAGTCAAAAAAAGGTACTCATTGTGACAATATGTCATCGATGAGTACCTTTTTCTATGTTTTAAAGTCTAACGTCAATTATAACCATTGTTTTCTAGGTGAAACTTGACTAAGATATAGATAGAAATACATTTTGTATAGAAGAAAGGATGTCAACTTTAATGACGCAACAAGCAGATCAGTTAGCAATTAACACTATCCGTACTTTATCAATCGATGCAATTGAAAAAGCAAACTCTGGCCACCCAGGATTACCGATGGGGGCTGCTCCAATGGCTTACACGCTTTGGACAAAACAATTACATCATAATCCGCAAAACCCTTCTTGGTTTAACCGCGATCGTTTCATCTTATCAGCTGGTCATGGCTCGATGCTTTTATACAGCCTACTTCACCTAGGTGGATATGATTTACCAATGGACGAAATTAAAAACTTCCGTCAATGGGGATCGTTAACTCCTGGACACCCTGAGTACAAACATACTGCAGGTGTTGAAGCTACAACTGGCCCATTAGGTCAAGGTATCTCGATGGCAGTAGGTATGGCAATGGCTGAGACTCATTTATCAGCTGTTTATAACAAACCTGGTCATAACATCGTAGATCATTACACATTCACTTTATGTGGCGATGGCGATTTAATGGAAGGCGTTTCAGCGGAAGCAGCGTCATTAGCTGGACATCTTAAACTTGAAAAACTAATCGTACTTTATGATAGTAACGACATCTCATTAGATGGTGAATTAAACAAATCATTCTCTGATGATACAGCAGCTCGTTTCAAAGCGTACGGTTGGAATTACTTAACTGTAGAAGACGGTAACGACGTTGAAGCAATCAACGCAGCAATCGAAAGTGCAAAAGCTTCTGAAGGTAAACCAACTTTAATTGAAATCAAAACAGTAATTGGTTTTGGTTCTCCAAATAAATCTGGTAAATCAGATTCTCACGGTGCCCCACTAGGTACTGATGAAGTAGCATTAACGAAAGCTAACTACGACTGGAATCATGAACCATTCTTCGTTCCTGAAGAAGTTTATGAAACATTCAAAACAGCAGCAGTTGAAAATGGCGTAAATGCTGAAGCGGCTTGGAACGAATCATTAGCAGCTTATAAAGCAGAATTCCCAGAATTAGCAGCTCAATTTGAACTAGCAATTAACGGTGAATTCCCAGAGAACTTTGATGCAGATTTCCCTGTATTTGAAACAGGTAAATCAGTGGCAACTCGTTCATCTTCTGGTGAAATGATCAATGCAATCGCTAAAGCTGTACCTTCGTTCTTCGGTGGTAGCTCAGATTTAGCAGGTTCAAACAAAACAACAATTAAAAACGCAGGCGATTTCTCAGCACAAGATCGTGCCGGCCGTAACATCTGGTTTGGTGTACGTGAATTCGCTATGGGTACTGCATTAAACGGTATGGCATTACATGGTGGTCTAAACGTATTCGGCGGAACATTCTTCGTATTCTCTGACTATGTTCGTCCAGCAGTACGTCTATCAGCATTAATGGGCTTACCTGTTACTTATGTATTCACACATGATTCAGTAGCAGTAGGTGAAGATGGTCCAACTCACGAACCAATCGAACATCTTGCAGCTTTACGTGCAATGCCAAATCTTTCTGTAATGCGTCCTGCTGATGCAAATGAATCAGTAGCAGCATGGAAAGTAGCTTTAACTTCTAAAAACCGCCCAACAGCATTAGTTTTATCTCGTCAAAACTTACCAGTTCTTGATGTAGATCAAACAGTTCTTCAAAATGGTGTTGCGAAAGGTGCTTATACAGTAGCTCCTTCTACGAAAGAAACTGCCGATGCATTATTAATTGCGACAGGTTCTGAAGTACAATTAGCAGTTGCTGCAAAAGAAGCATTAGCTAAAGAAGGTATTGATGTAGCAGTAGTATCTATGCCTGATACAGCTCGTTTTGACGAACAAGATGCAGCTTATAAAGAATCAGTACTTCCAAAAGCAGTTACAAAACGTTTAGCAATCGAAATGGCTTCATCATTCGGTTGGCATAAATATACTGGTTTCGAAGGTGATGTACTAGGAATCGATACATTCGGTGCAAGTGCTCCTGGAGATACAGTAATTGCTAAGTACGGTTTCACAGTTGAAAACGTAGTTTCTAAAGTAAAAGCTTTATTCTAAGTCATAAAATAATGACCGAAATCGTCAATTTTGGCGATTTCGGTTTTTTTGAACGGAATTTCCAATGATTTTTTTGTGAAATTTCACAAAGTGTAGATAGCGAAATGTTTTTAATGTATAATTCTACGAGGAGAGTATTATCTCGTATGTGAAAGTAGAGGAGGAACACAAGTGAGTACAGGTCTTGCAATTACTTTAATCATCGTTGCTTTAATCGTTGGTGCAGTTGGTGGATTTTTCATCTCTCGTCAATACATGATGAAATATCTTAAAGAGAACCCACCAATCAATGAAGATATGCTACGTATGATGATGACTCAAATGGGACGTAAACCATCAGAAAAACAAGTACGTCAAGTTATGAGCCAAATGAACAAAGCTACTGATAAACCAGAGAAAAAGAAAAAATAGTTTTGAACATTATAAATAGAGTGACAGGAACGAGTGATCGTTTTTGTCCTTCAGAAAAGGGAATTGCATCTGCAATTCCCTTTTCTTTATGTTCTTGGAGGATTATTTGATTGATAGTATTCACTTTCAGAAATAGTACGACACTTGTTTTTCGGCAGGAGTCCTCGTTATTTCTTTAAATATTTCAGAATTCCAATAAAAAACACATTAATGAAGTTTCAGTAGTAGAATACTGTGCGTAACCTCATCAACGTGTTTTATTGAAGAATGCTAATTATTGTGTTTGTAACATTTTTTCGGGATTTACATAATTATTTGGAACATAACTAATATTGAAATCTACTAGGAATTTCAATACTTCCTTTTCATAATCATATGGTTGTTCATTGAATGACTTCGCATGAGCGCCTTTTTCAAATAGCACTAACCGGCTATTTTCAGGATGTTTTTCATAAAGATTCTCCGTCATTTTCGGAGGAATATACGTATCTTCTAAACTTGTCACAAATAAAATCGGTTTCGTAATATTTTGAACGACATCAATAGGAGATACATCTTTTAAATTATAGCCATCACGCATTTGAACGAAATAATCGATGAATTTAATCGCATATGGAGAGCGTAGCGGTGTGTCACGAACCATTAAATGCTGTAATTGATCCTCGAATTTAGAGAATGGGCAATCTGCAATAATGAAATCGAATAACTGCTCGGAAGTACCGCCATATTGTAAAGCTGTAGCGGCACCCATCGACTCGCCTTGAATACCTAAAATTGCATCGTCGCCAATTTTTCGGCGAACTTCTTCTACAACTGCTTTTAAGTCGTTCTTCTCGTAAAAGCCGTAACTTGTCGTTTTGCCACCGGTCGCACCGTGACGTCTTTGATCATAAACGACAATATTGTACCCTAATCGGGCAAATAAAGCGGCGTATTTTAATGAGTTAATATGTGTTTCTGTTACACCATGCGCAATGATGACTGTATTTTTACTATCAACACTGTGAATCATTTGGCAAGAAACATCATATCCATTAATAGAAGAAACTAAGAAATCTTCTTTAGGGACACTTTCATACCATTCTAATTTAAAGCGGTTCGCTGCAATTTCTCGGTCGAAAATAAATTGTTGGTCTTTTCTTTTTATGTACATCACTTTATTTGAAAGTGTGTAGCCAAGCGCTGCGATTGAAGCACCTGTAACACTAGCGGCAATAGAAGCGATGACCGGCCATTTTTTCTTCATTAAATCACCTCTTATTTACTATAGTAATGAAAAATTGAAGAAATTGCTAATAGAACTGATATATCTTTACATAAAATTATTAACTTTGATAAAATAAGAAGAAATAGAGATGGAGTGAGTAATTTGGCTAAGAAAAAACAACATACACAACAACGTCAGCAACAGCAACAAAAATCTGTCAGTGCAGATGATCAATTAACTTTAAAAGATCAATTAAATGATGATGTTTTAAGTAAATTGAAAATGGCAAAACAAAGTTTAGTAACAGAGGCAAAAGAAAAAGAAGAAGAACGACAAGCGAAAGCTGCTTTTGATAAGAAGCAAAAAGAGAAGAATATGTCTTTTGAAGAACTTCTTAATCAATACGGTAATCAGGGTTCTAAATTTTAAGGATTGTGTTTAAAAATTCGGCTTTGTGTCAAATTTTAGGGTGAATGAAATTGGAAAACCAATTTCATTCACCCTTTTTTAGATAAATCATTAGTGAAAGAAAAGCATGTAAATTGTTTTATTCTTTGGTGTTGTCGAGATTAGCTAGGTTAGCGTTGACTCGAGTATTGAGTGAGAGGCTTTCTTCTCGGGTTTCGGTGTCTAGCAAATTCACGCTATATGCTATGGGATACTTCAGGTTTTCGGGAGAAAGTGGTGGAGCGTTTACTTTCTCTTCAAACCTTGAAGTACCCTCGCATATGGGCGAGCGTGATTTGCTTTTCTTATCTATGTTCCGTATATTTATTTTCCTTCGTTAGGTGTTTCCAGTGTTCCACAATTTCAGCGTCTACCTGGTGGTGATATGCATCGATTGTTTGATACAGTTGTTGGATTTTACTAGCGCCTATAATGACGCTCGCAACTGCTTCTGATTGTAAATTGAATGTCAGCGCGCCATTTAATAATGTAGGTGTAGATTGTTGCAATGAGGCGATTGTAAGTTCTAATTCTTGTTTCGAATAATCTAAAAAGCCGTCTTCATGGATTTTATTTTGCCAAGAATCTGATAATAAACCTTTCGCAATTGTTCCGCGAGATATGACGGAAGCGCCATGTTGTTGAATGAACTCAAACCATTCTTCAGGTCGGCGGTCGAGTGCGCTATATTGCATCATGACTGACGAAGGACGACCTTTGTCTAAAATTGTTTCGATGACATTCGGACGGATGGAAGAAATTCCATAAGTGCGAATGACGCCTTCTTTTTTCAGTTGTTCAAATGCATCAGTTATTTCATCAAAATTATCTTCAATCGTACCACCATGTAGTTGATAAAGGTCAATATAGTCTGTACCTAGTCTGACTAAACTTTGTTTGACGCCTTCCATAATATGTTGTTTCGAAGCATCCCAGTGCCAGCCGTCCTCTGCGGGATCCCATACATTACCGACTTTAGTTGAGATGAAAACATCCTTTCTTTTTTTCTTCAAAATATCTCCGACAATCATTTCATTTTGACCGCGGTTGTATAAATCTGCTGTATCAAAGAAATTGATTCCAGCATCAAATGCAGCATCAATCATATATTTAGCTTGTTGTAAATCCATTGGCAATGACATACAACCTAGACCTAATTCGGAGACTTTCAAATCGCTTTTACCTAGTTGTCTATATTTCATATAGAACACCTCCTGTAACTTAATGGTACAATGAATTTAGAAAAATCACCAACTTAAAATCTAGATGGGGTGGAATTAGATGAATAAGAAATTTGAAGAAAAAACAATTTCAACTGAACCAATATATAATGGAAGAATTATAAAAGTCCAAAAAGATTTAGTGACTTTACCGAACGGGAAAACAGCAAGTCGTGAACTTGTGAAACACCCTGGGGCAGTAGGGATTATTCCAATAACTGCAGGTGGTAAATTAATCGTTGTGGAACAATATCGTAAAGCATTGGAACGCAGCTTAATTGAAATTCCAGCAGGTAAGTTAGAGCCTGGCGAAAAACCGGCTACGACTGCGATTCGTGAGTTGGAAGAGGAAACGGGTATGGGCGCGAATCAATTTGATTATTTACAAACGATTGCGACTTCACCTGGTTTTGCGAATGAGGAAATTCATCTTTTCATTGCGAGAGATTTATATAAAATTGCACAGCCGGCAAGTTTAGATGAGGATGAATTTGTTGAACTAATGGAAATTGATTTAGAAGAAGCGGAAGCGATGATCGCGAATGGAGCGATTTCAGATGCGAAAACGGTAATTGCTGTCATGTGGATGCGTCTAAATATTCAATCAATCAAAAAATAGAATAATCATGAGTAAAATAGTTTTCTTTTTGAGAAAATATGTTTATGATAGGTGCTGAGAGTTACAATTGCAACATTCTCATTACTTAATAATAATTATTCTATATAAATAATTGTTCTAGATAAAAATCGAGATTTAATTGTCAATCATCTAAATCGTTTGGTATAATGGATTTAGTTTAGGAGGGCGTCACTATGGAGAGCCGAATAGATCGAATTAAAAAACAATTACATGGTGCAAGCTATAAACTGACGCCGCAACGTGAGGCGACGGTACGCGTACTATTAGAAAATGAAGAAGACCACCTTAGTGCTGAGGATGTCTATTTACTTGTAAAAGAGAAGGCACCAGAAATCGGATTAGCGACAGTGTATCGTACATTGGAGTTATTAACGGAACTGAAAATTGTCGATAAAATCAACTTTGGCGATGGCGTTTCTCGCTATGATTTACGACAAGAGGGAGCAGCTCATTTCCACCACCATTTAGTATGTATTGAATGTGGAGCGGTTGATGAGATCCAAGAAGATTTACTTGAAGACGTTGAGGCAGTTGTTGAGAAGCGATGGAATTTCCAAGTGAAAGACCACCGACTTACTTTCCACGGCATTTGCTGGCGCTGTACAAGTAAAAAAGAACAATCTACTGATGACAACAACTAAAAGAGTTGACCCGATCGTTTACTATACTAAGTGACAACAGCTTAGAAAAAGTAATTGTAGGGGCAGCTCTTTTTTTATAGGAGGATTTATATGGAAGCGATAATCCAAGATGCGCTAGAAGAATACATTCATTTTTTAAGAGTGGAGCGCCAACTTTCAGAAAACACGCTCGTGTCATATAAAAAAGATATTGAAAATTATTTACATTCCATTTTTGAAGTACAGCAATTAGAAAACTTTGATGATGTTGCACGATTTCATATATTAATCCATTTGAAAGAATTACAAGAGAGTGGCAAAAGTGCAAGAACGACTTCAAGACATATTTCATCAATTCGTTCATTCCACCAATTTTTATTACGAGAAAAGCGATGCCAAAGCGATCCGACATTACATTTGGAAATGCCAAAAATGGAGCAGAAACTACCACAAATCCTGTCGATTGAAGAAATTGATCAATTGATGCAAGTACCCAATCTTCAAAAGCCAGCAGGTATTCGTGATCGAGCGATGTTGGAACTTTTATACGCAACAGGTATGCGCATAAGTGAATGTATTAATTTGAATCGTGAAGACATCCATCTCTCAATGGGCTTTGTACGCGTTTTCGGTAAAGGTGGGAAGGAAAGGATTGTCCCACTCGGAAAAAGTGCTATAGATGCGTGTACAGTCTATATGAATCAAGCGCGAAGTCAGTTGGAAGATCAAACGAATCGAAGTGAAGCGTTATTTTTGAATCAGAGAGGGAAAAGACTAACGAGACAAGGTGTATGGAAGCTTTTAAAGGCGTATGCATTGAAAGCGAAGATCCAGCATGAACTTACACCGCATATTTTGCGTCATTCATTTGCGACACATCTAATTGAGAATGGCGCAGATTTGCGAGCTGTTCAAGAATTATTAGGTCATGCGGATATCTCAACAACACAAATTTATACGCATGTAAGTAAAACAAGATTGTCGGAAGTTTATAAGCAATTCCACCCACGCGCGTAAGAAATTAAAAAAAGTCAGAGGTCTGACGTTTATTTTTCGTGAAAATTTGTTAAAATAAAGAAGAAATATAATTTATCTAAATAGTTTTTTCTATTTTAGGAGGAAATCAACAATGAAACCATTCAAACGTATACATTTAATCGTGATGGACTCAGTAGGTATTGGTGAAGCACCAGACGCAGCAGCATTTAATGATGTTGGTTCGGATACTTTAGGTCATATTGCAGAAGAAATGAACGGCTTAACAATGCCGAACATGGAAAAAATGGGTTACTCAAATATTCGTAAATTAATCGATTTACCAGAATTAAAAGGAATTTCAACAGTTGAAAAACCTTCAGCATACTACGGTCGCATGGAAGAAGCTTCAGTAGGGAAAGATACGATGACAGGCCATTGGGAAATCATGGGACTAAATATCGATCAACCTTTCAAAGTTTACCCAGAAGGATTCCCGCAATCTCTATTAGATGAACTTGAAAAACAAACTGGTCGTAAAGTTTTATGTAATAAACCTTATAGCGGTACAGCTGTTATTGAAGACTACGGTAAGCAACATATGGAGACTGGCGCAATTATCGTCTACACTTCAGCGGATCCAGTGTTACAAATTGCAGCTCACGAAGAAATCATTCCATTAGAAGAATTATATAAAATTTGCGAAATCGCTCGTGAATTAACGAAAAAACCTGAATACCTTGTAGGACGTGTTATTGCTCGTCCATTCGTAGGCGTACCGGGAAGCTTCGCACGTACTTCAAATCGTCATGACTACGCACTAAAACCATTTGGTCGCACAGTAATGAATGAGATGAAAGATGCGGGCCTTGATGTCATCGCATTAGGTAAAATTTCTGATATCTACAATGGTGAAGGTGTGACAGAAGCGATTCGTACGAAAGACAATACGGATGGTATGGATCAATTAGTCAAAGTATTAGACAAAGACTTCCACGGACTGTCTTTCTTAAACCTTGTCGATTTTGATGCGAACTTTGGTCACCGTCGTGATCCAAAAGGTTACGGAGAAGCTTTAGAAGAATACGATCGCCGTTTACCAGAAGTATTAGCTAAATTAACGGAAGATGATTTACTATTAATTACTGCCGATCACGGTAATGACCCAACTTTCCCAGGAACGGATCATACACGTGAATATGTGCCAATGATTGCTTATTCTCCACGTTTCAAAGAAGGTCAAGCATTAGAGCCAATCAACACTTTCGCAAGCCTAGGAGCGACAGTTGCTGAAAACTTTGATGTGAAATTACCTGAGTTCGGTGAAAGTTTCTTAAATCAACTAAAATAATAGAGAGCAATGAATTGAGACTGTATGAAGCAAAAACTTTATACAGTCCAATTGCTTTTACAATAGAGGAGTTTTTTAATATGCATATTTTAGACGTAATCGAAAAAAAGAAAAACAATTTACCACTTACTGCAGAAGATCTTCAATTTTTCATTGATGGCTATGTAGATGGTTCAATCGAGGATTACCAAGCATCGGCTTTATTAATGGCGATTCGTATTAACGGTCTATCTTTTGAAGAAACATTAGCATTGACTAAATCAATGTTATATTCAGGCGATATTATCGATTTAAGTACTGTAAAAGGTTATAAAGTAGATAAGCACTCAACAGGTGGCGTTGGCGATAAAGTAACATTAATTGTTGCACCAATCGTTGCAGCATTAGATGTGAAAGTAGCGAAATTATCAGGTCGTGGTTTAGGTATTACAGGTGGTACGCTTGATAAACTTGAAGCAATCGAAGGCGTGAGCATTGATTTAACGGAAGAACAATTCTTAAATCAAGTGAATGACATCGGCTTTGCTTTAGCGGGTCAAACTCAAAACCTAGTTCCAGCAGATAAGAAATTATATGCATTACGTGATGTTACAGGTACTGTTGATGCACTTCCACTAATCGCAAGCTCAATTATGAGTAAGAAATTAGCAAGTGGCGCAGACGGCATGGTATTAGATGTGAAATACGGTTCTGGCGCATTTTGTAAAACGATTGAAGTCGCACAACAACTAGCAGAAATCATGATTCAAATTGCTGAAGGCTTCGATAAATCAATCGTCACTGTATTATCATCAATGGATAACCCACTTGGCCGTACAGTTGGTAATAAAAATGAAGTAAAAGAAGCATATGACCTTTTGAAAAATCCAGATGAAGCAGATGCCAATCTTTTAAATACGATTACGGAAGTTTCTACATATATGTATGAAATTTCTTCTAAAAAATCTCATGAAGAAGCGAAAAAAGCGGTGCTTGACGTGCTTCATTCAGATATTCCAGTTCAAAAATTCGAAGCGATGGTTCATGCACAACGTCTTTCAGATGACATCAAACCAATCGAATTAGAATTCACACCGGACTACTCAGTAGATGTCATCTCAACAGATGCTATGACTGGCTATATTAAAAACATCGATGCACAAACAATTGGTCAAATTTCACTTGATTTAGGTGCAGGTCGTCATACGAAAGCGGATGTTCTTGATTACTTTGCGGGCATCGAGTTACTAAAAGTAAAAGGTGACGAAGTGAAAGCTGGCGATGTATTAATGAAATTATATGCATCTAAACCAGTACCAACTGAATTTGTTACTGCAGCTCAAAATGCCATTACTTTCTCAGCTGAAAAAGTAAATCCAATTGACGATAAAATCGTTTTAAAAAGTAAAGATCTACAAAACTAAATGAAATTCGAAAGTCTACTTGCTTATACAGTGAGTAGACTTTTTTCATTGTATAAAAATAAAAGCGGTTACATAATAAAACAATTATTGGCACAATTGGTGGGGTATGATACAGTTTGGAATATAGAAAATTCCGACCATTCAAAAAATGGGGGATTAGGGGGAAATGATATGCATTTATATGGAACGCAGTCAATTAATGAACTAGGACATTTAACAATCGGTGGGGTCGATACAGTTGAACTTGGTAAACAGTATGGCACACCATTATTCGTATATGATTTAGCATTATTTAGAGAGCGCGCGAGAGGGTTCGTCGATACATTCAAAAAAGAAGGTGTGAAAGCACAAGTAGCCTATGCTTCAAAAGCCTTTTCATCTGTGGCGATTTATCAAGCTGCTGCACAGGAAGGTCTATCGGTGGATGTAGTATCTGGTGGTGAATTGTACACGGCATTAAAAGCGGGATTCCCAAGTGCGAAAATTCATTTCCACGGTAATAACAAATCAATTGAAGAAATCGAACAAGCTTTTGATTCGAAAATTGGTTGCATCGTCATCGATAATTTTTATGAAATTGAATTATTGAAAGAAATTTCGGCGAAAAGAAAACAGAAGATGGATGTTCTGTTCCGTGTTACACCGGGTGTAGAAGCACATACACATGATTTTATTACGACTGGTCAAGCGGATTCGAAATTCGGTTTTGATTTAAGTAATGGTCAAGCGGATGAGGCTTTCCGACTGCTTTTTGAAGATGAGTATCTTCAATTGAAAGGGATGCACTGTCATATCGGATCGCAAATTTTCGAAACAGAGGCATTCAGTTTAGCGGCGAAGAAAGTTGTCGACAAAATGGCGGAATGGCAGCAATCTACAGGCTTTAAAGCAACTGTTTTAAACCTTGGTGGAGGATTTGGCATTCGCTATACAGCGGAAGATACGCCACTAGCGCCTGCTGTGTATGTTGATGATATGATCAAAGCCGTGAAAAAAGAAGCGGAGCAGTTTGGTATTGAACTTCCAGAAGTATGGATTGAGCCAGGGCGTTCATTAGTAGGGGATGCAGGGACAACGCTTTACACAGTAGGTTCTAGTAAAGTCGTACCAGACGTGCGCAACTATATCGCGATTGACGGTGGTATGAGCGACAATATCCGCCCAGCATTGTATGAAGCGAAATATGAAGGAGCATTGGCGAACAAGATGAATGCACCTTTAGAGGAGACCTATACGGTAGCGGGAAAACTTTGCGAATCAGGGGATAAAATCATCGAGGATCTTCAATTGCCGAAAGCGGAAGTTGGCGATCTATTAGCAACTTTCTGCACAGGTGCATATGGCTATTCAATGGCGAGCAATTATAACCGAATTGCGCGTCCAGCAGTTGTATTCGTAGAAGATGGCAAACATCAATTAGTCGTGAAAAGAGAAACGCTAGAAGATCTTGTAAAACTAGATTTACCTTTAACTTTAGGGGAGGGGTAGACGTCGATTGAAGAAAAATAACCGTCTTTTATTACTGTTTATTTTAGTGATTGGTATAGCATGGGGCGTAATTTATTGGGTGTTTGTTGCAAATGGTCAATCGCCTAATTAATGTAAAATTAGTTGCGTTAAATTATGATTTCGTGTAGTATATCCAAGTATAGTTTAAGGTAAAAAAAAGAGGGATCATAATTCATGTTAAATCGATATCGAAAGGCATACGAGAAAATCGCTATGGGGCTACTGTCTTTCATGCCAAATGAAAAAGACTTAAAAGTACTGCAACAAACGATTCAAACGTATGAATCTGAGCCAGAATGGGAACTTTATCTCTACAAAAAAGATGAAGATTACATCGGACTCGTTGGAGTTGAAAAGCAAGAGTGCGAATTAATTGTTCACCATATTTCTGTGGACCCATCGCACCGAGGTGAAGGGTTAGGTAAACTAATGGTACAAGAATTAGCTACGCTTAATACAGACTGTCAGGTAAAAGCCTGCCAACTAACAGAACCCTTTGTCGAAAAATGTCTGAATAATAATGAACAAGAGGCTCTTTCGTAAGCTTTTTTTAAGAGCAATCCTACAAATCATATATTGAGGATCAAAAAAACGATGAATGGTGCTTGTAATGCCCATTCATCGTTTTTCTACATTTGAAGTGATCTGTCTACGGCTAATTGCTTCCGCACGTTCTTGCAATACTTCTGACCGATCACGAAGTTTATGCTTGTTTATTAGAAATGTAGCATCTAAAACTACTAAATGATCAATGCTCGACAAGACGATCTTATTGAGAGCGGAATCAGTAATTGCAATTGGAAACGGGCTAAAATCTTGTTTAGCAAAAATGGATTTTTCCGCAGCTTCAATCTGTTCTACTAATTGCGCAACATCTATTTTTTCTAAAAATGGTGATGACGTATGTTCAATGATTGAGTGACGACTTTTTTGAAGAATTGTCGAAGCTCCTTTAAAATTACCTCTACGCCAATGATACATACCTGTAGCAAGCTGAATCAGTCCTACGAGTACATGTTTTCTTTGGCGAGGTGCTATTTCTTTCCAATATTCTTCTAATACTTCATGGCATTCGAAATAATCTTTATTACCATTGAAATAAGTAAGGAATTGGACAAAAGAAGGGTTATACATGGGGTGCATTTTGCTCACCTTTCCTCTATACTAAATTTGATAAGAATGTTAGGTGGTTATCAGATGTCTTATGAAGTAAAAGTGGAGGCCTTTGAAGGACCTCTCGATTTATTATTACATTTAATACATCGTTTGGAAATCGATATTTATGATATTCCAATGAAAGAGATTACTGCACAGTATATGGAACATATTCGTGCGATGCAAGTACTTGAATTAAATGAAGCAAGTGAATATCTCGTAATGGCTGCGACGCTATTAGAAATTAAAAGTAAAATGCTACTACCAATCCATGAAGGCGAAATGGAAGACTTCGATTTAGAAGATGATCCAGATGACCCTCGTGATGCGCTAGTATCAAAATTAATCGAGTATCGTAAATTTAAAGACGCGGCGCTTAAGCTAAAAGAAAAAGAAGAAGAACGCGTTCAATTTTATACAAGACCTCCTGGCGATCTTTCGGATTATATGCAAGATGAACAAATCCAACTGTTCGACACATCGGTTAATGTATATGATATGGTCGCTGCATTCCAAAAAATGTTACGTAGAAAAAGACTAAAAGCCCCATTGCGCACAAGAGTGACGAAGCAAGGCGTGACGATGAAACAACAGATGAAGCGTGTTATTCATATTTTACAAGATCATGATGGCGCTGTTGATTTCTTTGATTTATTTGAAGATGATGATCGCCCGGCACTTGTATTAACGTTTTTATCATTATTAGAAATGATGAAACGCCAAATGATTACTGTTGAGCAAAAAGGGAATTTTGATCTACTATTTGTATCATTAAAAGAAGGAGATGTCGACGATGAGCAATTCGAATCCATTGATGAGTAAAATCGAAAGTTTACTTTTTGTCATTGGCGAAGATGGATTGACTGTTGAGCAATTGACGCAGTTCACTGAGTCGACGGAACAAGAAGTCGTTGAAGCGATTCAACAGCTTGTGAATCATTATGAGTTGGATGTGACGAGAGGAATTACTTTGAAGGAAATCGCTGGCACATATCAGTTAATTTCAAAACCTGAGAATGCCCCTTTCATTGAGAAGTTAGTCGAAAATCCACCGCCACAAACATTATCACAAGCAGCACTTGAAGTATTGGCGATCGTTGCATACAAGCAACCAATACCGAGAGTTGAAATTGAAGATTTACGTGGAGTGAAGTGTGAGCGAGCATTACACACACTTGGCCAAAAAGCGTTAATCCAAGAAGTTGGCCGAGTAGAAGGTTCTGGCCGTGCGATTTTATATGGCACGACGAAGGAATTTTTAAATTACTTTGGCTTAAAAGATTTAGAAGAACTACCACCACTTGAATCAAGTGATGAAGTGATGATCGAGGATGGGCAGGATTTATTCATGTCGAAATTCCAAGAAGCTTTCAGTGGGGATTCTAATTCGTAAAGAGTAGTACTTGGAAGGCTGCACTTATGTAGCAGTCTTTTTATCATTCAAAAAAAATAAAAATAGAAATAAATGGATGCGCATGAAATACTTTTCAATAAATGGAAAGTATGACATAATTTTAGAAAGGCGCAGAAATTATGAGGTGACCTTAAATGGAAAGATTACAAAAAGTTATTGCACACGCAGGAATTGCATCAAGAAGAAAAGCAGAAGAATTAATTTTAGAAGGTAAAGTAAAAGTGAACGGTGAAGTAGTTCGTGAATTAGGAACTAAAGTGACGAGTTCAGACCAAGTGGAAGTTAACAATGTGAAGATTGAATCTGAGAAAAAAGTATACTATCTACTATACAAACCTCGTTCAGTAATTTCAGCTGTATCAGATGACCGCGGTCGTAAAACAGTTGTAGATTTATTCCCAGAAGTTGAAGAAAGAATTTTCCCAGTTGGTCGTTTGGATTACGATACTTCAGGTGTATTACTTTTAACAAATGATGGTGATTTCGCAAACAAAATGACGCACCCTCGTTACAACATTGATAAAACATATGTTGCAAAAATCAAAGGTGTTTTAAAACGCGAACATATTCGTCAATTAGAAAAAGGTGTTATGTTAGAAGATGGAAAAACTGCACCAGCAAAAGTTCATGTTATTTCATCTGACGTAAAACAAGATAAATCAATTGTCGCTTTAACAATTCACGAAGGACGTAACCGCCAAGTTCGACGTATGTTTGAAGCAATTGGACATCCGGTTTCAAAATTAAAACGTGAAAACTTCGCATTTTTAACAACTTTCGGGTTAAATGCTGGTGAATCACGCAAACTAACTGCTCATGAAGTGAAGCAATTACGCGTATTATCAGAAACTGGTAAAATCGGATAAGCTTTCACTAATTTAGACTGTTCGAGGAGGCTAAAGGCAACGATGGTTCAAAAGAAAAAGAGATTAGTCATTCGTTCAATTATTTTAGCAATCCTCGTAGCAGCTATTGCATATACTGTGTATGTAACTGCTACGAAGGATCCTAATAAAGTGATCAAAGCAGGCGATTCTGCTCCAAACTTTGTTTTAACAGATTTAGATGGGAAGAAACATCAGCTTTCGGATTATAAAGGACAAGGTGTGTTATTGAATTTCTGGGGAACTTGGTGTCCGCCATGTAAGGAAGAAATGCCTGCATTAAACAACGCATATGCGAAATATAAAGATCAAAATGTCCAAGTGATTTCAATCAATATTGCACAATCGAATTTTGAAGTACAAAATTTTGTTGATGAATATAAGTTAAATTTCCCTATGACGATTGATCGTTCTAAATCCGTAATGCGCGCTTATAATGTAGATCAATTACCAGCCACTTTTTTAATCAATAAAGAAGGCAAAATTACAGAGATTATTACACACGGAATTACAGAAACACAGTTTGAGCAATATATGGAGAGCATAAAACCTCAATAAGGAGTTCTTGAATATGGCGAAAATTATTTGTGAGTGCGGTCACTCCAATCCTACGGGAACGCTTCTTTGTGGGAAATGTGGTAGACCATTAACAGAAGAAGAATCAAATAAAAAAGTTGTTGATATGCGTTATGAGGGGACAGCAATTCGTTCGAAAACATATAAAACAACATTTATTGATCGTATTTGGAATTTCTTTTCAAGTGTGAAGATTGGTGTCACATTAATTGTGATTACATTAGTTCTTGCGGCAATCGGTACATTTTTGCCACAACTTATGTATGTTTCAGTACCTCCAGGTGTAAGTCCTGTTGATGTGTATGCTGAAAAATATGGCTTTTTCGGTAGAATTTATTATAATTTAGGCTTTTCGGATATTTATAGTTCATGGTGGTTCCAAATTGTTGTGGGAATGTTAGCTGCTTCAATTATTATTGCGAGTTTAGATCGCGGAATCCCGTTGTATAAATCTTTGAAAAATCAAAGAGTTTTACGACATGAATCATTTATGAAACGCCAAAGAGTAATCGGCGAAAAGTCAGTAGACGAAGCAGAAGCACAAAAAACTTTAGACTCGGTAGAACAAGAAATGAAAGCACTTCGTTACAAAGTGAGCCGAGAGAACAATGCATTATTGGCTGAAAAAGGTCGTTTCGCTCGATGGGGTCCATATATTAATCACGTAGGGCTAATCATCTTTATAATCGGCGTAATGTTAAGGCTCATGCCAGGATTTTACTTAGATAAATCACTTTGGGTTCGTGAAGGTGAGACAGCAGCAATTCCAGGAATTGAAGGCTACTATGTACATAATAACCAATTCATTTTCGAAACATATGGTGACAGTCAAGAAGCCGTTTCTGAATCTCAAACCGCTGCAGACGCAATCAATGCAAGGGCGAAAAACTATCAAACGGACGTCACTTTGTATAAAGAGGACGGTAAGGGCGAGGTATTAGCGGGCAATACAGAACATCTTGAAAAGATTAAAGACTATAGTATTCAAGTAAATAAACCGTTGAAATACGACGGTTTTGCTTTGTATCAAATGGACTTTAGACAAAATGAGTTGAAGACGATGAACTTCGAACTCGTAAACAAAAAGTCTGGCAAATCGTTCGGAAAAGTATCGATCGATTTAACGAATCCTAAAAAAGAATATGTCATTAACAAAGATACGAAAATTCAGTTGAAGCAGTACTATGCTGATTTCTCTGGATTTAAAGACGGTGAACCGCAATCTGCTTCAGGAATACCGAATAACCCTGCGTTCATCTTTAATATGATTACACCCGAAGTACCAAAAGGGGAAATGAGCTTTGTTGCGATCAAACAGACGCTTGAACCTCTCGGTGAAACAAAAAATCAAATGAAATTTAGTTCTGTTGAAACACGAAATGCATCGAATTTCACTGTAAGACAAGACAAAACATTGCCGATTTTATTAGTCGGCGGCGTAATATTTATGTTTGGTGTAACGATTGGTTCATATTGGAGTCACAGAAGATTGTGGGTGCAATATACGAAGGATGGAAGAATATTAATGTCTGCACATACGAATAAAAATTGGTTCAGCATGAAAAAAGATTTAGATCAAGTCGTTTCAAAAACCAATTTACCAACGTATATTGATCAACTAGATCAAGATAAGAAGCAAGATGCAGAACAGGGGAAAGGTGACGAAGCATAATGAATTTACTCGACTTAAGTAGTACTTTGCTATTCATTGCTTTTATTGCATATTTAGTCGCAACATTGTTTTTTGGAGGAGCGATTCACCATAAACAAAAGGAAGTATCCGATTCCAACAAAAAATGGGGTACAATCGCGATTGTTATTACGATTTTAGGTTTTATAAGTAACCTAGGTTATTTCATTACGAGATGGATTTCTTCAGGACATGCACCTGTAAGTAATATGTTCGAGTTTTCTACAGCATTCGGTATGTTCATCGTCGGTGCATTTATCTTAATTTACTTTATTTATCGTGTTCCTTCACTTGGTGTATTTTCCTTGCCAGTAGCAATTATTATTATTGCATTCGCAAGCATGTTCCCACGTGAAGTATCGCCATTAATTCCGGCGCTTAAATCCTATTGGTTAACGATTCATGTCATTACGACTGTAATCGGTGAAGCGATCTTAGCCATCAGTGCATTTGCTGGATTAATCTACTTATTGAAACACGTGAATATGAAAGTGAAAAGTAAGGAACGTTTTTGGTTAGAAGCAGTCTTATACTCTTTAGTTGTCGTATTAGGTTTTGTTGTCGTAACGTCGGTATTCAGTTCGATGGGTTATGAAGCGAAATTCTCTTATGTCGATAAGAATAATGAAGCAAAAGAGATTGTCTATAATACACCTGCTTTATTTGGTATGAATGAACATAAGTCATTAACAGAAGATCGCATGGAACCTCTAGTTGATATGCCAGCTCTTATTAATGGTAAAAAACTTACAACAGTCGTATGGTCATTTATCGTCGGAACGATTTTATATTTACTTTTAAGAATTATTTTGAGAAAAACAATTGCCGAAAAACTGCAACCACTTGTGAAAAATGCAAATTCACAATTGATGGATGAAATTGGTTATCGTGCTGTCTTAATCGGATTCCCTGTTTTCACACTAGGTGCGCTAATCTTTGCGATGATTTGGGCGCAGGAAGCATGGTCTAGATTCTGGGGTTGGGATCCGAAAGAAGTATGGGCGCTCATCACTTGGCTATTTTATGCAGCATTTCTACACTTACGTTTATCGAAAGGGTGGGAAGGTAAGAAGTCGGCATGGCTAGCTGTTATAGGCTTTGCAATTATCATGTTCAACTTTGTCGCAGTTAATTTAATTATTGCTGGACTGCATTCTTATGCTGGATAAGCCAAAATGCCGCTATTTCTGCACTTACCCTTGATTGGGTAGGTGCTTTTTACTAAAATAGAAGGGATAGATTACCAAATTAATGGCTATCATGTGTAGATATTTGCCTTTGCTTTTCATTTAATGCATGGGGTTGTACAATAGGTATATTAGTATCGGGGGAGGAATTATTTGTGAGTGAACAAATTTCAATATTAATTGTAGATGACGAGGATCGTATTCGTCGATTACTTAGAATGTATTTAGAGCGTGAAGGATACTTAGTAGAAGAAGCAGAGAATGGTATGGAAGCTGTTGAGAAAGCTTTAGAGACAGATTACCACTGCATCATGCTGGATATTATGATGCCAGAAATGGATGGACTTCAAGCAGCAGAATTAATCCGCGAAAAGAAAACAACACCAATCGTTCTATTAACTGCTAAAGGTGAAGAAGCGAACCGTGTACAAGGATTTGAAACAGGTGCAGATGATTATATCGTTAAACCATTTAGCCCACGTGAAGTGGTACTTCGTATCAAAGCAATTTTACGTCGTTCAGCAGCGTTTTCACCAATTTCAGCTACGTCAGCTTCAAAAGATTTAGTCGTATTCCCGCATTTAACAATTGATCATGATGCACATAGAGTTTCTGCAGATGGTGAAGAAGTTAATTTAACACCGAAAGAATACGAATTACTTTATTTCTTAGCGAAATCACCAGATAAAGTATTTGATCGTGAACAATTATTAAAAGAAGTATGGCATTATGACTTCTTTGGTGATTTAAGAACGGTCGATACGCATGTAAAACGTTTGCGTGAAAAACTGAATAGAGTTTCAGAGGACGCAGCGAAGATGATTGTTACTGTTTGGGGCGTAGGGTATAAATTCGAGGTCGTAAATGACTAGAATTTGGAACAGCATTGTCGGGAAGCTATGGGTAACCATTTTGCTTCTCGTTTCTTTTGTCCTGTTTATTTGTACGGTATTAATGTTAGAGTTTTTATCCAACTTTAATACGCAACAAGCTGAAAAATCTTTACGACAAGAAGCGAACACGATCGCTCGAATTGTCAACGAACATGAGACTTTAGCTTCCACTGAATCCATCATTTCAGACATCCTTGGGGAAGAAACGAACGCCCTCGTTTCAGCAAAGAAAAATGATGTGAAATATTCATTACAACAAGGCATGAATCAACAGGAAATCCGTAAAAAAATCATTTCGGATCCTGCGTTTGATAAAGTTTATACATCCAATAAACCAATCGTCAAAGAGATGCTACTACCTTCTACAGTTGAAGAAGACCATATGGAGACGTATATCGTATTAGCTTCACCGATTAATGTGGATGATGAAATGCACGGCGCGGTATTTATTTATAAGAGTCCGGATGCGATTCATAGAACGACGAAGGAAACGACGAAAATTGTATTTTTATCAGCAGCCATTGCACTTGTATTAACAACATTTTTTGCCTTCTTCCTTTCTAGCCGAATTACATCACCACTTAGAAAAATGCGAGAAGCGGCTTTCGAAGTGGCAAAAGGGAAGTTCGATTCTAAAGTACCTGTATTGGGACGAGATGAAATTGGGCAACTTGCGACAGCTTTCAACCAGATGGGTCGGCAATTAAAGCATCACGTAGAAGTAATTAATCAGGAGAAAGAACAACTCTCAAGTATTTTAACTTCTATGACGGATGCGGTTATTACATTTAACCGAGATCGGACAATTTTATTAAGTAATCCACCTGCTGAATTACTTTTACAAAAATGGTTCATAAATAAAGGTCTGGATAGCTCAAAACCATTACCTGCTGAAATCTACCACATACTTGAACATGTATTAGATTTAGAGGAAGAATTGGAAGAAGAACTTGAAATCGATGGCGCATACTATGTCATTTCCATTAGTCCATTGTATAGTGGAGACGCAGTTCGAGGAGCGGTAGCGGTCTTACGTGATAAGACGGAAGAACATCGCCTAGATAAGCTTCGTTCGGACTTCATTGCCAATGTGTCACATGAACTTAGAACGCCGATTTCAATGCTACAAGGTTATAGTGAAGCGATTCTGGACGATGTTGTATCTTCGGACGAAGAAAGAAATGAAATGATCCGCATTATTTATGATGAGTCACAGCGAATGGGTCGACTTGTGACGGATTTACTTGATTTAGCGAGTATGGAATCTGGCAAAATGAGATTGTATCTTGATGAACAAGGAATCAACCATATTTTTGAACGAATGACGCAAAAATTCGTTCAACGTGGGAAAGAAAAAGATATAGAAGTATTATATGAATCTGAATTCGATGATACGGAGACAGTTCTTGTCGATGAAGACCGCATTGAACAAGTCGTGACGAATTTAGTCGACAACGCGATTCGTCATACAGAACCGGGTGGTCACGTACGTGTCATTGCAGATCGCTATGCTTCTACATTAAGAATACGTATTCAAGATGATGGTGCTGGGATTCCACAAGAAGACCTCACATATGTCTTTGAACGCTTCTATAAGGCTGATAAAGCACGAACGAGAGCTAAAGGCGGTACAGGTCTAGGGTTAGCAATTGCTAGTAATATCGTGAATGCACATAAAGGTAGAATTACGGTCGATAGTGAAGTCGACGTAGGAACGACATTCACATTCTACTTACCTTTGAAAGATTCATTATAGTATTTCTGGAAAAATGAAAAAGCCTTGAATTCGAGAGATTATTCTCTTTACAATTCAAGGCTTTTTTTGTATGATTGAGGTGTACAAAATTTAATACGGTTCATCTTCGGGGCAGGGTGCAATTCCCGACCGGCGGTAATAGAATTTATTTCTTTAGCCCGCGAGCCTTAATTGGTTGATTTGGTGTAACTCCAAAGCCGACAGTATAGTCTGGATGGGAGAAGGTGAAGGTACGGCGATTTATTAAATTTTTCTATTTAATAAACGTTTATTTAATGATGCCTATTCTCCCACATGATCTTTTTCATGTGGGTTTTATTTTTAAATAGACACGCTTAATCCTAACCTCTTTTTGAAGTGATCCGCAAAAGGAGAAAACAGCATATGAAGAACAAAAAGCTTTTACGAATGATTGCGATTGGGATGATGAGTGCAATAGCGTTCCTATTACACTTAGTAAACTTTCCGATTCCGCCATTCCCAAACTTCCTTGAAGTCGATTTCGGGGATATTCCGGCATTAATTGCCGTAATCATCATGGGACCAGTGGCAGGTATTCTTGTCGAATTACTGAAAAATGTAATCGATTGGGTGTATATTGGTAGCCCAACAGGAGTACCGGTAGGACATATGGCAAACTTCGTGACAGGTCTACTCTTTATTTTACCGACTTACTTTGTTTATACGAAACTTAAAACAAAGAAAGGATTAACGATCGGTTTAATTTTAGGGACGGCTACAATGGCAATCGGAATGAGTGTATTGAATTATTTCGTCTTCATGCCAATGTATAATTACTTTTTAAATATGCCTGTAGAAACAGGTGCAGCGCTTAGAAATACGATCGTCATCGGTGTTCTACCATTCAATATTATTAAAGGTGTACTAGTTACAATCGTATTCCTTCTATTATATAGAGTGATGAATAATTGGATGATTAAACAACAAAAAGTTTTCAATAGTTAAGTGAGAAAGGCTTCTACATAGCGATATGTGGAAGCCTTTTTGAATTTTCTACTTAGGATGAAAGTGAAAAATACGTAGAATCACCAATACATTAAACATGTCCATCTTGCCAGTCCATGATCGTTGGAAGTCAATTCTTTAAAAAATGTATTCATAATGTGTACTGATAAATTGAAAAAAGGAATCGTATCAAAACGATTCCTTTCACACTGATTGATTAATTTGATATAGCAGGTAATAATCGAGCATTTAGTAAACGATCGCGCACAAGCACCCCAGCAAGTGCAGCTGCTACTGCTTTAATAACACCGACAATTAGGAATGGATATGTTCCCGCCATGAATGCAGCGTTCCAAGTAAGACCAGTACCGTATTTTAGCCAAATTGTACCGAATAATAGCGTTACAGCCATACCTAGTAAGTTTGACACAATAGCTTGACCTTTTGTGAAGCCAAATTTATTTAAGTAGATGCCCATCACGATTGCTGCAGGTAGGAAACCGACGATATAGCCGCCAGTCGGACCAGCCACAATCCCTAAGCCACCAGACATGCCGCTAAATACAGGTACGCCGATTGCGCCTAGTAATATGTAGATGAATACTGAAAGTGTACCGTAGCGTAAGCCTAGAATAGTTACGGCTAAGCCAATTGCAAAAGTTTGACCTGTAATTGGAATAAGTGGTAGTGGAATAGTGATTTGCGCGAAAATCCCGATGATTGCGGCAAATAATGCAGAAAGAATCCACATTTTTAATTTAGTGTTCGACATAATAAATCCCCTTTGAGTAAACTTGTAATAAGAAAAGGTTAACTAAAAAATATGAGATAGTCAACGATTATTTTTATGTTCTCAAATAATTATCACTAATAAATGGTATTAAATGTAAAATAATTTGCAATAATATGAGAATACTGTATAATTGCTATATTAAATAAAACGATTAAGAACATAATTATAATTATTAATACAGCAAAAAATGTAATATAAATATTAGTAGAATAGAATGGGCTATTTTAAAGGAATTTTAAATGTTTTTTTAATTGATAAAATTCTATTATGATGTTTTTTTGTTAGTTTGGGAGGAACAATAATTTGGGTGAGAGAAAGTTAATCAGTGCATTCATTACTTCACTTGCTGCATTTTTTATCTTACCGTTTTTATATTTGAACGGGGATGAACAGTTTATTGAAACGGCACTACGAATTAGTGTTTATGCGTTTCCGATTATTTTTACATATGGATTAATTATTTCTTATGTGTCAGAAAAAATTGCGAATACAAAACTAAATTCAACAGGAGTTTCTTTTATATTACATACAGCATTCGGTTCTTTATTTGCTGTTCCTGTCTTTATAGTAGAAAACTTAAGGTCGCCGGGTTTTGCCGAATTACAAATTGAATTTGTGATGGCTGGATTTACATTAGGTGCTATATTCTTTTTTGTAGATTTGATTTTAATAAGGTTTGGAAAATATCTACAACTTAAAAGTACGAATTGATTTACGACTAGAATGATCATTCAGTCGTTTTTTTTATTGTCGCTAAATCACTCAAATCGATCATGCTCCATTTTTTGTGCGAGTGGGATAATAAACCTAGAAGATTTTATTTTAATCTCTTTCATTTCGGGGGAATTCCTTATATAATAAGTCTATTGTTCATTTTTGAAGAATGAACTATGCAATGATACAGTTGTTATTGACTATCTGTGAATATCTTGCAAATATTACGTGATAGGTGGAAACCAAATGGATTACAGAGTATTACTTTATTATTTTTACACGAAAATTGAAGACCCAGCCGCTTTCTCTAAAGAGCATTTAGCTTTTTGTAAAGACTTAGAGTTAAAAGGGCGTATTCTTGTTGCTTATGAAGGCATCAACGGTACGTTATCGGGAACGGTTGAGCAAACAAATAAATATATGGAAGCAATGAAAGCTGACCCATTATTTGAAGGTATTGTTTTCAAAATTGATGAATCAGAAGGTCATTCTTTCAAAAAAATGCATGTTCGTCCTAAAAACGAACTTGTTAACTTAGGATTAGAAGAAGATGTCAATCCGCATGAATTAACAGGTCGTCATTTAGCACCTGAAGATTTCTTAGAAGAGATGAAGCGTGAAGATACAGTCGTTTTAGACGTGCGTAATACGTATGAATTCGACGTTGGTCATTTCCGTGGAGCAATTCGCCCAGAAGTGAAGAACTTCCGCGATACGCCACAGTGGGTACGTGATAACCGTGAATTATTCGAAGGTAAAAACGTCTTAACTTACTGTACTGGTGGAATTCGTTGTGAGAAATTCTCTGGTTGGATGAAGCGTGAAGGTTTTGGCGATGTTGGTCAATTACACGGTGGTGTCGCTACTTATGGTAAAGACGATACAACGAAAGGTGAACTTTGGGATGGTCAAATGTACGTATTTGATGAACGCCTAACTGTTCCAATTAACCGAATTGAGCATGTCATTGTTGGTGTGGATCATTTCGATGGTACACCATGTGAACGCTATATTAATTGTGCAGATCCTGATTGTAACGAACAAATTCTTGCTTCTGAAGAAAATGAATACAAGCATTTAGCAGGTTGTACGCATGAATGTCGCGTATCTCCACGTAACCGCTATGTAATTAAAAATGGTTTAACAGAAGAGCAAGTAAAAGAACGTTTAGCTGCAATTGGTGAAGAATACGACTTCGTAGCTGCAAAATAAATAAAAAAGACGATTTACACTTAAAAGTGTGAGTCGTCTTTTGCGTTATTCAGCATTTTTTTCATCGAAATAATCGAAAATAAATTGTTGGAAATTTTGAGCAGCGGGCGATAGATAGCGACCATCTGACCAAGCCATACCGATAATTCGCTCGACGTTGACATCGGTAATTGGAAGTTTCGTAATTCGTTTCTGATCTAAGTCATCGCCATCAGGTAAGATGGATACGCCGAGTCCAGCAGCGACGAACCCCGCAACTGTCGCAACTTCATCACCTTCAAATGTGATTTTCGGCTCGATGGTTTTTTCATTGAATAACTCATCAATTTGAATTCGTAGCGCATAACCTTTTTTCAAAAGAACGAATGATTCATTTTCTAATTCTCGAATTGTTATGGATTCTTTTTCTGCGAGTGGATGGCTACTTGGGACGATAGCTATTAGTTTTTCACGCCATAATTCACGCCATTGAATTGGTTTTTCAACATCCATATCCGCGAGTAAACATAAATCAAGATCACCTGATTTTAATTCAAGTAATTGCAGATGGGTATGATTTTGTTTAAGGGAGAAGTGAATATTTTGATTTTCTTTTCGGAAATGACGGATTAAATCTGGCACGACATTTGTTCCAAGCGTATGCAGGAATCCGAGTGACACTTCACCGTGATTTGGATCGATCACTTGCTGGATTTCAGATAAACCATCTTGATATTCACGCATAATATTATGAACGCGTTTTACGAACATTTCGCCATAACGGTTAAGATGGATTGAGCGACCTTGACGTTCGAAAAGTGGAACACCTAATTCATCTTCTAATCGTGCAATGGAGCGGCTTAATGCAGGTTGTGAAATCGATAGTATTTGGGCTGATTTGGTCATATGTTGAATTTTCGCTAAAACTTGAAAATATTCGAGTTGTTGCCATTCCATACTAATTTTCCTCCGTTTTCATAAACATAATTGTCTTTTTCGAAGAATCATATAAACACCATTCTGAATGGTCAACTATTGATCCTACATTAATTGAATACTGTGCGTTTTGTAGTTGAATTTTTTTATTAAATGAAAAAGGCTTCTTCTCACCGTTAACAAATAGGCCGGAATAGTGGCTATGGCCGAAAAATAGTAGATTGGGGAGTGAAGAATCATAGATTTGAGAAAAATCATCGGCCCATTCAAATTGATGACCATGTATTAAAGTAGCGCCATCAATCTCCATTTTTTCAGGTAGTTTTTCGAAAAGAGAGCGTCCAGTAACTTGTTGTATTCGTAATTCTTGATTGCCGAAAATCGAAGGGAAATCTATGAGTTTGTTGAACTGGTCAGTCATAATCGCAGCTTCATCAAGCGTTGCATTAGAAACTTTTTTCGCTTTTTTCTTGCCGATTTTACATTCATATAAATCACCAAGTCCCACGGTTTTTGCAAGTGGATAATTTTTCTTTATAAATTTTTTTACATACTTTGTTCGTTTATAGTCCGAGTGTAAATCACCGATTATTGCGTAAATCATTTTTTACCCCCAAAGTAATTATTGATTACATATACAAACAGTTTACCATAGTTTTAATTACAAAGACAAAAGGGTTTGGATTTTGCATTATGAAGTAAAATGGCGTTATTTTAGGTAAAAACACACAAAATAAAATTGAAATGTTATGATATAAGTAATGGTTATACCAGACGGAAATAATTTCGGGGATCATAATGAAGCAAGTTCTCGAAGTTAAGTGTTTCATATTTTTTAGGAATCTTCGTATAATACCGATGGAGCAGTTATGTCATTGGACTGGTAGAGGGAGGATTAAGTAGGCTTTGGGAAATATTAATGATTTAAAAGTGTATGAAAAAATCCTCTTGTTATTTTGTTTAAGATTAGGGAAAATATTTATTAAATATTCCTTAGTATTCTGGATGAGAAAATGAGCTAGAATCTATTAAGTAACTGCAAATATAGGGGGAGAAAAATGAATGTAATAAATGAATTCTCAATGAAGTACCCAATAATTCAAGCACCTATGGCTGGGGTGACGACTGCCGAAATGGTCGTTGCGAGTTTAGAAGCCGGTGTACTTGGGGCAATTGGTGCCGGATATATGAGTGCAAACCAAACGAGAGAAATCATAAGACAAGTGAAAAAGGAATCTACAAAGCCGTTTATGGTGAATTTATTTGCACACGAAGTACCTCCAATTGTGCAACATCAAATTTCAATTGCTAAACAAGGGTTAATCGATGCTCTAAATGATCCATTCATTAAAAAAGAAGAAATAAATTTATCAGCTTCGAAATATGATGAGCAGTTGGAAGTTGTACTAGAAGAAGGCGTGGCAATTTGTTCATTCACGTTTGGCCTTCCAACGAAAAGACAGGTCCGATTATTAAAAGACCAAGGCATGATTGTTTTTGCGACAGCGACATCAGTAGCTGAAATTAATGCAATCATCGAACTTGAATTAGATGGAATCATCTTGCAAGGAGAAGAAGCGGGTGGTCATCGCGGTTCATTTATCGATCCAATTGAATATAATCCTTTATCAACTATTTTCAAAGAAGCCAAAAAAAGAACAGAGCTGCCTTTAATCGTAGCAGGCGGTATTTCTACAAAGGCGCAAATGGATTATTTTATGAATGAAGGCGCGAGTGCAATAATGATGGGTACATTATTTTTAGTGAGTGATGAAAGTGGGGCTCCATCTGCACATAAGCAAGCGATTCTCAATGCGGAATCCAATACGACTGTAGTGACGACTTCTTTTTCAGGAAAGCCTGCAAGAGGTGTCGCAAATGAATTTATTGAGAAGATGTTAATGATGCCGGTCGCACCGTTTCCATATCAAAATGATTTAACGCAAGGTATTCGTTCTCGTGCGAAACTGAATAATGATGGGGAATATATGTCACTTTGGGCGGGAACTTCTTTATATAACGCAAAAAGTGGAACAATTAATGAAATTGTCGAAAAATTCATGCAAGAGTAAATAATTAAGTGCTATTTAAAGGGTAAAAAATAGCTCGTACCGGAAATCGCAATTGGCGACAAGTCGATACGAGCTAAAATTATTAAATTCCTAGAATATTGTAACCAGAGTCAACATAAGTTACTTCACCAGTCACACCACTAGATAGTTGGCTTAACATAACGATTGTCATATTCGCAACTTCTTCTTGTGTAATGTTTCTGCGAAGTGGAGATGCTTCTTCGATTTTATTTAAAATCTGATTGAAAGAAGGAACAGCTTTTGCTGAAATTGTTTTGATCGGTCCAGCAGAAATAGCGTTTACTCGGATATTATCTTTTCCGATGTCAGCTGCTAAATAGCGAACAGATGCTTCAAGTGCTGCTTTTGCAATTCCCATCACATTGTATCCTTCAAGAACGCGATCAGCACCTAAGTAACTCATCGTTACGATCGAACCGTTATCCGTCATATAAGGATGAGCGGCTTTCGCAACTGCGATTAATGAATAAGCACTTGTATCTTGTGCGAATGCATAACCTTCTCTAGAAGTTTCTAAAAAGCGGTTTTTTAAATCTTCTGTTAGTGAAGATGCAACAGAGTGAACAATTCCGTGGATGACTTTGCGGTTTCCACCGATTTCATCAAATGCAGTTTTAATGCTTTCATCACTATTAACATCACATTGAACAACATCATAAGTTGAAGAATCCACGTCTGCTAATAATTTCTCAAGTTTTGCTAATGAACGATCTTTACGATATGTAAAAGTAATATGTGCACCAGTTGAAAATAGTGTTTTTGCGATTCCCCAAGCGATACTTCGGTCGTTCGCTACACCCATAACAACGATATTTTTTTGATTAAAGTTTAATAAATTTTCCATAATAGCCCCCTGCGTATAGTTACTATTAGTACCTGATACTAAAATAGTAACGTACAAAGGTAATTTATGCAACTATTATTTTACGGCAAGGCCGAATACACTTTTAATCAACTGCACGGAGAAGAAGCTTGAAACAGCCGCAATCGCTAAGAATAAAGTATCCCGTAAATCAGAGCTTAATGAATAAGCTGGGAAGTATTGAGCTACTAATTCCGCGTAGGCTGCGCCAATTATAATAAATAAGACAATTTGCACTGAATAATTAAATAATAGCTTCATCTTAATCCCTCCAATGAATGTATGTATAGTAGGAATATATTCCGATTCCCCAATTAATCTCATTATAAACTGAATTGATAGAAAATTAGGAAGATTATTGCTTGTTGCGTCAGAAATTTTTTTCATGCAAAAAGGGATTCTACTTTTTATAAGTAAAATCCCTCAAAATTACATTGTAATTCACTAAAAAATACTAGTCGTATTTTAAAGCGTCCCCGTCGAATTTTTCATCGTGAACTTTGATTGAATCAGTTGGGCAACCTTCGAAAGCGTCTTCCATATCTTCCATCAAGTCTTCTGGAACTTCTGTATTTCCTGTGTTATCATCTAAAATAACGAAGGCAATACCTTCATCATCGTAATCGTAAATATCAGGTGCAGCAGCGCCACAAGCGCCACAAGCGATACATGTATCTTGGTCTACAATAGTAAACTTAGCCATATTCTATTACCTCTCCTTTTGTGTCGTTCCCAAATAGCTTCAACTATTATTCTAAAGTGCTTTTCATTTCTTTTCAAGCCAAATAACCAAATCGAGGAGGAATTTGTCGTGTTTTTTGAACAACTTCTTCAATATATCATTCAAAAGTATGAGGGACAGCGAACCCTGTTTTCTGCATACCATCTTTTAAAAGGGAAAAAGTCAGGACAAACAATTCAAGATGTTGGTTTATTTCGATTACAGCCTTATTTTCAATTGATGCCTAAATTAAAAAAAGAAATTTATTTAGAGGCGATC
Source organism: Kurthia zopfii (assembly GCF_003143955.1). Taxonomy (GTDB): domain Bacteria; phylum Bacillota; class Bacilli; order Bacillales_A; family Planococcaceae; genus Kurthia; species Kurthia zopfii. Next base: position 28,179 of record NZ_QFVS01000004.1, on the reverse strand, counting down.
CAATCACTTGAATCGAAAAAAATAATCATTGTTGATAAGCATCAAAAAATAGAAGTTACTGAGCGAATCGATTTAGAAATCAACTTTGACGGATGGCATTTAAGAGGGAAGGAACATCTGTTTTTCGAGAGAATTCAACTCGCAGTTCAATCAATGTCAAATACGTTGAATCAACAAACTAAATTTCTTCCTATTGTACGAACGGATGAAGTGCATTTTTTTATCCGCCAATACTTGCTTCATATTCAATTTAAAGAGGAAACGGTTCAACAACAGTTTATTCAACAGTTCACGCAATTAGTAGAAGAAGTGGATCTTTCTGATTTAGAAAAAAATATTTTCGTCTATCGTCTAACGGGAGCATATCAAATTGGTTGGACATGGCGACAGCTGAGTGAGAAATTACACATTAGTGAAATAGACGTTCAACTACATTTCATTCATTCATTACATAAAATAGTACATTTTTTAAAAAATGTTCATTTAGACCTCTTAAATCCATTATTGCATAGTATTTTTTCGGAAAACGTATTAACGGAATCTACCCAAAAAACAATTGAATTACTTCAAAATGGATATTCAATGGAACAAATTAGTCAATACAGACGTTTGAAGCTAGGGACAATCGAAGATCATATTGCCGAGTATGCTATGTATGATCGCAGATTCGACATCTCAAATTTTGTGAATGATGAAACTGTATCGAAAATTAAAAATGTAGTTCTGCACGTTGGAAATAAGAAGTTAAAACCAATAAAAGAGAAAGTGGACGAAGCGAGTTATTTTCAAATTCGTCTAGTTTTAGCATGGATGGAAGGTGATAGTCATGCTTGAATCGTTTTTGAAAAAGCATTTTGGTTATGAATCGTTCCGAACGGGTCAAAAGGAAGTAATCGAAGCGGTGATCGACAAGCAAGATGTAGTGGCGCTACTGCCAACGGGAAGCGGGAAATCAATTTGCTATCAACTGCCCGCGTATATTTTAGATGGCGCAGTACTTGTCATTTCGCCCCTTTTATCTTTAATGCAAGACCAAGTTGAACAATTAAAGAAAAATGGTGAGAAAAGAGTTATTGCGATCAACTCTTTTTTAACGAGGGATCAGCGTCAACAAGTTTTCTCAAATTTATCAAATTATCGCTTTATTTTTGTATCGCCAGAAATGTTTAGTTCAAATATGTTCCAAAATGCTATTCGAGATGTGAAATTATCATTAATAGCAGTTGATGAGGCGCATTGTATATCTCAATGGGGATTCGATTTTCGACCTGAGTATTTACAAATTGGAGAATTTTTAAATAGAGGTAATCGTCCGCCAATTTTAGCTTTAACTGCAACAGCTACAGAACAAGTTATTTTAGATATACAAAATTATTTAGGAATGAAAGAAGCGACAAAATGGATTTCTTCAGTTGATCGACTGAATATTGCTTACCAAGTTATTCGAACATCCAATCATTCGGAAAAAAATAATTGGATTATACAGCATGTGGCGGAAACGGTTGGACCAGGAATCGTGTATACGCAATCTCGTAAAAAAACATTAGAAATAACAAATTTACTAAAAGAGAAAAATGTTCGTGTTGAAGCGTATCACGCAGGAATGGATGCACAAGATCGCCAATTGATTCAACATCAATATATCGCGGGTGATTTAGATTGGATTATCTCGACTAATGCTTTTGGAATGGGTGTTCATAAGCCGGATATCCGCCAAATTATTCATGATCATATGCCGAGTAATACTGCGAGTTATGTACAGGAAGTTGGTCGTGCTGGGCGAGATGGTGAACAATCCTACGCGACATTACTCTACAGTAATGAAGATGAGAAATTTACAAAGTCAGTTGCGACAATGGATTATCCGAATGAATATCAAATGGAGCAGTATGACAGCTATCGTTTACAAGGAATCAATCCTACTGCTATGGTGACAGATCATGTAATAGCCGAAACGAGTTTTAGAATATTGCATTATTGGATGAGCCGTTTTTCACTTGATGAAGTAAAGGTTCAAATTCAAAAAATGCAAATTGAAAAAATAAATGAAGTAGAATTGCTTAAAAATAGTTTATTAGGGGAACAGTGTATAAGAAAAGGGTTAAACCGGTATTTTGGTCAAAATTTGGAAAGTAAACCAACACTTTGTTGTTCGAATTGTGGACTTCCCGATTCTTTTATTCCAATTAATCCAAAAGAATTAGTGAAAGCTGCCGATGAACTATCATGGAAGGACCGAATTACTCAATTATTTATGGTGAAATAGAGAGATTCATTTACTTTTATAGATAAAATAGTCATAATATAATTATCATTACTTATAGAAAGAGAGGGGATACCCATGTCTCAGAATGATTATAAAGAAAGTGTTGAGGAACATCGTCAATCAATTGATGTTGATGGCAATGGGGCGGGTGGTAAACCTACACGAGTATCTCGCAAGCAAGCAGAAGCTGCGCGTAAAGGAAGTAGACCATCTAAAAAGAATAAAAACAATTCATTACTAACGGTTTTGGCAGTTATATTTGTCATGATTCCCGTGTCAATTCTTGTTTTTAAATTCGTCATTAGTCCATCGGTAGATGATGCATCAAAAGCACCTAAAGAAACTCCAAGTGAAAATGTTCAGATTGAAACAAATAAAGACCCAAAAGAGCCTAGTGATTCAGGTCAAACAAAGGATCCAAATGCTAGTGCTTCAAAAAATGATTCTTCTAAAGAAGATCAAGCGAAAGAAAAAGCAGCGAAAGAGAAAGCTGCAAAAGAAAAAGCAGCAAAAGAGAAAGCAGCGAAAGAAAAAGCTGACAAAGAAAAATTAGCAAAAGATAAGGCAGACAAAGAACAAGCTAAAAAAGATAAACTTGCACAAGAAAAAGCCGAAAAAGAACGTCTTGCAAAAGCAAAGGCTGACAAAGAAAAGTTAGCGAAAGAAAAAGCTGATAAAGCAAAAGCTGACAAAGAAAAAGGTAAAACTGAGCAAGTTGTGAAATCAAACGCGTACTTACAAGCAATTCAAGGCGGTTATCTTCACAATGCAGTTGCTGGCGATACAATTCAAAGTATTTCAATTAAGTATTACGGCAGTGAAGCATATGTTGGGAAGATTAAACAACTAAACGGCATCAGTTCTGATAAAGTACCACCTGGCACAAAAGTAGCGCTTATTAAACCATAGTGAATGAAAAGTTATTTCAAGTAATAGGAGTGAGATTGTAAGTTTCCATGTTGAAACTGCAGTCTCACTCTTTCTTTTTAAATGAAAAATGATTATCCGAGTAATTTACTATGAAATCTAGTTTGGAAAAGAGTATAATCAATGAATGAAATGTTTTTATTGAGGGAGTGACCGTTATGCGTCAAGAAGATGCCATTGTTGTTGGCGGAGGACCATGTGGACTATCTGCAGCAATTGCTTTAAAAGAGATTGGTTTGAACCCAATCATTATCGAAAAAGGAAATATCGTGAATGCGATTTATAATTATCCGACACACCAAACATTTTTCAGTTCGAGTGAGAAATTAGCAATCGGGAATGTGCCGTTCATTATTGAACAGCAAAAACCGAAAAGAAATCAAGCGCTCGTCTATTATAGAGAAGTTGTAAAACTAAAAGAATTAACAATTAATCGTTTTGAAACAGTGGAATTTGTCCATAAAGTAAATGAACAATTCATTGTCAAAACTGATAAAGACGAGTATCAAACGCCATATGTTGTCATTGCGACTGGTTATTATGATCACCCGAACTACATGGGGATCCCGGGAGAAAATCTTGAAAAAGTAAAACATTATTTTAAAGAAGGTCATCCGTACTTTGATACAGATGTATTAATTGTTGGCGGGAAAAACTCAGCAATCGATGCAGGTCTTGCGCTACATAAAGCGGGCGCTCGTGTAACCGTTGTATACAGAGGAGAGGTTTATTCACCAAGTATTAAGCCTTGGGTACTACCGGACTTTGCAGCACTTGCTCGCAATGGCGAAATTAATATGATGTTCAATACTTCTGTGAAAGAGATTTCTGATTTGGACGTAACAATCATTGAGAATGGCGTCGAAAAAACAGTGAAAAATGATTTCGTATTTGCGATGACTGGTTATCATCCTGATCACGACTTTATTCGTGAAATGGGTGTACTTGTTGATGAAGAAACGGGTAGACCGTATTGTGATGAAGAAACGATGGAGACGAATGTCGAAGGGTTGTTCATTGCGGGAGTTATTGCAGCAGGGAATAATGCCAATGAAATATTTATTGAAAATGGTCGATTCCACGGTGATCAAATTGCCAAATGTATTCAATCAAAAACGAAATAAATAATGAACCATTGCCGGTGAAAAGTACCGGTTTTATGTGACCGATAGATAAAAAGAGTAAGTTTGGATTTTGAACCCCAAACTTACTCTTTTTTAGTTATTATGGAAAAATTCGGCGATGTTCAATGAACAATCATTTTGATTCAATGCGACTAACAGTTTCAAACGAGCCTTTTGGCCATTAATTCCGTTCGTATAAATAGCACCTAAATCTTCTAACATTTTACCGCCACCAACATAGCCGTAAACGCCTTGTGCAATCCCATTGAAACAACGCGACACGACAACGACAGGAACATCATCTTGGATTAGATTTTCGACACTTTCCACGATTGAAGGGGGAACATTCCCTTGCCCTAATCCTTCAATTACGACGCCATCATATTTTGCTAAACGTACGGCATCAAAAATATCCGCTTCCATACCAGCATATGTTTTTAACATCGCAACGCGCTTCGTTAAATGGTCGATTTCTACAAATTCACGCATGACAGGCGAGTGGTGAAAGTGGATGTTCTTGTTCGTAATTAAGCCAATCGGTCCGTATTGAGGAGATTGGAACGTTGCAACATTACTCGTAGATGTTTTCGTCACATTGGCAGCAGCATGAATTTCATCATTCATGACAACTAGTACACCTTGACCATGTGCGTGATCTTCACAAGCTACTCGAATTGCCGCTACTAAATTGTAAATACCGTCTGAACCGATCTCATTTGATGAACGCATTGCACCCGTAAGTATGATTGGCACACTCGTACTAATTGTTAAATCTAAAAAATAGGCAGTTTCTTCTAAAGTATCCGTACCATGTGTGATGACAACGCCGTCATATTCATGAACGACCAATTCCGCTTGAATAATATTTCGAAGTTGAAGCATATGTTCCGGCGTCATATGAGGAGAGGGAAGGTTGAATGCATCAATTTCACTAATATGCGCAAATTTCTCTAACTTTTTACTCTCTTTCGTTAAAGGGTTTACGACGTCTGGGACGACAGCACCGCTTTCTTCGTTTACGTGCATCGAGATCGTGCCACCTGTATGAATTAGTAAAATTTGTTTTTTCATTATGAACCTCCTAGTTATGACTCCGTTTCAAATGATATAATAGTAACCTGGAAAGGAGTTTTGTCATGCTAATTTTAATATCTGTTGCAATTGCACCTGGTTTAGCGTTGTTTTGTTTCTTCTATTTACGAAATCAAATGGCAACCGAGCCACGAAAAACATTGCTTCAAACATTTATCTATGGCGCCATTCTAACATTTCCAATCATGTTTTTACAGTATGTATTTAAAGAAGAACAAGTTTTTTCTTCTCCTATTATACAAGATGTTTTCTTTTCCAGTGTGATTGAAGAATTTTTTAAATGGTTAATTTTAATTTTACTCATTTATCATCATGTTGAATTTGATGATCCATATGATGGCGTTTTATATGGTGTCGCGGTGTCGCTCGGCTTTGCGACCATTGAAAACATTATGTATATCATGTCCTACGGTGTGCATACAGCGTTTTTGAGAGCGATTTTACCGGTGTCCAGCCATGCGTTACTCGGCGTTTTAATGGGCTATTATCTCGGAAAAGCTAAATTTAGCAAAATGAATAATAATTATCAACTCAGGTTTATGGCATTATTTGCGCCAATGCTCCTTCATGTGTTGTACAATATGATCTTCACTTCGCAACAAAATTGGGTCTACTTTATGATTCCTTTCATGCTCTTTTTATGGTGGTTTGGATTGAGAAAAGTCAAACAAGCACATATCGCACTCGTACATTTAATAGCAGAACAAAAGAAAGAGCGTCAATAAAAAAGTTGACCTCTTTCAAAGATGGTTCTTTTGAATCATTTTTATGACTGAAGACTTAAAATATTGTAGCAAAAGTCATTTAATAATGTCATAATATACATAATAATGAAGAATGATAGGTGAATAACATGGATATTAAATTAGGTTCCAATATATTGTTATCTCCATTTGATGAAGATACGGACGAGAAATTCAAGTGCAAAGTGGTCGAGCATAAAGATCAAGTTCTATATATTGATTATCCTGTAAGTACAATTACACATCGCACCGCTTTTTTAGTAGAAGGTACGAGATTTAGAGCTACATATATTGATGAGTCAAAAATAGGTTATGCGTTTAAAACGACAGTCATCGGACGTGAAAAAGGGAATATTCCCACGATTAAACTAGCCTTACCGCCGGATCAAGAATTTGAAAAAGTGCAGCGTAGAGAGTTCGTACGTGTTGAAACGCCAGTTGATGTAGCAGTTTGTCGAGATGATACATTTAATCAATATGTTGCAGAAGACATTAGCGCAGGTGGTTTAGCGATTGTCACGAATGATGCAACGAGTTTTAAACCGTATGAGATTGTCGATTTAACGATTGTTCTACCATTTGGAAATCGAGCGGATGGCATTAAGTATGTCGAAACGTCTGCTGAAGTCATCCGTGTATTTGAACGCGATGGTGTCATGGTCGTTCCACTTAAATTCACTGAAACAGATGAAATTGATAAACAAGCAATTATTCGCTTCTGTTTTGAAAGACAGTTACTGATGCGTAAAAAGGAAACGAATATTTAAAGAGAAACGAGGCATTCTTTTCATAGAGAATGTCTTTTCTAGTGTCTAAAAAGAGTGTTAAATTCACGTTTTGTGGTACAATATTACGGAAGAAAGGGTTGAATTACGTGACGAAAAAAATTCAAATCGCAATTGACGGACCAGCAGGAGCTGGCAAAAGTACAATTGCTAAAATTGCAGCTGAAAAATTAGGTTACACATATATTGATACAGGAGCTATGTATCGCGCATTAACTTTAAAAGCATTAACTGAAAAAATTGATTTATCGAGTGAGCAAGCAGTAACTGACTTACTAAAAAACTCAACTATCGAATTAAAACCATCACCACAAGGTCAACTTGTATTTTTAGATGGAGTAGATGTGTCAAGTGAAATTCGTTCAAATGAAGTGACAAGCAATGTATCAAAAGTTGCTGCTCATGCTTCAATGCGCGCGATTATGGTTGAACTTCAATATGATATGGCAGTTAAAGGTGGCGTAATCATGGATGGCCGTGATATCGGTACAGCTGTATTACCAAAAGCAGAGTTAAAAATCTTCATGTCTGCTACTGTAGAAGAACGCGCTCGCCGTCGTTTTGAAGATAACCAACAACGTGGAATTGAATCATCATTCGAATCTCTAAAAGAAGAAATTGCGTTACGCGATAAAATGGATAGCGAACGTGAAGCTTCACCTTTAGTGCAAGCTGAAGATGCTATTTTCGTTGATACAACGCATTTGAACATCGAACAATCAGCAGAAGAAATCTTAAAGTTAGCGACTGAAAGGATGTCATAGTATGGAATTTTATCAATTTGCTCGATCAGTTGTATATGGTGCATTAAAACCCTTTTACCGCTTTGATATAATTGGTAAAGAACATTTTCCTAAAGAGGGTGGCGTATTGCTATGTTCAAATCATATTGATGCACTTGATCCACCAGTAGTAGGGATTACAGCTCCTAGACCTGTGAACTTTATGGCAAAGGAAGAATTGTTTAAGTTACCGATTCTAAAGGGTATATTACCAAAAGTACATGCATTTCCAGTGAAGCGTGGACTGAGTGACCGCCAAGCCTTAAGAACGGCAGTCAATTTATTAAAAGACGGCCAAGTAGTCGGACTTTTTCCAGAGGGAACTCGAAATCGTACAGGGCAGCTAGGCAAGGGGTTTTCAGGAGCAGGTTTCTTTGCGTTACGCGGAAATGCTGTTGTTGTGCCGTGTGCAATTATCGGACCGTATAAAATTTTCCGTAAAGTGAAAGTCGTATATGGTGAAGCAATTGATATGGAACCATATAGAGAAAGCCGTGCCAAACCGGAAGAAGTGACGGAAGTAATCATGGCACATATCCAAAAATTATTAGATGAACATCACCCTCAAAATAAATAATAACGGGTAATTTTTGTTTTTATGAAGGAAATCTACTAAAATAAAGGTAACTGAAGCGAAGGAGGATTACATATGTCTGAAGAGATGAATGTGAATGAATTACCAGAAGTTCAAGAAGGTACAATTGTAAAAGTAACGGTTGAGTCAGTTGAGGATAACCGTGTGATTGTTTCAATCCCAAATGCAAAGTACGATGGTATTATCCCAATTAGCGAGCTATCAAGTTTACATGTTGAAAAAGCATCTGATGTTGTTTCAATCGGTGATGAATTTGAGGCGATGGTTACAAAGGTAGAAGAATCATCTGTAGAATCAGAAGAAAAAACGGGCAATTACGTACTTTCAAAACGTAAAGTCGACGCAACAATTGCTTGGAAGAAATTAGAACAACAATTTGAAGATGGCGAAGTGATTGAAGCCGAAGTGAAGGATGTCGTAAAAGGTGGACTAGTGGTCGACCTTGGCGTACGTGGTTTCGTTCCAGCTTCATTAGTGGAAGATCATTTTGTGGAATCTTTTGAAGACTATAAAGGTAAGACGATTTCATTTAAAATCGTAGAAATGGATCAAGAGAAAAATCGCCTAATTTTATCTCACCGTGCTGTTGTTCAAGATCAAAAAGAACAGCAAAAAGGTGAAGTAATTCAAACGATTAAAGTTGGTTCTGTCATGGAAGGTACTGTTCAACGTCTTGCTGCATTTGGAGCATTCGTAGACCTTGGAGGCATTGATGGTTTAGTGCATATTTCCCAAGTAGCTTACGAACATGTTGAAAAGATTGAAGATGTCCTAAAAGAAGGTCAAAAAGTGAATGTCAAAGTTCTAGCTGTTGATCCTGATGAAGGGCGTGTTTCATTATCAATCAAGGAGACACTTGGTGATCCTTGGAGTGTTGTACATGAGAAAGCACCAAAAGGTACAGTATTAACAGGTACAGTTCGACGCCTAGTAACATTTGGAGCGTTCGTTGAAATTCTACCTGGTATCGAAGGTTTAGTGCATATTTCGCAAATCGCGCATAAGCATATTAATACCCCACATGAAGTTCTTCAAGAAGGACAAGAAGTGGAAGTGAAAGTGCTTGAAGTCAACGAAAGCGACAAGCGAATTGCTTTAAGTATTAAAGCTTTAATTGCCGATGAAGGCGCTCCAGAAGAAGTGACGGATTACGAATTACCTGAGCAAGAAACAGGGTTCTCATTCGGCGACATTCTTGGTGAGAAATTAAAAGATTTCAATAAAGAATAATCATTCATCAAAAGTAGTGAGACTTGCCATGTGCAACTCACTACTTTTTTGTATTATAAAAGTTGATACGAGGCCAAATGTTCGGATGAAAGAAATCGTGCGCCATTTGTATGCGTTCTTTCTGAAAGTCTAACAAAGAAACCGATAAATAGAATAGAAGCAAAAATCTTGGTCAGCGAACTAAAAAAAGAAAAGTAGAAATTATGACGTAAATGTAATTGAAATCATGAACTTTAATGAAGCAACTGACGGTTTTTCTTTCCATAGTTCGATTTCTTTGATAAAATAGATATACTATAAACAATGAGTGGTTAGGTGATGGACCCCCATCATCTTTTTTATTGTAGAATAAGTAATTTTTGAAAGTGGAAGGATGAAGTAAAATGGCGAAACCAGTTATAGCGATCGTCGGCCGTCCTAATGTCGGAAAATCGACTATTTTTAATAGAATTGTAGGAGAACGCGTTTCAATCGTAGAAGATGTTGCAGGCGTAACTCGTGACCGTATATACAGTTCAGCGGATTGGTTAACACACGAATTTAATATTATAGATACAGGCGGTATTGATATCGGTGATGAACCTTTCTTAGATCAAATCCGTCAACAAGCTGAAATTGCAATGGACGAAGCGGATGTTATTATTTTCATGACAAACGGTCGTGAAGGTGTAACTTTAGCGGATGAGCAAGTAGCTAAAATTTTATACAGAACGAATAAACCAGTTGTTTTAGCAGTAAATAAAGTAGATAACCCTGACATGAAAGAAATGATCTATGATTTCTATTCATTAGGATTCGGCGATCCATTCCCAATCTCAGGTTCACACGGTCTTGGACTAGGTGATTTACTTGACGAAGCAGCGAAGCATTTCCCAGAAGTAGAAGATGTTGATTATGACGAGGGTGTTATTAAATTCTCACTAATCGGCCGTCCAAACGTTGGTAAATCTTCTTTAGTGAATGCTTTCTTAGGTGACGAACGTGTTATCGTAAGTAATATCGCTGGTACGACACGCGATGCAGTTGACTCACATTATGTGTTTGATGATCAAGAATATGTCATCATTGATACTGCTGGTATGCGTAAAAAAGGTAAAGTATATGAAAGTACAGAGAAATACAGTGTACTACGTGCTTTAAGAGCAATCGAACGTTCTGACGTTGTTTTAGTTGTTCTGAATGGTGAAGAAGGCATTCAAGAACAAGATAAGAAAATCGCAGGATATGCACACCAAGCTGGTAAAGGTGTCATCATTGTTTATAACAAATGGGACGCTGTCGATAAAGACGAAAAAACAATGAACGAAAAAACAAAAGAAATTCGTGAACAATTCCAGTTCTTGGATTACGCACCAATTGCTTTCACTTCAGCTACAACAGGTAAACGAGTTCATAACTTATTACCAGTCGTAAACCGTGTAAGTGAAAACCACGCAATGCGTATTCAATCAAGTATTCTGAATGAAGTTATTTCTGATGCAGTTGCACGTAATCCAGCGCCTACTGATAAAGGTCGCCGTCTACGTATTTACTACGCGACTCAAGTTGCCATTAAACCGCCAACTTTCGTTGTGTTCGTAAACGAACCAGAATTAATGCACTTCACTTATGAGCGTTTCTTAGAAAACCGTATCCGTGATACATTCGAATTCGAAGGTACGCCGATCAAGATTATTACAAGAGCGCGCGATTAGAATTTTAGGAGGAACTGAACTATGAGTAATGTTACCGTATTTGGAGCGGGCTCATGGGGAACAGCATTAGCTACTGTTCTTGCCGAGAACGATCACAATACTTTGCTATGGTCACATAGACAAGACCAAGCAGATGAAATTCATTTAAAACATACAAATGAAAAGTATTTACCTGGCACTGTATTACCGACTAATCTAAAAGCTACATCAAATATGGATGAAGCTGTTGCACACGCAGAGATCATCGTAATGGCAGTACCAACTAAAGGAATTCGTGAAACTTGCCAAAAGATCATGAAAACTTTAGATCGAAAACTTATTTTTGTCCATGTTTCAAAAGGTATTGAACCTGACACGCTAATTCGTATTTCAAACATCATGAAAGAAGAATTAGATGAATCAGTTGTTCAAGATGTTGTAGCACTTTCAGGGCCAAGTCATGCAGAAGAAGTAGTGAAGCATCATCCAACTACTGTTGCTTCAGCATGTGAGAACCTTGAATCAGCTGCAATTGTTCAAGACCTGTTTATGAATCAATATTTCCGTGTTTATACGAATGAAGATATTGTCGGTGTTGAATTAGGTGGTGCGTTGAAAAACGTTATTGCTTTAGGCGCTGGCGTTTCTGATGGTATTGGATTCGGAGATAATGCGAAAGCTGCGTTAATTACGCGTGGTTTAGCAGAAATCTCGCGTCTAGGTGTTAAGATGGGCGCAAACCCGCTAACATTTATGGGCTTAGCAGGTATGGGTGATTTAATCGTTACTTGTACATCAGTCCATTCACGTAACTGGAGAGCTGGGAACTTACTTGGTAAGGGTCTTAAGCTTGATGAAGTATTAGAGCAGATGGGTATGGTAGTAGAGGGCGTTCGTACAACGAAAGCTGCTCACCAACTTGCTGCGAAGTATGATGTATCAATGCCGATTACGGAAGGTTTATATGAAGTGTTATTTGAAGAACAATCTCCAAAAGAAATTGTTGAAAAATTAATGCTACGTATGAAAAAAACCGAAATGGATGGCAAATATTAAATATTTAAAGTTCCTAGAGTTTCACCTTAAATGGTGGAACTCTTTTTTTGGTTCTATTGTATATGTTGGATTCTTGAAACAAGTCACATTGTGGCTTTCAGAAATAACGAATGCTTCACACTTGTTTTTCGGCAGGAGTCCTCGTTATTTCTTTCAATGTTGATCTATGTGAAAAAAAAGCATTACTCCGCTAATTCCTTTATACATAATAAGCTAAAGAAGGCTTAACTGTGGTACATGAATATTCTAGGATTAAGAGATATTTTAATCACAAAAAACCGAAAAAATTGGTGGAAGTATGCACTTTATATTGAGATCCCTCATGCTTATCCATCTGCCATTTAAACAATGAAAAGCTGGCAGATAGAAATACTAAAAAGTTTTGCTTCTGGTTATTCAAATGACTTTTTTGAAGACCTTAATAACAAAATAACAGTGATGAAATGCAATACCTATGGCTATAAATGATTCGATCGATTTAGAGCAAACAAGTACAAAAAGGTTGAATGAATTTGAAAATCCAATTTCATTCACCCCAACATTTGACAAAGAGCTATTTCTTTCAATAAGGTCTATGTGATAAAAATAGTCGAGGATCCCAATTAACCATCATCATAATATTGGATTAGTACCCACCAAATTCTTTTTGTGTTATAATTTTCCTTAAATAATGAAAGGTGTTGAGTGAAAGATGGATAATCTCGCACTATCCTTAGCAATATCTCCAATGAATATGATGTGGATTTCATTTTATTCAATTGGATTTATGATGATTGCCATGTTTTTAATTCATGTAAGTCGCACAAAAATATCGAATGGCGTAGTAAGTATCGTCGTTTCACTAATGGCATACGGCTTTTTACTATTAGGCGGATTAACGATGGTATTTGTCATATTTTACTGGTAACTATACATAAAAATGAGGTTATTATATGAAGAAACTGAAATTGATTTTAACGATTCTAGTAGCTATGGCAGTATTAAGCGGCTGTCTATATCCGAAGGCGGAGAAGCGTGAATTAGAAACAGCTGACGCACTAAATCTTGAGATGATTCAAAAAGCTGTGGACCAATATAGAGAGAAAACGGGAGGGCTACTGCCGATCAAGACGCGGGATCAAAACACCGACCAATATATTCGATACCCAATCGATTTTGAGAAGTTATTAAGAGAAGGTGTTTTAGAGAAATACCCTGCGAATTCATTTGAAAAAGGTGGTCTATTTCAATATGTGATTTGGAAGGCGGAGAGCAAGCAGCCTGTTGTGAAAGTTGTCGATTTACAACAAGCGGAAGCAATCCGAGAACTATCCATTAAAAAAGGTGTAAATGGTTATGTGCCGTTAGCAGAAAATATCAGTGGAAATATTTATAAATTGGCTTATGAAAAGATGGGATTAAAAGCTGCACCAAGTGTGCCAAGTCCATATTCTTCAACAAATCTGCCTATTGTCATTAAAGGAACTGGAGAAATTGTAGTCGATTACTCGATTGAATTACAAAAAATTGTGAATGAAAAGAAGCCGAAAGTTAAAAAAAATGAAGATATTCGCTATTTATTAGAGGATCAATATCCGATTTTACCCGCATTTTCTGCAAAATATATTTTAAATAATGACGGAGAAGTAGCATTTTTTGATGATCGAAAAAATAAATAACGGGAGAAGTTCATGTTTTTTTATAAAAATATGAACTTTTTTTCGCGAAAAAAATGAGTGAAATAGCATCTATTATTGAATGATAGGAAAATATACTCATGGTTGTTTTATGGTTTTTTTACAATTAAATACGAGGATCAAGGTATGAGAAGATGGAATAGTACACTTGGTTATGAGAAAAAACAGTAGTAGAACGGACCGGAAATAGCAGATTCTGATGTGCTTAAAACTGGTAGATTCATATGTAAAATGCGATGAATATTCGCTTTTTATAGATCGGGTTTTATGCATTTTCAGTAAAAATAATGGCGCTTATTTGAAAAAATATTGCTAAATGAAAAGGAAATAGTATAATGGGAATATTAGGTAAAAAAGATTTTTAAAGGAAAAATAATATTAAAAATCGAGGAATTTAGTAAAAAAAACAGGATTATTAAAAAAAATCGCAAAAAGTGTTTAGAAATTAGAAAGAAAGGTAATCTATATGTTGTGTACGGGAATATGTGGTAAATGTTGTTATATCAATGTTTAAAATGTATGCAATCTATTAGATATACATTTGTGTGCATAAATATACGAAGTTCGTGAATTTTAGCAATTCTTTCATTTTGGTGAAGGAACCATAATTCATTTACAAACGTACTTATTTCTCAAAACAGATTTAAAAAGATCAATGATTTGAGAAGTCGCGGAATGGAATCAATCATATGTACCTGACTTTCCCATTTTGAGGAAAAGCTTTATGACTGGGTCTAACTTACTACATATCGAGTGAAAGGCTTAAAGTTGCTTAAAGTTGGTAAAAGAAGTATAAATGTTATTGCGTAGTAAATAAGGTTTGTGCTAATCTTTTTACATGATTTAACACAGAATCATTGAGAGGAGGTGAATGGTGTGAACAAAACAGAATTAGTGAACTCAGTAGCTGAAGCTGCAGAACTTTCTAAGAAAGATGCTGCTAAAGCGGTTGAATCTGTATTTGAAACAATCCAAGAGGCTCTAGCTAAAGGTGATAAAGTACAATTAATCGGTTTTGGTAACTTTGAAGTTCGTGAACGTGCTGCTCGTAAAGGCCGCAACCCACAAACAGGTAAAGAAATCCAAATCGCTGCAAGTAAAGTACCTGCTTTCAAACCAGGTAAAGCACTTAAAGACGCAGTTAAATAATTGCACTCGAGCAATACATAAGAGTAGTTGATCTTCGGATCGACTACTCTTTTTGTTTGTTTCAAAAAACAACAAAAAATTTGTGGGAATTATCGTCTTACACCTTTGCTATGCATGGGGGTATATGCTAACATCAAAAAGAGAATTTCATGTAGATAATGGGGGATTAAAATTGACGAAGCAAATAAATTCACAAGTTGACATAGATAAAATTAAAGATGCCGTAACGATGATTTTAGAAGCAGTGGGAGAAGATCCGACAAGAGAAGGATTAATCGACACGCCTAAAAGAGTTGCGAAAATGTATGCAGAAATGTTTGAAGGATTACATAAAGACCCGAAAGAATACTTTGAAACTGTATTTAACGAAGGTCACGATGAAGTAGTACTTGTGAAGGATATCCCTTTCTTCTCAATGTGTGAGCATCATCTCGTGCCTTTTTATGGCAAGGCCCATGTTGCTTACATCCCTCAAGGTGGAGTAGTAGCAGGCTTAAGTAAATTAGCACGTACAGTCGAAACGGTTGCACGTAGACCGCAGCTTCAAGAGAGAATTACAGGCACTGTAGCAGAGACATTGATGGAAATGCTTAAACCACAGGGCGTATATGTTGTTGTGGAAGCAGAGCATATGTGTATGACGATGCGCGGTATTAAGAAACCGGGAGCTAAAACGATTACATCTGTAGCAAAAGGAATCTTTGAAACGGATGATGTAAAACGAAATGAAATTCTATCGTTCATTCAAATGCCTTAATTTTGAACGTTTTTTATGATATTATGGAAGAAGCAAATTCGAATGATAGGAGAACTGTCTTATGTCTCAAAATGATTTTATCGTAATTAAAGCAGAAGAAGATGGAGTACACGTAATTGGCCTTACACGTGGAGACGATACTAAATTCCATCATTCCGAAAAACTTGATCGTGGTGAGGTTATGATTGCGCAATTCACGGAGCATACATCAGCTATGAAAATTCGTGGCAAAGCGACAATCCAATCAGCTAACGGTACTGTTGAAAGTGACTCAAAAAAATAAAGTTTGAACGAATAGAGCACTCACATCAGGAAATGAATTGAATGGAGATTTTTTTATGAATGCAGCTAAAATGAAGCAACTCGTAACCGAATTAAAAGATGAAATTAATATAAAATTGCATCATAGAACACTCCTGGAATATACAGGTCAACCACCAATATGGGAAGACCAATTGTTTTATTTATTATTGCCAAAGTTTAATGGCGAGCAGTGGACTCAAAATCATCAAGTCACAGCACAAAGCGTCGTCATGATTCAAACTGCATTGACGACACATGATTTAGTGCAGGAATTCGAGGCCACCTCTAAACAACAGCAACTCATGGTTCTTGCTGGTGATTATTATAGCGGACGTTATTACGCAACACTCGCTGAATTACCTAATATTCAATTAGTTAGTGAATTATCCGATGCGGTTGCAGAAATTAGTGAAAATAAAACAGCTTTCTATGAGCCTGTTCAAAAAGATTTACAACAATGGATTGAGATATTTGAAGTAATCGTTAGTAAGGCGATTGAAAGTTTTATGACTCATTTTGAACTTAAAGCTTACATTCCATTTATTCAAAAAGGGATGTTAGTCAATCGATTATCAACAGAATTACAGCGATTCACTGAAGGAACGAGTACAGTACGCTTTGTGAACGTTATTGCGGAGTCATTTGCGACTCATGAAGAAGCAGTAGCGAAAATTCAAATTGAATTACACGCGCAAATTGAACAATTCCAAAAGTTAATTCGTAAAACAGAATTATTAAATCCAGCAATTAAAGACGTATTACTAGGTCAAATGGACGTGCTAACCGCTGCACAACACATGACGAGAGAAGGTTGAAAAATTGGTACAATCAAAAGAAGAACGCGTACATGAAGTATTTGAGAATATATCTGGTAGTTATGACAAAATGAACTCAGTAATCAGTTTCCAACTGCATAAAAAATGGCGTAAAGACACGATGAAGCGCATGAACATTCAAAAAGGTTCAAAAGCTTTAGACGTGTGCTGCGGTACTGCAGATTGGTCAATTGCACTTGCGGAAGCTGTAGGTAAAGAAGGACATGTAACTGGTCTTGATTTTAGCCAAAATATGCTGAATGTCGGAATTGAAAAAACAAAGGATATGCCAAATGTGAAATTAATCCAAGGTAATGCGATGGAACTACCTTTTGAAGATGATTCATTTGATTACGTAACGATTGGTTTTGGACTTCGTAATGTACCTGACTATATGCAAGTTTTAAAAGAGATGCACCGCGTAGTGAAGCCAGGAGGTAAAGTCGTTTGTTTAGAAACGTCACAATCTGAGATTCCGGTATACAAACATCTTTTCAAATTTTATTTCAAATTTATTATGCCGATCTTCGGAAAACTATTTGCTAAAAGCTATAAAGAATATTCATGGCTTCAAGAATCAGCAGATGGCTTCCCAGGTCGCCGTGAGTTGAAGAAAATGTTTGAACAAGCAGGTATGAAAAATGTTACATTCAAATCATATAGTGGCGGTGCAGCTGCGACACATATTGGATTCAAAAAAGAAAACTAGGTGGGAGAAGGTTTATTCACGTGGAAAAGATGAAGCTAAAGATGCTCTATTCTGGTATGAAATCAGAAATTGACATCATCGAAAAAGAATTAGAAATAGCGCTGAATTCCTCTTCACAATTTTTGAATGAAGCTTCTTTGCATCTTCTGAAAGCTGGGGGAAAAAGAATTCGTCCAGTTTTTGTTTTACTATCTGCAAAATTCGGGCATTATGATATTCAGCAAATCAAAAATGTTGCTGTGCCATTAGAATTAATTCACATGGCTTCACTCGTGCATGATGACGTAATTGACAATGCTGAATTACGTAGAGGTAGAGAAACTGTAAAAGCTCAATTCAATAACCGTGTTGCAATGTACAATGGCGATTTCATTTTCGCCAAAGCATTAGATTATATGACGCGAATCGAAAACCCTAAAGCTCACCAAGTATTAGCGAATACGATGGTTGAGATTTGTGTAGGAGAAATTATCCAAATAGAGGATAAGATGGTTTTACAACAAAATTTACGTGATTACTTCCGTAGAATTAAGCGTAAAACAGCTATCTTAATCGCTTCTAGTTGTGAATTAGGCGCAATCGCATCAGGTGCTTCTGATGAAGTAGTGCTTAGACTAAAGCGTTTTGGCTATTATGTCGGGATGTCTTTCCAAATTATCGATGATATTTTAGACTTTACAGCTACGGATCGACAATTAGGCAAGCCAGCTGGTAGTGATTTGATGCAAGGGAATGTGACGTTACCAGCCATTTATGCACTTGAGGATGATGCGATTCGTCCACTAATCGAAAAAACTTTAGCGGGCCCAATTAGTGAAGGCGAACGAATGCAGCTATTAAAAGCAATTCGTAAATCACCTGCTATTCAAAAGGCGAATGCATTGAGTGATCTATATTTAGAGAAAGCTTTGAAAGAAGTTAGTTATTTACCAGACCACCCAGTGAACAAATCATTAATTGATATTGCCAATTTCATGGGAAAACGTAAATTTTAATAGAATATACGAGTAATTGTTGTACATTATGGGATTCAATGATAAAATTCTACGGTAGGTATTATACCTGTAGATAATTTTAAGGAGTGTTTTAAACATGGCTATCCAACAAACATTTTTAATGGTTAAACCAGACGGCGTAAACCGTCAAGTAGTAGGTGATATCGTAGATCGTTTCGAACGTCGCGGTTTCGTACTTAAAGGTGCTAAACTTATGAACATCACTGAAGAACTTGCTAAAAACCACTACGCAGAGCACGCTGAACGTCCTTTCTTCGGTGAATTAGTAGAATTCATCACTTCAGGTCCAGTATTCGCAATGGTATGGGAAGGCGAAAACGTTATCTCATTAGCACGTCTAATGATGGGCGCTACTAACCCTGCTGAATCTGCTCCAGGAACAATCCGCGGTGACTACGCTACAACAGTAGCTGAAAACATCATCCACGGTTCTGATTCTTTAGCATCAGCTGAACGTGAAATCGGTTTATTCTTCGGTCAAGACGGCCTAGTAAAATAATCAACTGATTGATTGAAGAGTACTGTGCTTTTAAGCACGGTGCTCTTTTCTTATATTTTCATATGATTATCGCTCTAAATTATTTCAAAACTGTCAATTTAAAGTATCTTCCTTCTTTTGGATGAATCCTTTATAATGGTTATAGGAAATAAGGGAGGGTATAAAGTATGAATGAT
Organism: Kurthia zopfii; assembly: GCF_003143955.1. Taxonomy (GTDB): domain Bacteria; phylum Bacillota; class Bacilli; order Bacillales_A; family Planococcaceae; genus Kurthia; species Kurthia zopfii. Next base: position 8,806 of record NZ_QFVS01000004.1, on the reverse strand, counting down.
TATGAAATTTTCGTTGAAAAAGTAAAAAGAAAAACGGGGATTGATCTTGCTCTTTATAAAGAAGCGCAAATGAAAAGACGACTAGCTTCCCTTTACGAGAAAAAAGGCTTTCGTTCATTTGTTGAGTTTTATAATGCCATGGAGTCGAATCGAGAATTAATGGATGAGTTTTTAGATCGAATGACGATTAACGTATCTGAATTTTATCGAAACGGCAAAAGATGGGATGTTTTAGAACAGAAAATCTTCCCTAGACTTTTGAAAGAAAGCTCACGTTTGAAAGTATGGAGCGCTGCTTGCTCGACTGGCGAAGAACCGTACTCGCTTGCGATGGTGCTATCAAAACTTCAACCGATTTCACAAGTGTCAATTCAAGCGACTGATTTGGATGAGAATGCGATTGCGAAAGCAAAAGCGGCGGTGTACCCTGAAAGATCATTAGTTGAAGTACCAGCAGATATTAAAGCAAAACATTTTGAATCAGAGGGATCTTTTTTCAAAGTATCTCAAGCGATTCAAAAAACAGTGAATTTCAAAAAACACAATCTTTTAAAAGATACATATGACAGAGGATTTGATTTAATCGTCTGCAGAAATGTTATGATTTATTTTACGGAAGAAGCAAAAGAACAGATTTATCATAACTTTAGTAAAGCATTAAAACCAGGTGGCGTATTATTTGTTGGAAGTACCGAGCAAATATTCAATCCTGCAAAATATGATTTCGAAGTAGAAGATACATTTTTCTACCGAAAGAAACGCTAAAATGAAGCGACACGCTTTTCGCATTTGTGGAAAGCGGTTTTTTATAAATAAAAATATATTCAAAAAACATAAAAATTTCAGTTTATTTAATTTTATTAGAAAATCGACTGAAATTCACGCAAATATATGTTATAGTGAAAAACATATACTTTAGCGAGTTGAAGGGAGAAAGTGCAAATGAGATACTTAACAGCGGGCGAATCACATGGCCCACAACTTACAGCAATTATTGAAGGTGTTCCTTCGTTATTACCAATTACAGCAGAACAAATTAATCATGAATTAAAAAGACGTCAAGGTGGACACGGCAGAGGTCGCAGAATGCAGATTGAGACAGATACAGTTGAAATCACTTCTGGTATTCGACACGGCAAAACACTTGGCTCACCGATCGCATTAGTCGTTACAAATGATGATTGGACACATTGGACGAAAATCATGGGTGCTGAACCATTAGCAGAAGGTGTCGATCCAAATGAAATCAAACGTCAAATTTCGCGCCCACGCCCTGGACACGCTGATTTAGTCGGTGGTATGAAGTATGGTCATAGAGACTTACGAAACGTCTTAGAACGCTCGTCAGCACGTGAAACGACAGTGCGTGTAGCGGTTGGAGCAGTTTCTAAAATCCTTTTAGAGCAATTAGGCATTAAAATCGTCGCACATGTAGTTGAAATCGGGGGCATCGCAGTAGATCGCAGCGCTACTGAAGGAATGACAGCTGATGAAATTCGCGCAATCGTGGAAGAAGATCCATGTTACTGCGTAGACCCAGAAGCTTCAGCGAAAATGGTTGAACTAATCGATGCGACGAAGAAAGCAGGCGATACGATCGGTGGCGTAGTTGAAGTCATCGTTGAAGGCATGCCAGCAGGCGTCGGTTCTTATGTCCAATACGACCGAAAATTAGACGGTAAATTAGCACAGGCGATGTTAAGCATTAACGCATTTAAAGGTGTGGAATTCGGTATTGGATTCGATGCAGCTCATGTTCCTGGTTCTCAAGTACATGACGAAATTCTTTTTGATGAAGAAAATGGTTACACACGTAAAACGAATAGACTTGGTGGTTTAGAAGGCGGAATGTCGACAGGACTGCCAATCGTTGTACGAGGTGTGATGAAGCCAATTCCAACACTATACAAACCACTTCAAAGCGTAGATATCGAGACGAAAGAGCCTTTCAAAGCTTCAGTTGAACGTTCGGATGCTTGTGCTGTACCTGCTGCTTCAGTTGTCGCAGAACACGCCATTGCATTTGAAATTGCAAAAGCATTATTAGAACAGTTCCACGCGGATCAATTACCGCAATTGAAAGAACAAATCGAACAACAAAAACAATATTCAAAGGAGTTTTAATCATGCGTATTCCAGTTCAAACACCATCTCATTTCTATGAAGTGGTCATTGGCTCGAATCATTTACAAGAAGCTGTAAAAACACTTTCCGAAAAAATTGAAGATGCTGACCAATTAATCGTTTTCACCGATGAAAATGTATGGCGACAACATCAAGCGCGATTTACAGCTGAATTTCCTTATGAATTTAAAGTTTTCGTACTTCCAGCAGGTGAAGCATGCAAAACATTCGAAAATTATTTTGCATCACAAACATTTTTACTAGAAGAAAAATGCACGAGAAAATCGATGTTATTTGCATTTGGAGGAGGGGCTGTAGGCGATTTAACAGGTTATGTCGCAGCAACCTTTATGCGAGGTATTCCGTTCGTCCAAATCCCGACAACGATTTTAGCGCATGATTCAGCAGTAGGTGGCAAAACGGCGATCAATCATCCACTCGGTAAAAATATGATTGGCGCATTTTATCAACCACAGGCCGTGCTGTATGATATTGACTTTTTGAAGACACTTCCGGAAAAAGAGGTACGTTCGGGTATGGCAGAAGCGATCAAACATGCATTGATTTCTGATGAACAATGGTATGACGACATGGTGACGAAGGATGTAACGAATCTTACGCAGACAGAATTAGCCGAATACTTGCAAAAAGGTATTCAAGTGAAGGCTGATATTGTCGCACAAGATGAGCAGGAGCATTCCGTACGTAAGTATTTGAATTTTGGTCATACTTACGGTCATGCGATTGAAGCTGCTTCTGGTTTTGGCAAGTTAGCACACGGGGAAGCAGTCATGATCGGTATGGTTTATGCGCTTTTATTAGGTGAAAAATATGGCTCAATTACGAGAAATCAGACAGTAGCATTTTTACAATTTGCGAAAAATAGTGGTTATCAATTTGAGCCGGTTCACCAATTTACATTTGATGAATTACTACCATATTTGATGAAAGATAAAAAGGCGGAGTATGGCATTTTACAATTTGTATTACTTGAAAAAATAGGTCAGCCTTTTGTGCAAAAAGTAACTGTAGAAGAATGCCGAGAGATCGACGCGATTTTACGAACAATAATTTAGAGGGGTGTTTACATGATTCGAGGCATAAGAGGAGCAACGACGATTGTTGAAAATGACGCACAATTCGTTCAGCAAGCAACAGTTGAATTATTACAACAACTAATCGAAAGAAATGCGATAGAAGCTGAAAATGTTGCTTCAGTTGTGATTACGACAACGCCAGATATTACTTCTGCTTTTCCAGCAAAATCTGTTCGAACTTATGAAGGTTGGGATTATGTACCGGTCATGTGTATGCATGAGATGAATGTGGAAGGCGCATTGCCACTATGCATTCGTATGTTAGTACATGTCGAAACGGCGGTTAATCAACGTGACATCCAACATGTTTACTTAAATGACGCGGTTAAATTAAGACCAGATTTAGTGAAATAAACGACTTAGAAAGAGGCGAAGGTAAGATGAAATGGAAAGAATCAGTTAAAGGGTTAAAAGCATACCAACCGGGGAAATCGATTGACGCAGTTAAGAGAGAATTTGGTTTGGATGAAATTGTGAAATTAGCATCTAATGAAAATCCATTAGGATGTTCACCAAAAGTGACAGCATATTTACAAGAATCTGCTCATAATTTTGCACTATATCCAGATGGTTATGGGACAGATATGAGAAATGCTGTTGCCAACCACTTAAACGTCAATCCAAATCAACTTATTTTCGGTAATGGTTCAGATGAGTTAATTAGCATCGTTACACGCGCACTTTTACAACCAGGTGTGAATACAGTAATGGCTACACCAACTTTCTCACAATATAAATTAAACGCAGTAATCGAAGGGGCAGAAGTGCGAGAAGTACCTTTGAAAAATCGATTACATGATTTAGATGCCATGTACGATGCAATCGATGCACATACGGCAGTTGTCTGGATTTGTAGCCCGAACAATCCAACAGGTGGCATTGTAGAAGACGCACCATTACAAGCCTTTTTAGCAAAAGTGCCAAGTGATGTATTAGTCGTTTTAGATGAAGCATATTTTGAATATGTGACAAGTGCTAATCTCCACGATTCAATCTCTCTATTAAATCAATATAAGAATATATTAATTTTACGTACGTTTTCAAAAGCATATGGACTTGCGGCATTCCGAGTTGGTTACGGAATTGCTCATCCAGACTTGATTGCGAAATTTGATCCTGTTCGTGGACCATTCAACAATACGGTCTTGAGCCAAGCTATTGTACCTGTAGCTGTTGCAGATCAAGCATACTTAGAACAATGTCGTGAAGTAAATGAAGCTGGCAAAAAGCAATACATTACTTTTTGTGAAGCAAATCAATTGGATTACTGCCCAACGGAGACGAACTTCATCTTATTCGAAGTGAAGATGGATAGTGATGAAGTGTTCCAAAAATTGATGGAAAAAGGCTATATTATCCGTAGCGGGAATGCATTAGGTGTTCCTCAATATATTCGTGTAACGATTGGTACGAAAGAACAGAATGAAGGTTTACTCGCACAACTTCAAACAATTTTACAACAACAAGGTGTGGTCGTTTGAGTAAAAAAATTGTCGTAATAGGACTCGGTCTAATTGGAGGTTCCATCGCATTGGCGCTCCAACGCTCTCCAGAAAATCGCGTATTTGGCTACGATGCTAGTGCAAATACACTTCAAAGTGCGAAAGTGTTAGGCGTGATTCATGAAGCGGCGCAAGATCCAGAAATTGAAGCGAAAGATGCGGATGTATTGATATTTGCGACACCTGTCAACGCGACACTTGAATGGATGAAGAAAATCCAAGCTTGGCAATTACGAGAAGATGTCATCGTTACAGATACAGGTAGTACGAAACAGATGATCATGGATGAAGCAGAGCTTTTACAAGCGCGTGGCATTACTTTTATCGGTGGGCATCCAATGGCCGGCTCGCATAAAAGTGGTGTGATGGCTGCAAAACCAATATTATTTGAAAATGCGTATTATATGCTGACACCATTAGCATCTACTTCGAAAGAACAAGTGAAGAATTTAGAAAATTTATTAAAATTAACAAGTGCGAAAATCGTCGTTGTCCCTGCAGAAGAACATGATCATATGACTTCTGTTGTGAGTCATTTCCCCCATGTTGTCGCGGCTTCACTCGTGCATCAATTATCAAAGGAAAATGAAACGAATGGTTTCACACGTCGTTTAGCAGCTGGTGGTTTCCGCGATATTACGCGAATCGCAAGTTCAAACCCTACGATGTGGCAAGATATTACGGTACAAAATAAAGAACAAATTCAACAACAATTAAGCAAATGGCAGCAAGAGATGTCGCGCGTTCAATCGATTTTAACTGAAGGAACGGATGATGATATTTTCCGCTTTTTCTCGGAGGCAAAGTCGTTCCGAGATGATTTACCTGTTTCTTCGGGTGCAATCTTTACGACGTATGATCTCTATATTGACGTACCCGATTACCCTGGTAGTATTGCCGAAATAACAGGCTATTTTGCTGAAGAAAAAATTAGTATTACAAATATACGAATTGTCGAAACACGCGAAGATGTTTTCGGAATTTTAGTTGTAAGTTTCCAAACGAATGGAGATCGTCAACGAGCGGCGGAATGTATTAGAAGTCGCAGCCCATATGAGTTTTACATTTCTTAAGGAGGCTATAATATGGCGAATAAAACGATTAATTTCGAGAATCAAAGTTTAAAAGGAACGATCAAAGTTCCAGGAGATAAGTCGATTTCTCACCGCTCGATTATGTTCGGTAGTATGGCTGAAGGAACGACAAATGTGACCGGATTCCTACCGGGTGAAGATTGCTTAAGTACGATTGCTGCATTTAAACAAATGGGCGTAAAAATTGAGCAAAACGGTACAAATGTCAAAATTGAAAGTCGTGGTATGGACGCTTGGGAAGAACCAAAGGATATTTTATATATGGGGAATTCAGGGACGACTACGCGATTATTATTAGGTTTACTAGCGGGTTCTCACATTCATGCAGTGTTAACAGGGGATGAATCGATTGCCAAACGGCCGATGAAACGTGTCATCAATCCATTAAGAGAGATGAATGCACAGTTCTCTGGGCGTGAAGATGGTCAATTCACACCGATTGCGGTCAAAGGTAGTCCATTAAATGCGATTGAATATGTGATGCCAGTAGCGAGCGCACAAGTGAAATCAGCGATCCTTCTTGCGGCATTGAATGCAAATGGAACGACAGTGATTCATGAAGTTGAGAAGACGAGAGATCATACGGAGAAAATGTTAAAACAATTTGGTGTAGACCTTAATGTTGAAGATAAAAAAATCTCTATTCAAGGTGGTCAGAAATTGAAAGCTGTTAAAGTCGATGTACCAAGTGACATTTCTTCTGCTGCATTCTTCCTTGTAGCAGGTGCGATTTCGCCAAATAGTGAAATTACACTTAAAAATGTCGGTTTAAATGAAACACGTACAGGAATTATTGATGTATTGCAACAAATGAATGCTCAATTGACGATTTCTGAAGTTGACGACAGTAATCCTGAAGCGATTGGAACGTTAACAATCAAAACTTCAGACTTGAAAGCGACAGTAATTGGTGGAGATATTATCCCAAGATTAATCGATGAAATTCCGATTATCGCCCTTTTAGCAACGCAAGCAGAAGGTACGACCATTATTAAAGATGCTGAAGAATTGAAAGTGAAGGAAACGAATCGAATAGATGCTGTTGTAGACGAGTTGAAAAAGTTAGGTGCAAATATTGAAGCGACGGATGATGGAATGAAAATTACAGGTCCTACGAAGCTATCAGGTGCATCTTTACGAACTTATGGCGATCACCGCATTGGCATGATGAATGCGATTGCTTCACTTGTAACATCAGGTGCTATTACGATAGATGATCCGGATTGTATCGCAGTATCTTATCCGACATTCTTTGAAGATCTACAAAAATTATCACAATAGTTCGATGAGCGAGCGTATGTTTCTTAAATGAAGCGTATGCCGCTCATTTTTTACGGTCCTATAATATATGTTGGGGTCTTAAAACAATTTACGTTGTAGCTTTCAGAAATAACGAATGCTTTCCGCCGACAAGTGCCGCACTATTTCTTTCCACTTTAGGTGGAAAGAAAGGCGCAAAACGCTCGTTCATATGCGAGGGTACTGCAAGGTTTGAAGAGAAAGTAAAAGCACCATTACTTTCTCCCGAAAACCTGAAGTATCCCATAGCATATAGCGTTTGAAGCTAGACAAAGAAAGGATTGCTTCACACTTGTTTTTCGGCAGGAGTCCTCGTTATTTCTTTCAATGATTGATACTAACGCTTTTCGAAAGAAAGGAATCAGGTTATTCAAATGGTTTTTTTGGAAGGTATTAATAACAAAAAAGTAATGAAACACAATGCATTTGGCTATAAACGATTCAATCGATTTATACCCAAAATACAATTAGCAATCAAGTACAAAAATGTTGGGCTGAATTAAAAAAATCAATTTCATTCACCCCAACTTTTGACGCAGAGCAAGAACTTAACATTATTTTTAGTATATAATTATTTGGATTTAGAAAGTAAGGTGGTCAAATGGCAGTAATTGCAGGTGCATTATTCATTAGTTTTTTTATGATTAATTTTATTGTCATGTTGAATCAAATACTAAAAGAGGCGAAAGAAAGTAATAAAAACGTCTTCAGAATGCTCGTCTATATACCTCTTGGGGTTATTTTTAACATCTGTTCGGTAGAATTCCCCCATCTTCTATAAGTGGGGGATGAATACCGTTCAGTTTGAGGGTTACCGTTGGTAACTCGAAAACTGATATAAAGGGTTTATTGCCTTTTTATTTTAGGTTTGATAAAATCAGTCTATAATTAGTTAGGAGTTTATATATTAATGAAATTAGACACAAATAAACATTCAGTCTTTCAACTTTATTATCACCTTATATTCGTTACGAAATATCGAAGAAAAGTAATAGATGATGAAATATCTGAATTCGCTAAATCAACTTTCGAGCGAATTGCGGAATCATATCACATCACGCTAGAAGAATGGAATCACGACCAAGACCATGTGCATATCTTATTCAAGGCTCACCCTAAAACGGAATTGAGCAAATTTATCAATTCGTATAAAAGTGCAAGTTCTCGATTGATTAAACGTGATTATCCAAGAGTGAAAGAACACCTTTGGAAAGAAATGTTTTGGTCTAAAAGTTTTTGTCTTTTGACAACAGGTGGCGCACCGATTGAAGTCATCAAAAAATACATTGAAGAACAAGGAAATAATCACAAATAAAAAGGAGGTAAACCTTATGGAACAATTGAAAGCCTACAAATTCAGAATTTACCCAACAGAAGAACAAGAAATATTCTTTGCGAAGACGTTCGGTTGTGTCCGTAAGGTCTACAACCTTATGCTGGATGAACGGATGAAAAATTATGAAGAATCCAAACTCGATGTATCCAAAAAACAAAAATTCCCGACACCTGCAAAATATAAGACGGAATTTCCCTTTTTGAAAGAAGTCGATAGTTTAGCTTTAGCTAACGCACAACGTAACTTAGAAAAAGCCTATAAAAACTTCTTCCGCGATCAATCTGTTGGATTCCCTCGTTTCAAAAGTAAGAAAAACCCGATACAAAGCTATACAACGAACAATCAAAAAGGCAC
>NZ_QFVS01000049.1 GCF_003143955.1 Kurthia zopfii | reverse complement strand
ACCGAATCTATTTACACTTCGCATTAAAAAGAGCGAGCCACGCTTCATAAATGAAAAGTGATCTCGCTCAAACCAATCGATTTTTATTCAATTGAAAACTCTCACCAACGTTATTTGACAAAGAGCCTTTCATTCACCTTTTTATATATGATCGTCTACTGAAATCAAGTGTAGCTGTATTTATTTCTGAAAGTTAAAACATGAATAAGCGAGTGTTACGATTCATCCTCGCAACACCTGCTTTTAGTATGTATTAGAAGCTAAAAACCACTTCTATTTTAATTATTAAGCTCATAATGACGCCCTTTTAACAAGAAAAATAGTGCTTCTGCTAAATTTGTCGTGTAATCCGCAATACGTTCGATTGATTTACAGATGAATGAGATTTGTACTAATTGTTCAAGACTAGCGCCCTCTGTCTTTGCAGTTTCTAGTATCGACACGAGAGCTTCCCCATACAATTGATCCACTGCATCATCGCGCATTGAGATTTCTTTTGCCGCATGCAGATTTTCAGATGTAAATGCATCTACCATATCTTTTAACATCGTAATTGTTAATGCCTTCATATGCTCAATCTTCTCTGTTGAATAAACGAGTTTTTCATTCCCTAAACGAATCGTTTCCTTCGCAATATTCACTGCATGGTCGCCGATTCTCTCCATATCTGAAGCAGCGCTCACAATGACCATTAAACGTCTTAAATCAGTCGCTACGGGTTGTTGTTTTGCAATTAATAGAATCGCTTCATCTTGGATATGTTCTTCTAAACGATTAATAAAACGGTCTTGATCTAAAATCATTAATGCTTGATTAATATCTTGATTTACAAATGAATGAACTGAACGATTAAATGCTTCTAATGCCATCTCACATAAATCAACTAGTGATGTTTGGACTTCCGCAAGATTTTGCTCATACTTTTCTCTAACTACCATCTACTTTTCCCCCTTAACCGAATCTGCCAGATACATAATCTTCTGTTCGCTGATCTTTTGGATTTGAGAATATTTTATTCGTATCATCATATTCGATCACTTCTCCGTTTAAGAAAAATGCCGTTTTATCTGAAATTCGTGCGGCCTGTTGCATATTATGCGTCACGATAATAATTGAATAGTCTTTTTTCAGTTCTTGCACTAGTTCTTCTACTTTCAAAGTCGAGATCGGATCAAGTGCCGATGTTGGTTCATCCATTAAGATGACATCTGGTTCAATTGCTAAACAACGCGCGATACAAATTCTTTGTTGCTGACCACCCGATAAGCCATATGCGTTGTCATGTAGACGATCCTTAACTTCATCCCAAATTGCTGCGCCACGTAAACTTTTCTCAACAATTTCATCAAGTAATTTACGGTTTTTAATCCCATGAATTCTAGGGCCATACGCAATATTATCATAAATTGATTTCGGGAATGGATTTGGTTTTTGGAATACCATACCTACACGCGTTCTCAATTCTTCAACTTCATACTTCTTGTCTAGTATATTTCTTTCACGATATAAAATTTCACCTGTTGTTTTTACAGTAGGAACAAGTTCAACCATTCGATTTAATGTTTTCAAATAAGTTGATTTCCCGCATCCAGATGGTCCGATGATCGCTGTTACTTCATTTTGATTGATTTCTAAATCAATATTTTTTAGCGCATGTTTTTCACCGTACCATAAGTTTAACCCTTTTGTTTCATACACAGTTTTCGCTGCATTTTTAGATACGACTTGTAAATCTGCTTCCTTATTTTCATTCACTTCAAATTGTTCAACTGGTTTTTTCACCATTTTTGTTCCTCCTAATTAATATCTTTTCGAAAATTTATTTCGGATTAATACTGCAATAGAGTTCATAAATACAAGTACGATCATTAGTACGAGAATACCTGCTGCTGCAACATATTGGAATTCTTCTTGCGGACGTTTTGCCCAATCAAAGATCTGCATTGGTAAAGCCGTGAATTCACTTAACAATCCTTCAGGTAAGAAGTGAATGATTACTGGAATACCGATTACAACAAGTGGAGCTGTCTCACCTATCGCTCTTGATAAAGCAAGTATGCCACCTGTTAAAATCCCTGGAATAGCAGATGGAATTACAACTTTTAAAATGGTTTGCCATTTCGTTGCGCCAATTCCGTATGAAGCTTCACGTAAATCATTCGGTACAGCGCGAATCGCTTCTTGAGAGGCTACGATAATTACCGGTAATATGAGTAGACTCATCGTCAATCCTGCTGCCAAAACACTTTTGCCCATGCCTAGCATACGAACAAAAATTGTTAATCCTAGTAATCCGAATACGATCGATGGTACGCCTGCTAAATTAGAAATATTCATTTGAATAAATGTCGTGATTTTATTCTTTTTCGCATATTCTTCTAAATACACCGCTGCTCCAACGCCAAGGAATAGTGATACCGGCGCTACTACAGCTAGTAAGCAAAGTGATCCAACTAACGCTGCTTTAATTCCTGCATTTGCCGGGAATCGGGAAGAGAAATTCGTTAAGAAATCTAAGTTTAAGTACCCTACTCCTTGTGTCACCATTCGATAACCTAGAATGACTAGAACAAGTAACGCTAAAAGTGTTGCACCAAGAAATGTGAATTTTAAAATCTTATTCTTCATTAATCTACCTGTCATTTTTTTCTTAACAGATTGTTGATCAATATAATTCATTAATATTCCTCCCTAAACTTCTTAGAGATGAATCCTGCAAGAAGGTTCATAATTAATGTGAAAACAAATAATGTAAATCCTACTGCGTAAATTGAGTAGTAAATTGTCGTTCCGTAGCCAGCATCCCCTGTGGAAACTTGCACAATATAGGCGGTCATTGTCTGTATGGAATCCGTAATTTGGCCGTCAAATTTAGGCGTCGCACCACCTGCTAATGATACGATCATCGTCTCTCCGATTGCTCTTGAAATACCAAGTACAACTGATGCTAGAATTCCAGATAACGCGGCTGGTAGCACTACTTTCAATGCCACTTCTAACTTTGTTGAACCAAGTGCTAATGCACCCTCTCTCATCGAGTTTGGTACACTCGACATCGCATCTTCTGATAATGACGCAATCGTCGGCAAAATCATAATTCCGACTACGATCCCTGGGCTAATCGCATTAAAGATTTTCAATCCCGGAATAATTTCTTGTAATAAAGGTGTTACAAAAGTTAGTGCGAAAAATCCATAAACGATTGTTGGAACTCCAGCAAGAACTTCCAGTACTGGTTTTATTGTTTTTCGAACTCGCTCTGATGCATATTCACTTAAGTAAATGGCTGCAGCTAAACCTAGTGGCACCGCAACAATCATCGCAATTCCTGTAACTTTCAATGTACCAATGATTAATGGAAGTACACCATATGTTGGCGAACTACCCGAGAATGGTAACCACTCCGTACCAAAAATATAATCAAAAAATGGTACGCGTCTGAAAAATTCGAAAGTCTCAAATATTAAAGTAAAGACAATACCAACTGTAACTAAAACTGATATAAATGCTGTTAAAAATAATAATTTCGGCATCATTTTTTCAACAATATTTTTAAATCCTTTATTTTTCGTTTGTTCAATCATTTGTTGAACGCCTAATTTCGATCCGGATTCAGTTGATTTCAAAAGTTCCACTCCTTTATATAAAAGAGAAATCCGCCTCGGTCGCCGTTACTTTATGTTGCCAAAGTAGAGGACTGGCTTCCAAGACGAATTAATAGTTTATTATTTTAATGCTTCTAATTCTTTTTGGTCATTTGTATAGTCTTCTTCAGGTGATTGAACATATCCAACAGCTTCTGCCATTGCACCTGCATTTTTGATTGTATATTCTAAGAAGTTGTACATTACCGGATTATTCTTCACAGCTTCATTTTTCACATAAACGAATAGTGGGCGAGATAACGGTGTGTATTCTCCTGATTTAATCGTGTCGTGAGTTGGCTCAACTCCATCTACTTTTACAATTTGCAATTTGTCTTTATTTGCAAGGTAGTAAGCAAAACCGAAGTAACCAATTGCGTTTTTATCCGATTCTACACCTTTTACAAGTACGTTGTCATCTTCAGATAATGTTGCTGACTTCACCAAATCCTTACCTTCTAAAATATCATTTACAAAGTAATCGTAAGTGCCAGATTCAGTACCTGGTGAGTAGTAGACGATTTTTTCGTTTGGCCATTTCGGATTAATATCTGACCACTTTTTCTCTTTGCCAGATTCGATCCAAATTTCTTTTAATTCTTTAACTGTAGCGTCTTTTAACCATGTATTATCTTTATTTACTACGATCGAAAGTCCGTCATAAGCAATTTTCATTTCTGTGTAGTCAATTTTTTTCTCTTTTAGTTTTGTTGCTTCTTCATCTTTAATTGGACGAGATGCATTTGAGAAGTCTGTTTCTCCGTTAATAAATTTTTCAAACCCGCCACCAGTACCTGATACACCAACTGATACTTGTACTTTCGGTTGTTCTGCTGAATACTCTTCTACGATTGCTTCCATAATTGGTGAAACTGTCGAAGATCCATCTCCTGAGATTTTACCTTCTAGTTTTTCACTGCTCTCTGCATTCGCATTTGATTCTGCAGTTTGTGAAGCTCCTTTTGATGATTCATTTGCTTTGTCTCCATTTCCGCAAGCTCCTAACATTAATGCCGAGCCTACGATTGATGTCATCATAAAGTACTTCCAGTTTTTCATTTCCTTTTCCCCCTAAGAGTTTGAGTTGTTTATTACAATTCCTACTATAAAGACTAAATGTTGAGGACATATAAACGAAATGTAATGAAATATAAATGCTTTGTTAATCATTTGTAAATGAAAAAAACTCCTCAGCGCTAAATACTGCTGAGGAGTTTACATAAGGCTAACGAAGAATTTTCGTTCCTACTTCTGATTTTGTTTTTTTCGTATCTTTTTTCTTCAGCTCGAAAAATTTATCGACTGATTTACGCGCGATAATATTGTTAATCGCAGTATATTGTTCTGAAGTTGTAATCCAAGGTACAACAACTGCGTAAGCAACTTGTGGGTTATCTTTTGGAGCAAAACCAACGTGAGTTACTGAAAGAGTATTCGTCCCATAACTTTCTTTCTTAGGTCCGAAGTATACAACTTGGGCTGTACCTGTTTTACCAGCACCTTTAAATTTCGAATCTTTAAATGACGAAGCACCTGAACCTTGCGCACCATAGTAAACTTTCGTCATTGCTTCCCGAACATGTTCAATTTCTGCTTCTGAGTTCGCAAGCGTGTTTAATACTTTCGGTTGTACTTCTTGATCAAGTGCACCGATTGTCTCACCGTCTTTTGAAGGTTCATGGATTTCTTTTAATAATCTTGGAGCAATTCGTTTACCACCATTTGCAATCGTCGAAACATATTGCGCTAATTGCAGTGGCGTAAATGTATCATACTGTCCAATTACTAAATCGAGGTACTTACCTCCCAATGTTTCAGGTCCCTTAACCCCAGTGAATTCACCCGGTAAATCAATACCTGTTTCCACACCTAAGCCAAATTGAGCATAATATTTACGAACACGATCATAATCTGCTTCCGTTGTTGGAAGCGGTCCATTATAAACATATGGTAATTTTGCGATTTTCATTGCTGTTTTAAACATATAAACGTTTGATGAACGCTCAATTGCCTGTGTATCAGACATATTAATAGCGCCACCACGGTTGAAAATTGAAGATTTTGGTTTCGTACCAGCTAATTTAACTGGTGAATCAACCAACACTTCATTCGGGCGAATCGCATTGTAATGATAACCAGTTAATAATGTAGCAGGTTTAATAACAGAACCTACTTCATATGAAGAAGTAAAGTTACCAATCGAGTAATCGACTAGTTTTTGACTGCCATTTTTACTTGTTTCAATCTTTTTACCTACCATTGAAAGAATTTCGCCCGTATTAGGGTCCATCATAACTAAAAATGCACGGTCTAATAAACTCGATGCACCTGTTCTCTTAGCCATCATTAATTCATCCGTTACGATTTTGTCAGTAGCCTTCTGTAAATCACTATCAATTGTTAATACAAGGTCTTTACCTGCAGAACCTTCCTTCACAATTTTAGTATTTACAACTTTACCCGTACGGTCTGTATCAGATTGAACGATTGATTTTTCACCTTGTAAAATTGATTCATATTCTTGTTCCAAATAAGATTTACCTACTCGGTCATTACGTGAATAATCGCGCGCAAGGAAATAACTCAATTTATCGAGTGGGATACCTTCTTGCGGAGTAGTAGTCGATCCAAGAATCGCTAAATCAGATTTCTTCTCACGCTGCCAATCTGTTGTCGTATCTACACCAGGAAGTTCACTTAAATGTTCAGATACTACAGCGAATTCACGATCCGACACTTTATCGCTCTTAATAATTTGTGGGGATAAGTTATATCCCGCTACCATTTTCGAATAGATTGCTACAATTTGAAGGTCCTTATTCGTTAATGATTTTAATTCTTTTGCGGTAATTCGACTGCGAATAATCGCATCGATTTCATTTTGTTGCTCACCAGCTTTTTTGCCATTCTCTAAAATAGCTTTCTCTTCTTTATCTGATATTTTAGATTCGGCTTCTTTAGGATGTTTCACCATCCAATATTCAAATTTATCACGCTGTGCAATACGCTCGGTATCCATCGTAATTAATTTTGATAGTTTTTTTGCCATTTTCAACATTTCTTCTGAAGTTGTCGTTGAATATTTCGTGTATGTAATGGCATTCTTTGGTTTATTATCGACGAGGATCTTTCCGTCTCGGTCGAAAATTCTCCCTCTAGGAACACTTGTGTTTACTGTTGCTTCTTCGGTTTTTTGAAGTTGTGCAACATATTCATCACCTTTTACAATTTGGATGTAACCAAGTCTAATCACTAATACACTGAACATAATAAATATTGTAAAGAAGAGGATGTTCATTCTTAGGGAGAGATTGGCTCTCTGTCTAGCATTACCATTAGAGGAACGCTTTGTTTTGCCTTTGTTTTTACGCTTCATCCGTGTGCCCCCCTCTTAACTTTTTCATAACTAGTAGTATATCATTTTTTAATGTAAAAAACAGTCCTAGTATGCCCTTTACGTACTATATGTACCCTTTTTCTCAATAAAAAAGCACATCATCTTCATGACGAGAAGATGATGCACTTTGTTCCTTTGAAAAGGAAATTATTTCGCAGCAGCGTAAAGTTCTGCTACTTTATCCCAGTTTACTACATTCCAGAATGCTGCGATGTAGTCAGGGCGTACGTTTTGATAGTTTAAGTAGTAAGCGTGTTCCCAAACATCAAGACCTAATACTGGAGTTTTACCTTCCATGATTGGAGAATCTTGGTTTGCTGTAGAAGAGATTTCTAATTCGCCGTTAACTACTGATAACCAAGCCCAGCCTGAACCGAAGCGAGTTTTAGCAGCGTTAGCAAATTGTTCTTTGAAAGCTTCGAAAGAACCGAATTTAGCATCGATTGCAGCAGCTAATTCGCCTTCTGGAGCACCTTTACCATTTGGAGTTAATAAAGTCCAGAATAGTGAGTGGTTAGCGTGACCGCCACCATTGTTACGTACTGCTGTACGGATTTCTTCTGGAACAGCATCTAAGTTTGCAATTACTTCTTCAACAGTTTTACCAGCGAATTCTGCTTTACCTTCTAAAGCAGCGTTTAAGCCAGTTACATAAGTGTTGTGGTGTTTATCATGGTGGATTCCCATAGTTCTTGCATCAATGTGTGGTTCTAATGCATCGTTTGCGTAAGGTAAGTTTGGTAGTTCGAAAGCCATAATTCAATTTCCTCCTTGGAATAACTAATTATTTATTACATGATTAGATTAACAAAAAAATGGCTATTATTCAAATGAAAATGCCTATGTTAAGCGTTTTTCAGACTTTAGACGGAACTTTATACTACAAAAATAAAAATAACGATCATAATTATTTGGATTGCACCTTTAGTAACGACAGAAGTCAGAAAACCGACAAGCGAGCCAATTCCTGCCTTCATCGAGTTTACTAATGACATTTTCGAGTAAAACAATTCTCCTAAAACAGCACCTAAAAATGGACCAATCAAAATACCGGCTACTGGAATAATAAATGGGCCGACTAGTAAACCAATTGTACTTCCCCAAATCCCCGCCTTCGTGCCACCGAATTTTTTGACCCCTACAAGATTGGATACTGTATCTGCACTAAATAATAATACAGTTAAAAGTATTTGAACTACCCAGAAAAGCCAATGTAATTCTCCAAAACTATAAAATAATCCGTAGATTGTAAAACCTAAAAAGATAAAGATCACGGATGGGATAATCGGATAAACTAAACCGATAAAAGCAATTATGAAACTTGCTACTATTAAAATCCATGCAAATACTGACATGATTACACTCCTCATTCATTTCTTAGAATATTCTATTATACGTTTCGAAAGTAATGTGGTTTCATTTAATTTAATTGGAGTATATATTTCTCCTTCAATCATTTTGGGGAATTTTTAGAAAAATAGTGTAAAATGGAAATAAAAACATAGGAGTTTGATTTTATGAATATTTCACATCGTAGATTATTACTCGATGCCCTTTTTTCACCTAAAAAGCACGGTGCCTATCGTTTACTTCCAATAGGTAAAGTCATTCAATTCACTTTTCTATTAACTTTCATTATGACAATCCTTTCTTTCTTTAGCTTCTCAAACGGTTTTAATGTAGAACAAAGTCAAATTGCCGAGTTTGAAAGCTACTTTAATTCAATCAAATGGCTACTCTATCCACTTTCGTTCATAACATTATGGATTTCAATAATTGTTCTTTTCTATGTTCAAATATCAATCTATGCAGCAATTGCACTAATGTATGTAGTTTACTCGAATCGTCGCGGTGAATATCGAATGCTTTGGCGTACTGCTACATTCTCAAGTACATTCGGATTTATTTTATCAAATCTACTTAGTTTTACTGCTACACCTAGCTTTATCATCCTACTTCTTTCAAGTGGTATTACGATTTCCTACCTATTTATAGCTGTTCAAAAATATCCAAAGCAACCAAATGCACCTAAAATCGTTCCTACAAATGATTGAGGAATATCGACTTAGATCTATTCCAGTATTTTGTTATTAAACGAAAGATTTATGAATTCTTTTAGAATAAAGGTTTCTCCCTTGTCAATTCGTTTGAAACACTGATAGAATAGTGAATAGTGAGGCTACTATAAGCCAATGAAGGAGAGAGTTTGATGAACGAAATAACACACCGCTCAAACACACGTAAAGTACGTGTTGGAGACTTAACAATTGGTGGAAGTAATGAAGTAATCATTCAAAGTATGACTACGACAAAAACACATGATGTTGAAGCGACAGTTGCTGAAATTCTTCGTTTAGAGGAAGCAGGTTGTCAAATCGTTCGTGTTGCTTGTCCTGATGAACGTGCTGCTGATGCACTAGCTGATATTAAAAAGCAAATCCATATCCCATTAGTTGCGGATATTCACTTTGATTATAAATTAGCGCTTAAAGCAATCGATGCAGGCGTTGACAAAATCCGTATCAACCCAGGTAATATCGGGCGTAAAGAAAAAGTTGAAGCAGTTGTAAATGCTGCTAAAGCAAAAGGTGTACCAATTCGTATTGGTGTAAACGCTGGATCACTTGAAAGAAAAATTCTTGAGAAATACGGCTACCCAACTGCAGACGGTATGGTTGAATCTGCATTACACCATATTAAAATCTTAGAAGATCTTGATTTCCACGATATTATCGTGTCAATGAAAGCATCTGATGTAAACCTTGCAATTGAAGCATACGAAAAAGCTGCACAAGCTTTCGATTACCCACTTCACTTAGGTATTACTGAATCAGGTACTTTATTCTCTGGTACGATTAAATCTGCGGCTGGTTTAGGTGCGATTTTATCAAAAGGAATTGGTAATACATTGCGTATTTCACTTTCTGCGGATCCAGTTGAAGAAATTAAAGTTGCCCGTGAATTACTTAAATCATTCGGTTTAGCATCAAATATTCCAACACTTATTTCATGCCCAACTTGTGGTCGTATCGAAATTGATTTAATCGCAATTGCCAATGAAGTAGAAGAATATTTACAAACAATTAAAGCCCCAATCAAAGTTTCGGTACTTGGTTGTGCAGTAAACGGACCAGGTGAAGCACGTGAAGCAGATATCGGAATCGCTGGCGCACGTGGTGAAGGTTTATTATTCAGACATGGTAAAACAGTTCGTAAAGTACCAGAAGCTACAATGGTAGAAGAACTGAAAAAAGAGATCGATATTCTTGCTGAAGCTCACTATGCAAAAGAAGCGGAAGAAAAGAAATCATTAAATAAATAATTTTAGAGGAGCGGATGCACATGACAAAGAAATATAGTTTCGGAATCGATATTGATGGAACTGTAACTGGCCAGGAATTCCTGCTTCCTTTCATTAATAATCATTTTAAAACAAATCTTGTATTAGATGATATTAAACAATATGATCTTTCAGAGGCACTACCCGTTTCAACTGAAGATTTTTATAAATGGTTTTATGCAACGGAATTAGAAATGTATAAGAACCCGCCTTTACAACAAGACGTTGTACGTATACTTAATCGCTGGCACCCAGATACAAACCTTAATTTCATAACAGCGCGAAATAGCAACGCTACGGACGTAACGGAAACATGGCTACAAAGTTCAAAAATCCCTTACGACGCGCTAGAAATAGTAGGCAATGCAAGTAAAATTCACGCAGCAAAAAAACAAAACGTCGAACTATTCTTTGAGGATAAACACGAAAACGCAATTATCTTAGCAGAAGAACTAGACATCCCAGTAATCCTTTTTGACGCACCATACAATAGACAATCAACACCAAAGAATATTGTACGCGTCAACCACTGGCAAGAAGCAGAACAATGGGTGAAAAAAGAATTCGGGATTTAAAGAAAGAAAAGCTGAAAGCTCCGTTTATCCCTCAAGTATTTGGAAAGCTCGAATTGAAAGCATCTTTCCAGCTTTCAACCGAGAGATTGAAAAGACCTAGAGGGATGGAGCTTGAAGCTAGACAAAGAAGATAAGCTGAATGTGCCGATCACACCTAGAGTACTTGGAAGGTTTTCAAGAAGAAAGCATGCTCTTCGCTTTCAATTGAAATTCTGAAAGGACCTCAAGATGTGGCACATGAAGCTAGACAATAATTAAAAGGGAAAAAGGCTGCTCACACTCAGAGTACCTGCAAAGCTTGAAATGATCCAAGAAACACTTACAAAACTTAAACGCCCTTCTTTCAACCAAAAGGACACTTGATTTTGAAATCAAGTGTCCTTTTATGCTTCTATTACATATGTTGGTTCTTAAAATAATTCATGTTATTTCTTTCAATCATGATATATATGCAATATATAACTTTAAAAAACACCAGTTCCTTGAAACCTTATTTTTTCGAAACACCTTAAAAGTCTCTACTATTACTCTCACCCTTATTCCGTAAACTAAAAATATTACTACCTTCTTGATTTAATTTCTAAATCGAACGAATACCCTTTTCATATTTCGGCTACTTCACTACAAATCGATTTACTAATTTAATTATATCCTTCACAGTAACTAAGTCATCATTTTGTACCAATAAAGAAACCTAAATCAAATGATTTAGGTTTCTTTGGGCTTTACCAATTGTATTCATATTTGCAAGTTTACCTTTAGTATATGCGAGATTTTGAACATGAGCGTTAGAACTTTATGATGTTTCCTAGCGCTAATATTGAAACTATATAATCTTTCGTGATTTTTACTATTCGCATAATAAATTGTATTTCCTCGTTTTCAACTACAAATTTTATGATGCAGCATTAACCTATGGCACTTTCCATATAGTTATTCGATAGTTCCGTAAATTTTTCTAAAAAGATGCTAGGACATAAGTGTGAAAACACCATCTCATATGAGCATAAATTGTGACATATTTATATTTTAGATTTAATTTTTGGAGTTATTTAAAAATCTTATTAAATTTTCATTTTATGAGCTTTAGAACCTGTTTTATAATGAATATACGAACCTTTCACTTGTAAATACTGTGAATTTCTACTATTTAATTTTTTCAAATACTTACCATTTGTATTGATTGAGTAAAGAAATGCTCCATTTGAAAAGTTACTAAAGTAGATTTTCCCTTTGGCAGCTACTAAATATTGACCGCGATGTTTCGTTAGCTTCTTACCTTTGCCTGTTTTTAAATCTTTCACATAAATTTGTTCTTTATTTTTCATGCTTGAATAATAGAATTTATTACCAACTTGAACTGCAGAACTTGCATCTGCTAAGAAATCATATTTTGAAGACGTTGCAGATGGATAATTCGAACGAGTCCAAGTGTGGTCTTTTGCAAGTTGTTTATCACTTACCAAGAAATAATTATATTGAATTTCAGTCGGGCTGTTTGGCGTTGGATCATTCCAAGTAGTGTCTAAGTTGTACCATTTTCCATCTACTTTCACTTTATTCCACGCATGGTTTTGGTCTAAAGATACACCAACTACATATCTTACTGGAATATTTAATTGCTCAAGCATTTTCAAAGTTACTAAAGCGTATCCTTGGCAAACTGCTTTGCCCGATTTCATCAAACCGTATGCTGTAAATCGGTCGCCTGAATTACCACCGTATGATGTATTTGATACGATGAAATCATTTACCGCTTTCACTTTTTCATAATCTGATTTGGCAGTTTTTTTGATTTTTGCTACTTCTTTTTTAATTTGTTGATCCGCAAAGTGATCTTTTTCTTTGGAAGTGAAATACTTCACTTCATATTCTATTTGACCTTTTTCAGAAGATGTACGAATTGTTTGACGGTAACTAGATAGAGTTCCCGCTACGATATCTTCTTGATCAATAATTTTTGGCAGTATTGTTCTTGCGCTTTTTTGGAATTCAGACATATCACCTGTGTAGTGTACATCAAAGTTATTTTCGTAATTTTTCACATTTTCTTTCACTTGATCTTCAAATCCAGAGATTGTGTTTACTTCTATTGTAGATTCGGCTGATGCTTCCTTACCTTCTAATAGGAAAGTCATCCCAAGAACTAGTAGTGAAGATAAAACTATTTTTTTCATACCCATTTCTAACAACTCCTATTGTACTAATGAAATTCCATTTGAATGTATCTTTAGTATCAATTATAACCTGTTAATTTAAAGAATCAATAGACCTTAATAATTGTCATTTTTAGGTATTAGTTTAGTGTAAATAATTGTTAAAGTTATTTTTCTTTCAGATTTTAGTTAAATACAAATCGATTAAAAAACGCATATATTTATTAATAATTAAAGTCGTACAGGGTTATATTGACTAGCTCAATATGTTTTAAAACTACTTTTTATACAAATAGGTATTTGGACTATATTTGAACTTCCTATTTTTTATTTACTTATATCTTCATATTCATTTTGAAATACTTTTTAAATTTACTTGTTCAGCACTAAAAACCACCAAATCGATCATTTTACGCATCGTTTTAGTGGTTTCATCTACTTCTATTCATTTATTTTATTGGTAATACAATTTCATCTTTTTCATTCTTCCCTCTAATTGTTATTTCTTTAATTGAAGATGCATTTTTTGATTGTATTTTGAAGTCGTATCCACCTTTTTTTCCAGTGAACAACGCAGCTTTAATCGATAAAACCATTTTACCATCGACAATCGTATAGTTATAACCTGCATAACGAGTTGAATCATCTTTAAAATCACCTTTTACATGAATAAATCCATCTGATTCAGAAATTGTAATCGGATCTAACTGACTTACTTCTACATTTTTTGCGATATAACCGTAGATTAATGTACAACCGACAGCTACTACAAGTAAAAGTGGAATCAACCACTTCAATTGTTTCATAAAATCACCTTCATCCATAATATTACTGTCAGTATAGCATAGCAGAATGGCATTAAATGTTTCGTAACAGTGAACTTTATAACTTTTCTGTAGCGATTTTTATGCCTAAACCAATTAATATTACTGCGGTAAGCTTATTAAAGAGCTGTTGTACTTTTTCTTGTAAAAACCAATTTCTAATTAAATTGATGATCGCGACAATTGCAGTTAACCAAATTACAGAAATCAGCATTAAAATTGCGGCTAAAGTAATTAATTGGACACTGACCGACTCTACCGGGTTAATAAACTGTGGCATAAGTGTTACATACAATAATAATGTCTTAGGATTTAATAAATCAGTTGTAACTCCCTGTGTAAAGCAATTCAGTCTATTACTTTTAAATCGACCTTTTGCAGCTTCCGATTGTTCAACTAACTTCACATTTTGAGCTTTTGCTCGCCAAGATTGAATACCTAAGTAAACTAAATAAGCCGCTCCAGCATACTTTATGAACATAAATACTACAATCGACTTAGAAATGACAGTCGCCAATCCTAATACTGCTAACGTTGTCCAAACGATTAATGCGACAATTATGCCGATCATCGTAAACATCCCTGCACCTTTACCATATGTAATTGTATTTTTTAGCACTAATAATGAATCCACCCCTGGTACCATCACGATTAAAAGTGCTACTACTGTAAACATCCAAATTTCGTTCATGTGATCACTCCTTCTTTTTATTATAATCTTAATTTTCGGAAAATAGTATAAAAAAAGAAAAGAGGGTGATTTCCCCTCTTTCTAAGTTTCGATGCTAATGTTGGCAACTTGGACATTTCCCGTAGATTTCAAACTTATGTTGATCGATTGAATAACCTGGTAATTGTTCCGTCAAATTCTCCATTGGGCAATGGTGGATTTCTTTAATATTGCCGCAGTCCATGCATATGAAATGGTGATGATGATGTTCTGTTTCGCATTGCATACGGAAATGTTTTTCACCTGTAAGTTCAGTAGACTCTAAAATGCCAAGTTCAACAAAAGTTGATAAGTTTCGATAAATTGTATCATAGCTCATGCCCGGATAATCAATTTTCATTACATCTAATAAATCTCTCGCCGTTAAATATTTTTCCGATTGACTAAAAAGTTGTAAAATTTGTTCACGTTTATCCGTTTTCTTAAAACCTTGATCTTTTAAAATCTCCCAAGCTCGATTCAAATTCATCTCATCTCACTACTCCCCTCTTATTCCGTGCGTGCTACCATTGCTTTTGAAATCTTTTTACCAATTAGAACAATTAATAAAATTATGATTGATGTTATAACGATTGTACCACCTGGCGCTAAGTTTAAATAGAATGCTGATACTAATCCGATAATCACGGCTAATTCACCAAAAACGATGGAATAGACGATGGTTTGTTTAAAGCTTTTCGCGATTCGAATACTTGCCGCTACAGGTAATGTAATTAAAGATGATACGAGTAAAATCCCGACTATACGCATTGAAGCTGCGATGACCAACGCTGTAATAATCATAAAAATTGTATGAATTACTTTCGTAGGTAAACCACTTGCTTTTGCGTACTCATCATCAAATGATAAGACGAATAATTCTTTATATACTAAGAAAATAAATAAAATGACGATTAATGCAATCCCGATGACAATATATAAATCCTGTCGGCTAACTGCAGATACTGAACCGAATAAGTAACTAAATAAATCCGTACTAAATCCTTGAGCTAATGAGATGAAAATCGCACTCATTCCTAAACCTGCGGACATAATGATTGGTATAGCAAGTTCTTCAAAATGCTTATACAATCTACGTAATTTCTCAATTAACATCGATCCACCTACTGCGGCTGTAATCCCTAAGTATAATGGATTTAAAGTTGCTAGACCTGTCACCGTTTGGCTCAAGTACAGACTGCCTGCAATTCCCGCTAAAGTAACGTGAGAGAGCGCATCAGCAATTAAAGATAGTCTTCTCACTACGACAAATACACCAAGTAAAGGTGCAATCAATCCAATAATAATCCCTGCTAAAAATGCGTTTTGAAGAAATTCATAATGTAAGATTGAGGCTAACATTGTTCCCCCTCCTTATGATTATGAATTTTGCGAACAGAATAACCGTACCATTCATTCAACTGATCTTTTGATAGGTTCATATATTCGTCTTTAAAGCCGTGGAAATGAATTGTTTTGTTTAGACATGCTACATGACTAATTTTACTTGAAACGATGTCTACATCATGCGTAACAAGCATTAACGTCATGTCATGGCGTTTATTCAAGTGTGCCATTAGATTGTAGAATGATTGAACATTTTCATAGTCAATTCCGACAGTTGGTTCATCTAATATAAGCAACTTAGGTTCTGCGACAAGCGCACGGGCGATAAATACTCGCTGCTGTTGCCCACCTGATAATTCACCAATATTGCGATTGATAAAGTCTTCCATACCAACAGACTGTAAAGCTTCTACTACTAGTTTTTCTTCATTTTTCGATTTTCTTTTAAAAAGCCCTAGTTTCTTCACAAGACCACTCGCTACAACTTCACGAACAGTTGCAGGGAATCCAGAGTTAAATGAATTTGATTTTTGAGAAACATAACCAATCCATTCACGATGATTAAATTTAGAAGCATCTTGTCCAAATAGCTTAACTTGACCACTACTTGGTTTTAAAAGACCTAAAATTAGTTTTAACATTGTTGATTTACCAGAGCCATTCGGTCCTAATAATGCGAGGAAATCTCCCTCATTAATCTCTAAAGATATATTATTCAATACATTTGTATATTCATATTGGAACGAAACATCTTGCAACTCGATTAGGGGTTGCTTTGCCATAAACTTCTCTTCTTTCTAATTCAGAATCATTACGATTTACAAATTAAAATTATAATAGAAGAATGACGAGATGTAAAGGGATTCGGGCTAAGTAATGTATTTTCAATTTTATGTAGATGAAAACGAACCTTTTTGCACTTAATTACTCATCGTATTTTGGATCTTTTACAATCAATATGTTAATGATCCATTGCATATGTACTTTTTCTACATTCAACTTCATTGAAAGAAATAATCTGAATTGTTTTAAGACCCCAACATATACAATAGAACAAAAAAGGTTCTACAATAAATAACGTTGGTGAAGAAAAAAGCACCGATCTCTCATCAGATCGGTGCGGAAACTTCATGAACGTTATTTTTATTCAAAAAAAATAGAAAACAAGTGAGTTTCCCTATAGAATAA
>NZ_QFVS01000048.1 GCF_003143955.1 Kurthia zopfii | reverse complement strand
AAGCTAAAAGAAAATGGCGATAAGACCTTTATATCAGTTTTCGAGTTACCAACGGTAACCCTCAAACTGAACGGTATTCATCCCCCACTTATAGAAGATGGGGGAATTCTACCGAACAGATGTTAAAACATCTGCATATTCAGATTTTCGTTCAAATTCCGATTTAGCAAATGGACATAGCGGAAGGATTTTATATCCTTTTTCACGTGCATCATTCACTACTGCTTCAACTAATCTCGCTGCAACACCTTGACCACGTAAAGATTCATCTACCCAAGTATGATCGATGATTTTTAATGTTTCACTCGTAGGTGACATTGTAATCTCGGCAATATTTTCGCCGTTTTTATCATCTAAATAAAAGCGATTTTCTTCTTTTGAAAAATCCATTAGTAATCTCTCTCCTATCGCATAATATATTGTAAAGCACCTGATGGACAACCGCTCACGATTTTCGCAACTTCATCTGCTGAAGCCGCATCCGCATTAATCCATGGCTTATTTTTCAGATTGAATACTTCATTAATACTTGTTACGCAATGAGCGGAATGTGTACATACATTTGCATTGAAGAATACGTCAATTTTCTCTCCACTATACTTGCGGTAGCCTTGATCTACTAACTGCTGTTCATTCATTATACATTCCTCCTTTACTAAACTATTCCCGACTATTTTCGATGAAAACATTCGGCATTATTTAATATATAGTTTAACCCATTCCATAAAGTTTGTGATGACTTGGTCTAAAAATACTTTAGTTCCTTCATCTGTTAAATTTCCATTCCCATCGAATTTCGTATGTGAAGCACCGATGTATACTTCATTCCCTGGTAGCACTGGTGATTGTAAACCTTGTGCGAATAAAATGTCGCGTAATTTAATTTGCGCTTTTACTGAACCTAAGTTCCCCATTGATGTACCCATAACGATTGATGGTTTGCCTAACATGACACGATCCACGCGAGATAACCAGTCAATTGCATTACCTAGTACACCCGGAATTGTCGCATTGTATTCTGGTGTAATCCATAATACAGCATCTGCTGCTTTTACTTTTGCTTTAAAATCTAAAACAGATTGTGGTGCTTCATTTTCAATATCTTGGTTGTACATTGGAATATCATTTAAAGGAAGAATTTCAAGTTCGAAATTTTCTTTATATGTTTTTTGAATATATTTTGCTAGTTCCATATTTAATGATTCTTTACGAATTGATCCTACGATTGCTACTAATTTCATGTGTAATTCCTCCAAATTCATAATTACTTCAAATTGAAGTGTCTTTAATTCGAGATAAATATACACCTTTCTAAAATGCTTTGCAACTCTTTTGTTTTACTTGAAAGAAATAATGAGTGTCGGCGGAAAGCATTCGTTATTTCTGAAAATCGAGCGTTTTGAGGGATCGGTTTCCTTCTCGGGTTTTGGTGTCTAGTTCCAAACGCTATATGCTTTCAGTTCTTCAAATTCTCGGGGAAAAGTGGTAGAGCTTTTACTTTCTCTTCAAACCTTGCAGTACCCTCGCATATGAACGAGCGTTTTCCACTTTTCGTTATTTCTATATTTTCATGACATCTTCAAACCTTGAATCTCTAAAGGTTAGGAATATATAAACTGTTTTCAACTGCATTTGTTTTTTCTTTGAAAGAAATAACGAGGACTCCTGCCGAAATACAAGTACGGAGCAATCCTTTCATTCCACTCACAGTGGAATGAAATAGTGCGACACTTGTCGGTGGAAAGCATTCGTTATTTCTATAGATTTATACAAATATATTTCTATAGATTAAACAAAAAAAGACCCCGGCTTTCGCCGAAGTCCTTCAATTTTATAGTAAGCTATATAATTTAACTTCTGGGTATTTATCGTTGAACCAGCGCATTGCGAATTCATTTTCGAATAAGAATACTTTGTTGCCGTAACGATCGTTTACAAGCATACTACGAGGCCCAGTCATTGAATCCTTAACTGCATCTTCATTCTCGATCCAACGAGCAATTTTACTACCGATTGGTTGCATCACAACATCGACATTGTACTCGTTCTTCATACGATTTTCGAATACTTCGAATTGTAATTGACCAACAGCACCAAGAATTGTATCTTCTGTGTGAAGCGTTTTGTAGTACTGAATCGCACCCTCTTGCACAAGTTGATTAATCCCTTTGTGGAAGTGTTTTTGCTTCATAACGTTTTTCGCTGTTACACGAACGAATAATTCTGGTGTGAATTGAGGTAGTTTTTCGAATTGGAATTTCTTCTTACCGCCAACGATTGTGTCGCCGATTTGATAGTTCCCAGTATCGTAAAGACCGATAATATCGCCCGCTACCGCTTCAT
This sequence comes from Kurthia zopfii, assembly GCF_003143955.1. Classification (GTDB taxonomy): domain Bacteria; phylum Bacillota; class Bacilli; order Bacillales_A; family Planococcaceae; genus Kurthia; species Kurthia zopfii. The sequence goes on along the minus strand of NZ_QFVS01000048.1, from coordinate 16,508 downwards.
CAGCAGTTTCACGATCATCTGCTAAGAAAGTTGTCGCTTGTGTTACCTTGAATGATTTTTCAGTACGAGTCATCGTAATGTTCATACCACGATTGAATTTACCAGAAGCAATTCGTACGAAAGCAATACGGTCACGGTGAGCAGGATTCATATTCGCTTGGATTTTGAATACGAAACCAGAGAAATCTTCATCAGTAGGTTCCACAATTGTTTCCTGTTCTGTTAAACGAGGTTGTGGACTTGGTGCGAATTTCAAGTAAGTTTCAAGGAATGTTTGAACACCGAAGTTCGTTAAAGCCGAACCGAAGAATACAGGTGTTAATTGACCTTTAGAAATCTTATCTTCAGAGAATTCGTTACCCGCTTCATTTAAAAGCATGATGTCATCTAGAGCTTGTGTATAATATGATGTTTTCGTCATATCATTTTCGATATCTAATTCACCTTCCGCATTTAAAGGTAGGAAACGATCTTCTTCCTCTGTACGGAATTGTTCAATACGGTTGTTGAAACGGTCATAGATTCCTAAGAATTCTTTACCCATACCGATTGGCCAGTTCATTGGATATGCATTAATACCAAGAACTTCTTCAAGCTCTTCGATTAATTCAAGTGGTTCTTTACCTTGACGGTCTAATTTATTGATAAAAGTGAAAATTGGAATACCACGCATACGACAAACTTGGAATAATTTCTTCGTTTGAGTCTCGATCCCTTTCGCAGCATCGATTACCATGACAGCACTATCTACTGCCATTAAAGTACGGTAAGTATCTTCCGAGAAATCTTGGTGCCCAGGTGTATCAAGAATGTTAACACGGCAACCATCGTAATCAAATTGCATTACTGAAGATGTTACAGAAATCCCACGTTGTTTCTCGATTTCCATCCAGTCAGAAGTTGCGAATTTACCTGATTTTTTACCTTTTACAGTACCGGCATCGCGAATTGCGCCCCCAAAGTAAAGTAATTTTTCGGTAATAGTTGTTTTACCAGCATCGGGGTGAGAGATGATGGCGAATGTACGGCGAGATAAAATCTCTTGTTCTAATTTTGAAATGCTCATATTTTTTCTCCTTCTACTATCATATATTTTCATAATGGTTGGTTGAAGGTTTGACCTACATCGGCAATCACTTTCCTTACTTATGAGTTTTTTATATGATCGATCATGAATTTACGTTTCTAACCTTATAATTATAACAAAATTACGCATTAAGAAAAAGACCTAAAACAAAGGAAGGGCCTAAACAGTTCAAATCTGTCTAAGCCCCTCCTATTTTATGAATTATTTTCCGTATTTTTCGCGCGCTGCAATTAATGCAATTTCAGCATCACTATGCGGATATTTTGTATTTTCGATAATTTGATAATCTTCATGACCTTTTCCAGCAAATAGAATTAAATCACCAGGTTCTGAAATTTCAACTGCATAGCGAACCGCTTCAGCACGGTCACCAATACATTTGTAATTGTCATGCGTCATACCTTTTTCTAAATCAGTTGTGATTGAATCATATTCTTCATAGCGTGGATCATCAGTCGTTAAAATAACATAATCCGCAGTTGAAGCCATTTTTGCCATATCTGGACGTTTCGATTTATCACGGTTACCACCCGTTCCAATGATGAAAATAATACGGTTTTCACGATATGGTACTGCTGCACTAATCGCTTTTTCAATCGCATCAGGAGTATGTGCATAATCGACAAAAATTGAAATCGGTAATTCACCTGTTTCGATTTTTTGCATACGGCCTTTAATCGGTGCCATTATTTCTAATTGTCCGATAATATCGTCAAGTGCATATCCTTTGCAATAAAGGGCTGCCGTTGCCGCTAAAGCATTGTATACATTGAATTCACCAAGTACTTTTAACTCAACATGTTTCGTACCTTCTGGTGTTTTCATATCGAATTCAGTATGTTCGTCGTGGTATTTAATATTCAATCCTTGGAATACAGCAGCATCATCATGCAATGAGTATGTCCAAATTGGATACGGTGTTAAACCAGCATATGTTTTAGACCAAGCATCATCACTGTTTAATACAGCATGTTTATCCTTCTCTAAATCATGACCAAGTTGCGAGAATAATAATCCTTTCGCATTGCCGTAGTTTTCCATCGTTCCATGGAAATCAAGGTGATCATGCGTTAAGTTTGTGAAGATTGCTACATCAAACTCAACACCCGCAAGTCTTCCAAGCACTAGACCATGAGATGAAACTTCCATAATCATGCCACGACAACCTTCAGCTTTTGCGCGGAAAATCATTTGTTGCGTTGTCAAAGCATCACTTGTCGTATTCGCAGAATCATACATAATACCGTTTAGGTTGAAGCCGATTGTACCTGACAATGCAGAACGAACGCCTAAACCTTGTAAAATATTTTGAATCATTGTTGCGACAGAAGTTTTACCGTTTGTACCTGTTACGCCGAACATCGTTAAATCTTTTGAAGGATAATCGAAGAACTTCGCTGATAAAAGACCTAAAGCACGGCTCGTATCATCAACGATTACTTGTGCAACATCTCCAGTTAATTCTAGTTCATGGTCTACAACTAAGATTGTAGCGCCACTGTCGACTGCTTGTTGTGCAAAATCATGTGCATCAACCGTGTACCCTTTAATACAGATAAAAATAGTTTTATCTTGGACATTTCTAGAATCAATCGCAATGTCTTTAATATTTTCTGGTAAAGTGCCGACGATTTTTTTAATCGGTAAGCATTGCAATAACTGTGTTGCTTGCATCTTTAATTTTCCTCCTCTTCATCAATCATTGGTGACATGACATACGCGTGTAATAGCTCTGCCGTGTTACGTAATGAATCGATATGTGTACGTTCATATGCGTGTGATGATTCAATTCCTGCACCGAATAACGCATGACGTACATCCACGCCTGCTTTAATAGCTGCAGAAGCGTCTGAACCGTAATATGGATAAATATCTAATTTATAATCAATATCATTTTTCTTCGCTAAATCTACTAATTGATGTGTTAATTCATAATGGTATGGGCCGCTTGAATCTTTCGCACAAATTGATACAGTGTATTCGTCAGTTTGCTGACCATCACCGATTGCACCCATATCTACTGCAATGTATTCAACCGTTTGCTCCGGAATATTTGAGTTACCGCCATAGCCGATTTCTTCATTATTTGAAATGTAGAAATGTGTCGTATACGGAATCGTTACTTTTTCTTCTTGAATTAATTTCACTAATTGCAATAGTAAAGCAACACTCGCTTTATCATCTAAATGACGTGTTTTGACGAAACCAGTGTCCGTCAATTCAAAGCGATTGTCGAATGATACAAAATCGCCTACTTCGATGCCGATTGCTTTTGTTTCTTCTGCATTACGTACTTTTGCATCAACACGCACTTCGATATGCTTTTCATCGCGTGGAAGACTACCAGCGCCACGGTAAACGTGAACGGAAGTTTCATGCATTAATATTGTCCCGCGAACTTCTTCACCTGAAGCAGTATGAATTGTACAATACTCACCTTCAACCGCATTCCAATTAAATCCGCCAACCATTGATAAAGAAAGTCGTCCTGAAGATTTCACTTCTTTTACCATTGCGCCTAATGTATCGGTGTGGGCAGTTAATAAACGATGACGCTCATCATTTGAACCTTTAATCGTTACGATGATTGCACCTTTATTCGTAGTTGTGTACGTTACTCCGAGCTGATCAAGAATGGAAGCCATCACATTCATAATTTTTTTCGTGTACCCCGTTGGACTTGGAGTGCATGTTAATCTTTTTAGTAGTTCAACTGTTTGCTGTTCATTAAAAATATTCATTTTGAAAGCTCCCCTCCTATATTTATTTCATAATATCAGAATATGACATTTTCCGACACCGCCAAATACTGTATGATGTAATTACTATTAAAAAATTTCGAGGTGTTTACATGGGACACTCTTCAAGATTAAGAAGTCGTAATAAAGTCGTGCTATCAATCATTACCGCATCGATCGTACTTTATGGATTTGTATCATTGATTCAATTCTTTACAGAAATCAATCATTTCCCACTCTATCCATTTATTTTATGCTTCATAACAATCGCATTATTTCTATTAAAAACGAATGAATTAATTATTTGTACTTTGAATATTATTACATTGAATATATTCCTAATACATATGATTGTAGCTTCAGTGAATCTCTATTTCACTATTTTCTTAATTCTCGCATTATTTATTATCTCCATATATCAGTCGGCTTATTTGAATGCAATTTCCATCTTTCTATTCGGTAGTGAAATCGCATGGTTCTTTTATGTATGGTATCCAGAAATTATAGAATCCATTGGTAGAACAAATCTTACGGTACTTATTATTATACTCTCATTTTTAAGTGCAATCAGCTTAATTCAAGGATTTTATTTCAGTATGTCCTATAAAAATATTGAAACAAAAAGCAATGAAGTTGAAAAGGATTTCTTATCAAAGGAAGGCTACTTAAAACTATTTTTTGAAAATGCGAAAGATAGTATTGCTGTATTTGATTTAAACAATCGAGTAATCGCAGTAAATCCAGCTTTTGAAAATTTATATGGTTGGAAAGTAGATGAATGTATCGGCAAACATTTACCGATGGTGCCACCTGAACATTTTGAAGATTCTTGTGACCGAATTAATCGCATGAAAACTGGCGAAAACTTTCACTTACTCGAAACCGTTGATATGAAAAAAGACGGTACAACATTTGAAGCTGAAGTTACACTATCACCAATTTTCAGTGATCAAGGTGAAATCATTGCTACATCTGTCATTACACGTGATATTTCATACCGCAAAGAGACAGAGCAATTACGCATACAGTCCGAAAAACTGAATCTTGCAGGAGAGATTGCAGCTGGTGTGGCACATGAGATTCGCAACCCACTTACTGTAATTGTTGGATTTATTCAAATGATGCAAGTCGATGAAAGCTCGCCATACGCTTATTATTACAAGTTAATTAATGAAGAAATAGAGCGAATCAACTTGATCATCAATGAGTTTTTAATTCTTTCGAAACCACATGCTCGCGAAACGAAGCAGTTTGAAATCAACGAGTTACTGCATAAAACAGCATTGCTTTATGAACCGAATATGAAAACGAGTCAGATTCAATTTGATGTAGATTTAGAACAAAAAGATTTAATTGTGAACGGCGACGCTAATCAATTGAAACAAGTATTTATCAATATTTTAAAAAATGCACTTGAAGCTTCACATTCAAATGATTCGATTTCGATGAAAACTTCAATGGAAAATGATGAAGTCGTAATTTCGATTCAAGATACTGGTGCTGGAATGTCCAAAGAAGTGGTGAATCAAATTTTCCAACCATTCTATACGACGAAGGAACACGGAACTGGTTTGGGTATGATGATTACGCAGAAAATTGTCCAGGAACATGAAGGAACGATTAACATCGAAAGTGATTTAGGCTACGGAACGAAAATTTCGATTAAACTGCCCATTTTGCATAGCGCATATGCTGGTGTAAAAAGTTAAATAATTGTTCCCGCTACTGTTTATCTAATTTAGGCAGTAGCTTTTTTTATAAAAAATAAGACCACCCTTCATGATGGAGGGTGATCTCACTGAAAAACGTAAAACTTATCTTAAAATTGTTTTAACAAGTGTCGTTTTTTGCTTATAAGGTGGATATAATAGTCCATTTGCTAATTTTGATGATCTTTTCAAAATCGATTTCTGGTGTGTAAAAGCATCAAAACTCGCTTTCCCATGATAATTCCCTACACCTGATTCCCCTACACCACCGAATGGTAGATGAAGTGAGCCTACATGCGTAATCGTTTCATTAATACAACCGCCACCGAACGGCAATTCCTCTAAGAAATATTGAATCGCTTTTTCTGTTTCAGAGAAGAAATAAGCTGCTAATGGTTTCGGCTTTTGGCGAATTTCATTCACAACTTGCCCTAAATCAGCGTACGTTAAAATCGGCATGATTGGACCGAAAATTTCATCTTGCATAATCGGGCTATCCCACGTAATATCTTGTAAAACTGTCGGTGCGATATACAAATCTTCACGATCCACTTCCCCACCGAATAGTACTTGAGATTTTTCCTTTTCAAGTAAGGCATGCAAACGGTCGAATTGACGTTCATTAATGATTCTGCCAAAATCCTTGCTCTTCTGCGCATCATTGCCATAGAATTTTTGCAAAGTTTTCTTCAATTGACGGATGAATGACACTTTCACCGATTCATGCACAAATACGTAATCAGGTGCGATACAAGTCTGTCCTGCATTGACATATTTCCCCCAGACAATCCGTTTCGCAGCAACTTCTAAATTCGCTGTTTGATCTACGATGACTGGGCTTTTACCACCTAATTCTAAAATATGTGGCGTTAGTCGATTAGCTGCTGCTTTCGCAACAATTTTGCCGACCGCTACACTTCCCGTGAAGAAAATAAAATCAAAAGGTGCATGAATTAATGCGCTCGTTTCATCTTTTTCCCCTTCTACAACCGCTACATATTCTTCATTAAATACTTCTTCTAAAATTGTACGGATTATTGCACAAGTAGCTTTTGCTGATTCGGAAGGCTTCACGACAGCGGTATTGCCACCGATAATCGCACCAATTAAAGGCTCCATTACGAGTTGGAATGGATAATTGAATGGCCCAATAATTAGCGTAACACCATACGGATCTTGTACGATCATACTTTTTCCCGGTTGGAATTGGACAGGTGTTGGCACAGAAGTTGGATGCATCCATTCTTCTAAGTATTTCAAAGCATGTGAAATACTCGCATACACAATGCCAATTTCAGTCGTATATGCTTCAAAATCACTTTTACGTAAATCCTCATATAATGCTTTTTTGATGTCTTTTTCATAATTCGAAATCATTTTTTTTAACAATTTTAACTTTTCTTTTCTAAATGCTAAAGGCTTCGTGACCCCAGAGTGGTAATAGGTTCTCTGGCTCTGAATTAACTGATGAATCTTGTCGGCTGTGACATTTGCCATTGTGCTTCCCCTCTACTTTCCGTTACGATATATTTTCAGTATAGCACTGACATAGAACTCGCTTCAACGCGCATCATTTTGGGTATTGTTTACAAAAGGAGTGGAGACCATGAAACATAGCTGGAATATCTTCAAACAAGATATAAAACAATTGATGACCAACTGGGTTTCCGCTGTCATTATCGGTGGATTAATCGTACTTCCCTCACTCTACGCTTGGTTAAATATAGCCGCATCTTGGGATCCCTATGGCCAGACAAGTCAAATTCCAGTCGGCATCGTCAATCAAGATGAAGGTGGCGTCATTAACGACCAGAAAATTACCGCAGGAGATGAACTCGTCAAATCCTTGCAGAAGAATAAGGATATGGATTGGCAATTTGTCAATCACGAAAAAGCGATGGATGAATTAGAAAATGGTGACCTCTTTGCCGTAATCGTCATTCCAAAAAACTTCTCCGAGAAATTAAGTACAGTGACGGATGATGAACCAGAGAAAGCTCAAATGCAATATTATGTAAATGAGAAAATCAATTCCATTGCACCTAAAATCACAAGTAAAGGTGCTTCAACAATCGTGAATACGATGAGTAGTGAATTCATCGGAACAGTAAACGGAACAATTTTCGAACTATTTAATAATCTTGGCGTTGAAATTCAAAATGATATGCCAGACATTAAGCAATTCGAGAAATTTGTCTACCAACTTGAAAAAGACTTACCGGGCATTCACGATGAGATGAAAAACGCTCAAAAAACAGCAAATGAAGCAGATCAAATGCTGAAGGAAGCAAAAGCTCAAATTCCTGAAGCGCAGAAGCTAACAGCAGAAGGCTTGAACACCGTAACAACAGCTCTCGCCTATGTGAATAGCGCGCAGAAAGTGGTCGACCAAATCGGCCCTCGCATCGATGCTGACATTAAAAAAATTCAGCAAACAATGAAAGATATTGATGCGGTGCGAACGAAAATAAACAATACAAAAATTGATACTACTGCAATTACCCAAACGCGCGATCAATTGAAAAAGCAAACGACTCGTAATATTGAAAGACTTGAGACGATTGAACAAGCTCTCACAGCATTACATGTCTTCAATAAGGAAAAAGAGTGGGATGCAGCAAATTCTAAATTAGAACCTGCCATTAAAAAGGTTCGTCAGTCTAAATCTGATTTACAAACAACTTTAGCTACCATTGAGACGATTGAAGATGGTGTGACTGCCGCAAAAGCAGACTTGCAACAATCTAAGAAGCAATTAGATGAAGTTGCGCTTGATGCAGAACGTACGATTAATCATCTGATTGAAACATACCAAACGACAATCTCACCCGATGTTAATTCAGAGTTGGCAACCGCTAAGAAAAGTTTAACGGAAGCGCAAACAATGCTTACGGATTTACAAACTGCATTACCGAAAGCAGAAGCGATTATGAAAGACACTTCTGGCTATGTCCATGAAGCGCAGAGTGGTCTAAAAGATGGTTTAGCGCAATATCCTCTTATTAAAAACAAAGTGGATGAACTAGCGAATAAGCTGCGTAAATTCGACAAAGAAATTGATTTGAATAAAGTCGTGCAATTATTATTAAATGATCCTAACAGCGAAAAATCATTCTTTGAAGAACCAATTCAACTGAAGGAACATGCCTTATTCCCGATCAAAAACTATGGTACAGGTATGACACCATTTTACGCTGTACTTTCACTTTGGGTTGGCGCATTACTACTGATTTCTTTACTAAGTGTTGGAAGTTCACATAAAGGTGATTCTTCTCCTCGACAAATTTATTTAGGAAAACTATTCACATTTTGGACAATTGGTATTTGTCAGGCATTAATTATGTCGCTTGGAACGATTTTCATCATCGGTGTCGAGCCAGCAAATCCCGTTTACTTTGTTCTATTCTGTGTATTTTCTAGCTTAGTATTTATGTCGATTGTCTATACGCTCGTGTCCCTATTCGGAGATGTTGGTAAAGCATTGGCAATTGTCTTGCTCGTTCTTCAACTTGCAGGCGCGGGTGGAACATACCCTGTCGTCTTACTACCGAAGTTCTTCCAGATCATCAACCCATTCCTACCATTCACCTATGCGATTGAAATGGTTCGTGAATCCGTTGGTGGAATCATCTGGTCGAAAGTCGGGCTTGATGTCCTCGTTCTTTCAGTCATTGCGCTATTATTTATCGCAATTGGCTTACTATTCAAAAAGCAAATCAACAAATATACCGAAAAACTTTTAAAGAAATCGCGTGAATCTGGTTTATTTCACTAGACAAAGTTTTTCAATAGAGTATAATAGAACCTTAGGTGCCAAACCTTATCGTTATTTTTCTTCGGAAGAATAACAAAAGAAACTCTCATAACAGCACGGATTGCTGGAGAGTTTCTTCTTAAAGTGAGCGGGGAAATTTCGATGAGCCCCCGCTCTATTTTTATGCCTTTTTTTACATAGTATGAGTGTGTCTGATTTCTTAGACACACTCTTTTTTTATTGCTATGAAAATTCGAGGGAAACCTTCTTTCACATTAGATTATATTTGCTCATTCAATAACTTTTGAACTTAGGAGATTTCTTTTAATGAAGTTATTCGAGGCGAATTAGATAAACTTTTGAAACAGCAAAAGAATATTATTTAAATTGAATACTTGATATATTTTTATTTATTACTATTTTAAAATAAAGTAAAGGAGATGTATTATATGGCAAAAATTACACCTATCATTATTGCAACCGTTTGTTCAATAACGTTATTTTTAACTTCAAGTGGAAAAGTAGTAGCATCTAGCGATAGACCTTTGATAACCGGAAATATAAGTTCTATCTTCAAGTATAAATTCAATAAGAATGAACCGTTTGAAGCTATTGTGACTACTACGTCAAATAAAAAAATAAAATTAATTATTGAAAAGAATAAAGTGTTTTATACAAACTACATTTATGAATCAGTGTGGGATTACAAACTAGCTGAAAATTTAACAATAAAATTAGCAAGCGAGAATAAGATCAAGATTAAAAAAGGTAAATTCTATTCTAAAAATAAATTATTCTCTGGAAAAATAAAAACAAAAAATACTTTGGTCCGCCCCTTAAGTGGAAAAGCGTATTTTTATTTGAAAGGAACAATTAAAAAAGGAGTCCTAATAAGCGGGACAGAATACATGATTGACTCTAATTCAGTATGGCCTGGTTAACTTCTTTTATTTAATAAGGTTTTTCTCTCTCCTATCCTCATTTTTAGAGCCTAACGAATAGTAGTCGGGCTTTTTTCCACACTCATCAACATTGAAAGAAATAACGAGGACTCCTGCCGAAAAACAAGTGTGAAGCAATCCTTTCTTTCAACCTAAGTGGAAAGAAATAGTGCGGCACTTGTCGGCGGAAAGCATTCGTTATTTCTGTCTAGTTCCAAACGCTACAACGTGAATTGTTTGAAAACCCCAACATATATAATAGAACCAAAAAATGGACCATGCGAAAGGCATGATCCATCTATACATTATTCTTTTAGATCAATAAGAAATGAATAGGCTTAAAACCCAGTAAATTGACGCTGCTAGTGTTGCTGCGATTGGAAGTGTAATAATCCAAGTCATAACGATCTTACGCGCTACGCCCCATTTAACACCTTTCACACGCTGTGCAGCACCTACACCCATAATTGCAGAAGAAATTACGTGTGTTGTAGATACTGGTAAGTGAATTAATGTCGCACCGAAGATGATTGTTGCAGAAGATAAATCAGCTGCTACACCATTTACAGGGCGAATTTTCATAATCTTACCACCAACAGTTTTAATAATTTTGTAACCACCGATTGAAGTACCAAGACCCATTGCTAACGCACAGGCGAATCGTACCCAACCTTGAACTTCATCATCTGACTGCCAACCAGCAGCGATTAAAGCCATCGTAATAATACCCATCGCTTTTTGCGCATCATTCGTACCGTGTGTGAATGATTGAATTGCTGCTGTACCAATTTGAACAGTACGTAAACCTTTGTTCGTACGCGTTAAATGCGCACGACTGAATAAAACTTTGAACAAACTCATCATTAAGAAACCGATTACGATTGCAATAAATGGTGAGAAAATCAATGCTTGTAGAATTTTGATAAACCCTGAATAATTTAGTACGCCAAATCCTGCTGCCGCAATTGCTGCACCGGCAATTGAACCGATAATTGCGTGAGAAGAACTTGAAGGTATACCGAAGTACCAAGTAATCAAATTCCAAGCGATTGCTGATAATAATGCTGCTAAAATAACAAGAGTACCATTTTGCAATGCGAATGGATCAACAATATCACTAGTAATTGCTTTTGCAACACCTGTGAATGTAATCGCACCGACAAAGTTCATGATTGCTGCTAATAATACAGCTACTTTTGGCTTTAATGCACGAGTTGAAACTGAAGTTGCGATGGCATTTGCTGTATCATGGAATCCATTAATAAAGTCAAATGCTAACGCGCAAACTACAACAAGTAAGGTTAAGACTAATAAAGTATCCATTTATGTACCGTCCTACCTATGCATTTCGCATAATGATTGTTTCCATCGTATTCGCTACGTTTTGGCAATCATCTGCGATATCCTCTAATTGTTCATAAATATCTTTGAACTTAATTATGCGGATTGGATCTTTTTCGTGTAAGAATAATTGCTTGATTGAAGTACGTAATACTTCGTCACATTTACTCTCATAATCTTTAATTAAAATAGCATTGTCGCGCATTTCAACTAATTTTTTAACTTTTAATTTTTCCATTGCTAATACGATTTCGTCTGCTGACTTAACGATATAGCTAATAAATCTATTCATTGATTCATCAATTTCAATAAGTGAGAACATATCGAAGTGTGCAATACACTCTTCCATACCGTCTAATACATCATCCATGCTATTTGCTAAAGCTAAAATATCTTCACGCTCGATCGGAGTCATAAATGATTTGTTTAACATAACAATCAATTCATGAATTAATTTATCTCCATCCGTTTCGTACTTTTTCATTTGTGTACTGATTTCTTGTAAATCCTCAACTGAAGTAATGCGGAAATCGTTAGCATAGTGCATTGCTACTTGAACATTTTCTGCAATTCTTCCTAAAATATCAAAAAACGGATCACTCTTTTTACGATTAAACATAAATTCCTCCTGAAAAACATAAATGTGTTTTGTAGTTCGAGTTGTTGCCAAAAACATCTTAACAATATTTTAGATGAAAAGTGATGAAATTTACATTAATTTATGTAACATTTACAATTCTGTAACATAACTTTTCGAAAAGTCGTCGAACTTCTATTTTTTAGTCAAAAACAGCTTCTTTAGTCCCCATTCTTCATATTATATATCTCAAATTTTTACAACTAAAAAAGTTGAGTTAGCAAACATAAATGCCAATCCCAACTTTTTGAATGATTATTTTTGTAAATGAGAAATATGATTATATTCTTTTAAGAGCCATTTTCCATCTTTACAAACCATTGTGCTGACGCCACCATTCGAAAGTCTCGCATGTTGTGGGAAGAAATCATCATTTTCTACTATTTGAAATAGTGTATGGATGACAGCTCCATGTGCAATCAATGCGACCTCACCGACTGGATATTGTTCGTGGATTTTCTTCAATCCCGCAATTAGACGTTTGCGAAACACTTTATAATTTTCTTGATGCGGGTAATTTTTACGCGGAAAAACCTTTGATCGTTCTTCATACGTCATCCCTTCCGCATCTCCAAAAGTTCTCTCTCTAAATTCAGCTAATTCTATGACAGGAACTTGGATTTCTTCATTTATAATTGCTGCGGTTTCACTCGCTCTTCTTAGAGGACTTGTGTAAATTGCTTCGACTGGTAATGCGTGAAAAAACTTCCCACAATCTCTCGCTTGCTGTCTTCCAGCATCATTCAATGGAATATCTGTCGCCCCTTGCAACTTACCCGCTCGATTCCAATTCGTCTCCCCATGTCTTGCAACATAAATCTTGGTCACTGTCTCACCCCTTACAGTTCGTTCGTATATTTACAATTTTTACTATACCATATTTTTCCTAACTAGCTGCTTTGAATCCTGCTTTTTCTGCATCTTCTTTTGAACAGAATAATTGTTCCTCTTTCACTTGTTCATAATTTGTATCGCCTGGAATGAAATACGTCTTATTTCCTTTTGCATTAATATTCCCTTTAATCATACAATCTTGTTTTTGTGAATTGTTATTATTTGATTGTGTAGTCGTTTTTGGTAATTGCTTCCCTTGTGTCCAATTTGGTACTGCTGACTTCACAAAACCTCGATCCGTCACATAACCAGGATATTGCCAAATGCCTTTATTCGCTTTTTGTGCTTCTTTTTGAGCTGCATAATATTCATCTAAATGAGCCGCTTTTTTGTTATACACATAGCCTACTCTGACATAGCCAGATTCGATTAATTTCTTTTGAACCGACTCGCCATCCGCATATACATACGCTAAAAGTCTGCCGTACTTATCTTCTTTATCACCTGTTTTGTCGAATTCCAATGATACAGTTTTCGCATTATCTAATAATTGACGATTCAAAGTTTGCGCTTCTTTACCAAAAGGCTGCTCCCCTAATTCTTTATGGTACATTTCAGGTGCATCAATTAGTAAAAAGCGGACTTTCTTTTCTTCCCCTTTATACTTCACTTTCATCGTATCGCCATCCATTACGCTGACGACTTCAACCGCTTCACCTACTGTTTTTCCATTGTTCGTTGTCGTTGCTTTTTCTGTACAACCAGCCATGATGACCATAAAAGCCATGACAATTGCTGCAAATAAGATTTTTTTCATGTCATTCATCCTTACATTTTATGTAGTTTTCTACTATTTTACCTCACTTCAAGACGATTGTCCGTTCTTAGAAATAAAAAAGAATCACGATAATTAATCGCGATTCTGCTTCTCTATTTCTTCTTTAAACTGTCATACCTTCAGCTAGTTTAATGCCGCTCTCTTCCATATCACGAATTCTATGAGCCAGTCGTGATGAAGCTGCTGCCGCAATTGCACCGACTAAATCGTCTAGGAAAGTGTGTACACCTTCATTTGTTTTCGTATCTAATTGATTGATGATGCCGACTTTATGTTTATCTAAATGGCCGTATGTTGTAACACCGACACTACCATATGTTAAAACTGCACCAAGAGCAATCGTCTCATCGACACCAAATAAACCTTCATCAGTCTCGATAATTTGTTGAAGTGGTTGTGATAATAAATTTTTCTCCGCTAGTTCATCTAATTCGATTCCAACTAATAAAGCGTATTGCATCTCACGTTTACGAAGAACTGCATCTACCGCTTCAATACAATGATCCAATGTTAATCCTTCATTATATGTATATTGCATCTCATATACGATTTCACCGATATCTCTTAATGTCACGCCTCTACGCTCAAGTGCTGCACGAGCGGCTTTCGAAACTTCTACCGAAGGAACTGGTTGTTTTTTATCCATTTTAATACCTACTTTCTTCTATTTCACTTCTATAGATGAAGTGCATCATCTTCTATGATACAATTTTCCTACAAATTATTAAAGGAGTGCTTTTTTTTGGAAAAGGGATCTTTAGCAACTACGATGCTCTATAGCAATGCTTTACAAGAGGAAATGAAATTATTAATTTATACGCCAGCGAATTATACACCGATGATGACCTACCCTGTCGCCATCGCAAATGACGGTAATGATTATTTCCAATTAGGTAGTCTATCGCGAATTTTGGACGAAAAAATTGAGGATGGTGAAATCGATGAACATATCGTCGTCGGCATTCCGTATATTAATTCCGAAGATCGTCGCCAAAAATATATGCCAAATGGCGAAAAACATGATGCCTATTTAACTTTTTTAGCAGAAGAATTAGTGCCGTATCTTGAAGAAAACTATTCCATTTCAGATGCACCCGATGAACGGATTTTAATGGGAGATTCGCAAGCCGCGACAGTTTCGTTGTTGGCGCTAGTCAAATACCCAGATGTGTTCCAACAAGCTATTTTACATTCTCCACATATTACGGACGAAGTGTTGGAACTCGTAAAAGATTTGCCAAAAGGCATCGATTATCATATTTATCATGCAATTGGAAAAGGAGAAGAAACCGTCCATACGAAAGATGGTCAGGTGAAAGATTTCCTGACGCCGAACCGCCAATTACATGAACAATTAGATGATCAGAAAATCGATTACGACTACGTAGAACTTGAGGGCGACCATACATGGAAGACTTGGAAACCTGATTTACCAAAAGCAATAATGCGTATTTTCCATAAATAAAATGTTTTATTGAGCGAAAAACCCTTTCAATTTGTTATAATGTTTATATAAAAATATTTTTATTGGGGGTTTTTCTATGAAATATGGTATCGTTGCTTTTCCATCAAAGGAAGTTCAAGATTTTGCAAATTCTTATCGTATGCGTTATGACTCACATTACGCGCAATTACCACCTCATATTACGCTTCGTTCTGAAGTAGAAACAGATGAAGCTGGCTTAAAAGCTGTCGCGGATCAATTATTAGAAATTACAAAAAATGCACAGGCATTTGATATTTCAATTCCAAAAGTCGGCACTTTTAAACCCATTAATAATGTAATTTATTTAAAAGTCGATGCAAGTGAACCACTTTATGACTTGAACAAATCATTACACATTGATGCATTAGGTGGCGCTGCAGAATATCAATATGTGCCACATATTACGCTTGCTCAAGGTATTACAGCAGACGAGTTAGATGACATTTACGGTCAACTGCGTATGACTGCTATCGACTTCAAAGAGACAATTGATCGCATCCATTTACTATATCAACTTGAAAACGGCTCTTGGACAGTGTTTGAGACTTACCGTTTGCAAGGTACTGAATGACGATGGCGTTAGATTTACTCGTAAGACTCGTCCAAACACCTAAAGAACTTGAGGATGCTTTCTTTGTTAGACGAGAAGTTTTTGTGAAAGAGCAGGGTATTCCATTACCGTTAGAACAAGACGAGTACGATGAAATTTCCCAACATATTGTTGCTTATCATGAAGGTGAGCCGATTGCTGCTGGTCGTGTGCGTTTATTAGATGCACATGTTGCCAAGGTTGATCGCATTTGTGTACTACCACAATTCCGTCGCCAACAAGTCGGTGTTCGCATGATGCAAAAGCTAGAACAATATGCGACTCGAACAGATAATGACTATGATGTACATGTCATTAAAATATATGCACAAATCCATGCTGTTCCGTTTTATGAGACACAGGATTATCGCATTACATCTCCAGAATTCATCGATGGTGGTTTACCTTACCGTGCGATGGAAAAAAGATGGCTCTTTGTCAAATAACGTTGGTGAGAGTTTTCAATTGAATAAAAATCGATTGGTTTGAGCGAGATCACGTTTCATTTATGAAGCGTGGCTCGCTCTTTTTAAATGGAAATGTAAGTAGATTCG
>NZ_QFVS01000047.1 GCF_003143955.1 Kurthia zopfii | reverse complement strand
TTTGATTCGACACCAATACAGTAGAGAAATTTTGGAAGGCTGGCAAGCCTTTTATTATTATTTTACAATTGCAGCGTTATGTACTTATTCCTTTCAAAACTCTGTACTTCTATCTTGCACTACACAACGCTTCTACAAACTCATCTGAACGACATTTTAATACTTCAAGTGTCTCACCATTATGAGCTTCATAACTTGTAACTATCAGTAGTTTTTGGAAATAGGTAAATGTGGATTCATGCGTACTTTCATAAATTTCAACTGTGAATTTCGTCTTATTACCGGCATATATCTCGATTAAACCTTTTGCGATTCCTACTAAGATTGCAGCATTAAAAGTAGAAGCGCAAAATTCTTGTAGCGGTCCATTTTTAGTTATTAAAATATTCATGCGATAATCGAAATAGTTTCTTACACTAAAAGGAAATTCAGCTAATTCTTCATCTGGTTCTACTTCAAATTTATATTTCCTTTTAATGAAATTATTCTAATTTAGTCAAAATCAGCGTTTTCATTCGTCCGAGTTTCTATTGTTGTATCTGGACCAAAAAATACTTGTTGGTTCTCATCTGCTGATTCGGAAGTAAAAGTTTGTCGAGTTGTATCTGGGCCTAGACTTACTGAATTGGATATCGTGAGTGAGTTGATTCCCTTTTTTTCAACTGTTTCAATACAATAATAATTAATATCACTATTTTCTGTTGAATCCGTTCTAATTGTGGTTTCTGGTCCACTATAAATATAATCAGTATCTGCGTTCTCATTTGTTTCCGTTAAAGTGGTTGTTTGGGGACCTCTATTATATTCAATCGCTTTTATTTTAAAGCAATTATCTATGTAATTCATCTGACTTTTACTATCGTAAAACAATTCTGCTGATTGTTGTAATGGCACTTCCTCTAGATAATTTGCAATATAAGGTTTTTTCATCAAAATTCACTCCTTTATTAAAATAACATCTGTGATATTAACATTGCTACTTTTCTTCACTTCAATGACCTGTTCATTTCCACCAGTATATAGACCTATTAATTTCACAAAGTCATCACTCTTATTGTCGTTTTTCGGTGAAATAATAATAATTCGAGAATAATCATCACTTAAAATATTATTTTTCAACTTATCTATTTTCTTATTATTTTCCGTTAAAAATGTATGAAAACTCTCACGTTCTATATGATTGAATTTATATAAAGTCAAATTTTCTTGAATAGCAGGTTCTCTTATTACATTTTCAAAATTTGAGTTAACTATAATTACTATGCTAGACATTATCAATATACACATATATTTCTCCAAATTTTTAATAAGTGCTACTTCTAATATTGATTCATTTTCATTGTGCTTCCATTCGTAGAAGAGCATAGCTAAATATTTATTCTCAACATCTAATTTTAATGCTTTGCGAATACTGTGAAATGTTACTCTTTTAACATTCTTCACCTTAATAAATTCATAGGTTATCAATGACAAATTTATTATTATGTAACTCATGATTAACACACAGATAATATTATATGTTGTAAGTTTAGGAATCGATATTGTCATCTTCGATATATATAAAGGTACTATAAAAACAAATAATGCAATATATGCTAAGAATTTATTAAACGTTCTCCCTTTTATTGTTTCAATTTCAGATATCCTTCTCGATAGAAACTCTTTTTCTACTTTTTTATTTGTTGTATCCTTTTCTTTTAGTTCTTCTAAATACTCATCATATTGTATTTCAAATTTTCTAATATTTTCATTATATTTTTGTACATCATACAGATTTAGTTTGTGAAAACACTTACTACCCTCTTTAGGTTTCCAAGTAAAAAAATAATAACTAACTATACCCAATGTGAAACTGACAAAAGATATCCTGAATTCCACAGATCCTTTTTCAATCTTATTGTACTTTGAATCATCTGTAACACGTAAAATCGGTGACCAAGAAAGTAGTTTCTTTAAGTAATAATTGAATTTCTTCATATCATAAACCACTCACTAACACATTCATTATCTCCGTAGAAATATCTATATCTAGTTCTTCTTCTAACCATAACCATTGGCCGTTTGCATTTAGTTCAAGAAAAAAATAATCTCCATTATTAACAATAAAATCAAATGCTGCGAATTTCAATTCTAATTGACACATCATTTTCAAACATTTTCCAGCAATATCTGATGGAATATCAATTTTGCTATATTTCAGAACTGCATCTTCTTTTCTCCAATCAATTTTATTTGAAGAATCTATACGAACGCCGAAGAATACTTCATTTACAATTGTTAATCGTACTTCATAATCTTTTGGTTGATAAAATTGAAAGTAGGCTGGAGAATTACTTAACCCTTTAATTTCTGAAGTAGCCTTTACAATATTTGTCTGAATGAATCCAACTGAATTTGAAGATAATATTTTCCCAACCGAAATTGGTTTTACAATAGTTTTATTTGAAGATGTAAAGGACTTAGCTACTAAATCTTCATTTGTTATTAGTGAATTGGGTAACTTAAACCCAATTGCACTAGCAATACCCAGTTGTATCACTTTGTTATCTGCTTTCCGAATAATTGATGGACGTGTTAATCCAATACCCCCTGCCGTTTCAGCAATACCATCAATAACTGTCATCATTTCACGTTGCATCATTTGTCTGTACTTATTTGGATATTCATCCAAAGTTGGGAGTGTTATTTTTCTATAATACATGGAATCACACTCAGATAAAAATAGATGAGAACTCTTATCTCGGTATTCAATAAGAGTGTCTTTAGAATTTATTTTTATCGCATAATCTTGAAAACGGTCAGTATTTAACCTAAAAAACTTACATTTGTCTGAATACTTATCTATTATATAGTCTACTGTTAAATCAATTGTATTTGTAATAATCAGTACGGTTTTCACTGCTTTTAAGCCCCTTCATTTTTTTGCTATTTTTTTCTTCATTCATGGAAATAGCACTTTAAATTAATTATATTAAAACTATTAATTACTTCTCTATACTATTTTTCATCGTATATTCTTTGATTTTTCAAAAATAAATTTTGAAGATATCTTTCAACTATAACTCTACAAAAACCTTTTACTTTTTGAACTGATACCTCTTTTTAAACGTTTATTTTAATGAATTTCCAGCCTATTAATGATCAACTCCCCATAACACTAATGTTATAGTAACTAAGAAATTAATTACATAATATATTTATATTATTTCTAACATGAAAATGCTCTTACCAATATAATATAAGGAGTTTTCATTAAGTCACCATTATTATATTTACTTTATATAATGGATTGTCATTATTATTATATTTTAAATTGGGAGATTTTTCATATTAATAACTTTTTATTTTAGTATTTTATAACATTAATACGGTTATTTGCCGTATCTCAGGGTTGTTCTATAAAATACATGAATATTATTTTAGAGAAATAAAAAAGTGAAAAGTCTATTCAGGGAGTATTTTAGCACTGGATTCACATATTGATCAAAAAGCGATAGGATATTCAACACCAATCAGATTAAACTTCGGTACTTTTATTTCACTAACTTTATTTATTGAAAAACTATTAGGTCATGCTCATATTGAAACCACAATGAACATCTATACTCACGTGACTTCAGA
The DNA here is from genome assembly GCF_003143955.1 of Kurthia zopfii. GTDB lineage: Bacteria > Bacillota > Bacilli > Bacillales_A > Planococcaceae > Kurthia > Kurthia zopfii. Next base: position 15,854 of record NZ_QFVS01000047.1, on the reverse strand, counting down.
ACAGATTGAAAAAACGACTGATTTATTGACAGATTTTCTAAATGAAAAAAGCTCATGTGGTCAAACTGTGGTCAAATTAGAAAAATAGTCATAAAACGACATAAAAAAGCCCCCCGATTTCTCGGAGGCTTTTCATTTATATTCATTTTTAGAAGTGCTTCAAACCATTGATACGTAAGGCTTTTCTTATGCTTCTAATAATAAATCTTCTGGGTTTTCGATTAAGTCTTTAACCATTTTCAGGAATCCAACAGACTCTTTACCGTTGATGATACGGTGATCGTATGAAAGTGCTACGTACATCATTGGGCGTAATTCGATTTCGTCGCCTACAGCGATTGGGCGTTTTACGATGTTGTGCATACCAAGGATTGCTGCTTGGTCACCATTGATGATTGGTGTAGACATTAATGAACCGAATACACCACCGTTAGTGATTGTGAATGATCCACCTTCTAAATCAGAAAGAGCTAATTTTTTGTTACGTGCTTTAACAGCTAATTCAGCAATATCAGATTCGATTTCAGCGAAGTTTTTACGATTAGTGTCGCGTACGTTTGGTACTACTAAACCGTCTGGAGTCGCTACTGCGATACCAACGTCGAAGAATTTGTTGTAGTGTAATTCTTCGCCAACGATTTTAGCATTAACTGCTGGGTATTTTTTAAGAGCTGCAGTTACAGCTTTTGTGAAGAATGACATGAAACCAAGTTTAGTTCCTTCATGGTTTTCCATGAATGCGTCTTTCTTACGTTTACGAAGTGCCATAACAGCTGTCATGTCGATTTCGTTGAAAGTTGTAAGCATTGCAGTGTTTTGTGATACTTCAAGTAATTTACGAGCTGCAGTTTGTTGACGACGAGTCATTTTAACTGCTTCTACGCGTGATTCATCAACAGCTTTAGTTGCTGGTGCTGGAGCCGCTTTAGATGCTGCTGGTGCTGCTGGTGCAGTACCGTGAGCTGCTACGTCTTGAACACGAACGCGTCCTTGAGGATCTACTGGAGATACTGATGCAAGGTCGATTCCTTTTTCACGAGCTAATTTACGTGCTGCTGGAGAAGCGATTACACGTTCGTTAGAAGTAGTTTCTTCCACAACTGGAGCTACTGGTGCTGGTGCTGCTTCTTTTACTTCTTCTTTTGGTGCTGGTGCCGCTGCTGGAGCTTCTTCAGCTTTTGGTGCTGGTGCTGGTGCTGCTGCAGATGCGTTTGCATCAACTTTAGCGATTACTGCGCCTACTTCTACTACGTCACCCTCTTGAGCAAGGATTTCAGTAAGAACACCTGCTTCTTCAGAGATGATTTCAGCGTTTACTTTATCTGTTTCTAATTCTACGATGAATTCGCCTTTTTCTACTGAATCGCCTACTTGTTTAACCCAGCGTACGATTTCACCTTCTGTAATAGATTCTGCTAATTCTGGTACGATAATGTCAGCCATTTTAAATTTTCCTCCTTCAATATATGAACGATTTATTTAGATACTGCTTCTTCAATTACTTTCGTTTGTGCAACTTTGAATGAATCTGGATCTCCCTCAGCTGGTGAAGAATGATCGCCACGACCAACATAAGTAACTGCTTTATCTCCAGCTAATTCGCGTAAGTACGGATCAGCAAATTGCCATGAACCCATGTTTTTCGGTTCTTCTTGTGCCCAAGCAAGTGTTTTCGCTTTAGGATATTTAGCAGCGATTGCAGAGATTTTTTCAGATGGGAATGGGTAAAGTTGTTCTACACGTACTAAGTGTAAGTGTTCGAAGCCTGCTCCATCACCAATTTTCTCTGCAAGATCGATTGCCATTTTACCTGATGCAAATACGATTTTTTCAACTTTCTTCGCATCTTTACCAGTTACAGGATGCTCAATAATTGTTTCGAATTGACCTGTAGCAAGTTCTTCAACATCAGCAGCTACGATTTGGTTACGTAGTAATGATTTTGGAGAAACTAATACTAATGGACGAATCGCTTCAGTATTAAGCATTGCAGCTTGGCGGCGTAATAAGTGGAAGTAGTTTGCAGCGCTTGAAAGGTTTGCAACTGTCCAGTTATTTTCTGCAGCTAGTTGTAAGAAACGTTCTAGGCGTGCAGATGTATGTTCAGAACCTTGACCTTCAGCAGCATGTGGTAATAACATAACTAAACCAGATTTAACGCCCCATTTAGAACGAGAAGCTGAGATAAAGTTATCGAACATTACTTGTGCCATATTTGCGAAGTCACCATATTGTGCTTCCCAAATTGAAAGTGCATTTGGATTTTCAACGTTGTAACCAAATTCGTAAGCAAGGATAGAACCTTCTGAAAGTGGGCTATTAATTACATCGAATGATGCTTTTGCGTCAGAAATATGGTGTAACATTGTTAATTCGTTACCGTTTTTCTCATCATGTAGAACAAGGTGACGGTGTGCGAATGTACCACGTTGAGCGTCTTGACCTGAAATACGTACTGGGTGACCATCTTGGATGATTGTACCAAAAGCAAGTGTTTCAGCGTGACCCCAGTCAATTTTACCTTTACCTACGAATGGGTCATTACGACGACTAAGGATTTTGCCTAATTTTTTGAAGACGTTGAATTCTGATGGGAAATCAAGTAATTCAGCGTTCATTTTTGTTAAGCGTTCAGTACCGACACCAGTGTCAACTTCTGGGAAACCATCAAGTACTACTTGAGGTACAGAGTGATCTGGCTCAGCGCCTTTAGCAGCACGTACTACATCAAGTTCTGCTTGAAGAGTCGCTTTAATATCTGCTTGTAATTGCGTTACTTGATCTTCCGATAACAAACCTTCAGAAACAAGTTGTTTACCATATAATGCACGTACTGTTTCATGATTATGAACGATATTGTACATTTCTGGGTTTGTGATCATTGGTTCATCCATTTCATTGTGACCGTAACGGCGGTAACCGATTAAGTCGATTAAAATGTCTTTGCCGAACATTGCGCGGTATTCAACTGCGAATCTAGCAACTTGAATAACTGCTTCAGGAGCATCAGCGTTTACGTGTAATACTGGAATCTCGTAACCTTTTGCAGAATCTGAAGAGTAAACTGTTGAACGAGAATCGTAACGTTCAGTTGTGAAACCGATCATGTTGTTCGCGATAATGTGTACAGATCCGCCAGTTGTGAAACCTTTAGTACCAGCATAGTTAAATCCTTCAGCTACTACACCTTGACCAGCGAATGCCGCATCACCGTGTACTAGGATTGAAACAGATTTATTTTGATCTTGAACTGCTCCACCAGCTTTTGAAGTATCATCTTGTACGGCACGAGTTGCACCATTTACTACAGGAGAAACTACTTCTAAGTGAGATGGGTTGTAAGCTAATGAAATACGGCTACCAGTTTCTGATTTGTAAGTTGCGCCAAGGTGATATTTAGCATCGCCAGACCAACCTTTAGTTACTGTTAATGAACCGTCTTCAGGTACGAATGAGTCACTTGGTACGTGAGCAAAATCCGCTAACATCATTTTGTATGGTTTGTGTACGTTGTGCGTTAACACGTTTAGACGACCACGGTGAGCCATACCAATTTGAATGTCTTTTGTATCTTTATTTTCAAAGCGTTTGATCAATTCGTCGATTAATACAACTAATGAATCCACACCTTCGATTGAGAAACGTTTAACACCGACGAAAGTTTTGTGCATGAATTGCTCGAAACCTTCAACGCTATTTAATAAGTTAAGAGCTGCTTTTTGATCTTCAGCAGAAAGTTTAGCGTTCAATGAACCGCTTTCAATCTTACTTTGAATCCACTCTTTTTCTTTTTGTCCAACAACTTGGTTAAATTCAAAAGCAATTTTACCAGTATAAATTTCTTTTAAGTAATTCACTGCATCTAAACCGTTGCGTACACCAGCAGGCACTTCTTGCATAAGAGCTGTAGCAGGTACTTCAATTAAATCTTGATCAGATAAACCGTAAGCAGATGCTTCAATGCGTGATGTATCGATTTCTTGGTTGTGAAGTGGGTAGATATCAGCTGCTAAATGTCCGAAGTTACGGATTGCATCTGCATATTTTACCGCTGCAAGAATAGCAGTCATATTTCCTGCGGCAACCGCTGTTGTTGATTCGCTGTTCGCTGATTCAGCAACTGGCGCGCCATATTGTTCGAATAATGCTACTAATTCTGCATCTACTTCCTCTGGTGATGTAAGGTACAAATCGTACATATCCATCACATAGCCAAGGTTAGGTCCTGAAAAAGCAGCCCATGGTGAAACGTTGTTTGACATGAGAATAACCTCCAAGTTTTTTGCCTAGTGGCATCTTTCCTATTATAAATATGAAAATCCACTGAAATTATATTTTTCTTAATTATATCTACATCGTGTAAGCGAATTCTTTGAGCATTTAGATATAATATTTTTACCCTTCAATCTTACTACTCTTCACAAAAAATACAATATTTTTTCACAAATTCAGCATATTTGGGCTTGAAACACCGAATAACCTTGTTTAATTTCTATTTGCGGGCAAATAAATGGTAAACTTTGTGCCTTCACCGTAAATACTGGATACTGAAATTTGTCCATCATATTTCTCGACAAGCATTTTGACGATTGCTAGGCCTAAACCAGTTCCGCCATGCTCTCTCGAACGGGCATCATCAACGCGATAAAAACGGTCAAATATTCGTGGAATTGCATCTTTTTTAATACCAATGCCATTGTCTTCGACTTCGATTTTGTGGTACTCGGACATATTTGTCAAGCTTATTCGCACAATTGGTTTTTTTTCGCAATAACGTATAGCATTTTGTAATAGGTTGCGTACGATTTGGTTATAAGCATCCTTAGAGATCACTGCTTCGAGAGTAGTTGATTGATTACTTTCAAGTATCAGTTCTGACTCTGGATGTAATCGTTCGGTTTCGGCTATTACATTTGCCGTTTCTTCTATTATATTAGTCAGTTTAGAGGAGTCCTTTGGTTCTCTTCTTGCAAGGTTCAATAATTCCTCTATTAATGATCGCATTCTCTGAATTTCTTGTAGTGAAGTTGTCAGCGATTCCTCCATTATTTCAGGATCATCCTTCCCCCAACGCTTCAATAAATTCAAATGTCCTTCTAAAACTTGAATAGGTGTACGCAATTCATGTGATGCATCCGAAATAAAACGCTGTTGTTGCAAATACGCTTCCTCAAGTTCGCCCATCATTCGTTTATACACATGAATTAACTCCCCAATTTCGTCATTGCGCGTTTCTTGAAGTTGTATCTTCGCCTCGAATCCTTCATCTGCTACTCGATTCATCTCTTTGCGCAACTGATTCACCGGTTGTAATAGCCGAGTCGCCAATGTATAGCCAATGGCGGCCGATGCAGCTAATGCGCCAATTCCCATCAAAATCATCGCTGTCAGGAAGTATTTCATTAAGGACGTATATTGTGTCAGTGGGTGGGTCACTTGAATATACCCATTAAATTGCCCCAAGCTCAATTTCGCGGTTCCGACAAAATTATCCTCTCGCTCGATTTTATCTTTATGAATTGTAAAACCGCTATCTGGTACATTTTTCGGCAATGGCGGAATTTCCGCAACCGTATTATTAATACGTAATATTTCTACACCATCTTTATTTAAAATACGAGCAGTTTGCTTCTTATCAACAATCGCATTGATCAAACTTTCATTTTGGCGAATATCGTCCACCGTTAAAAACTGCCCTCTTTTTTCAAAATAAGAGATTAAATCTTCCATTGATCGCGTGACCGATTGTTTCTCATTTGATAACAGCCATGTTTGAAGTGAGATGAACATGACGATACAGATTAATAAATAACTAATAAAAATGACAAACGCAGAAGTAAACGCCCATTTCGATTTCAGTGAGCGATGATCTAAATAATGCCTTGCTTTATTCATTATTTTCATTGGCGCATCACATACCCAACTCCTCTAACTGTTTCAATATAATGACTTAAATCTTTTGGCAGCTTCGCGCGTAAATGGCGAATATAGACGTCGATTACATTGGTTTCTACTTCTGTATCGTAGCCCCAGACGGATGTTAGTATTTGCTCCCGCGTGCATACAGTGCCTTGATTCTTCACGAGTAGTGTTAATAAATCATATTCAGTTTTCGTCAATTGCAGTGGCGTGTCACCAACATATGCTTGGTACGCCTTTTCATCGATTTCGATTTCTTTGAATTGTAATGAACTCGATTCGGCTTTAGTAGTAGTTCTTCTCAAAACTGAGCGAATGCGGGCTAACAGTTCCTCAATCGCAAATGGTTTAACAACATAGTCATCTGCCCCTGCATCTAAACCGGCTACACGGTCCATTACAGCATCCCTAGCGGTAATAAGGATAATTGGTATGTCTGAACCTTTGCGCACTCTACGGCACACTTCTATGCCATTTAATGCCGGTAACATCACATCTAATAGTAGAACGTCGAAATGATCCTTCGTAGCCAATTCAAGCCCCGTTCTCCCATCATGTGCCACCGTTACATCAAATTGCTCATGCTTTAATTCTAATTCGATAAAGCGGGCAATACTTTTTTCGTCTTCAACGATCAAGACTTTATAAGTCATTTCGTCACCTCTTCTACTTTTCAACTAATTGTAATTCATTTTCACTGTGAGTAGTTAGTCCAAACCTTTCCTACTTGATTGAAAATGATATAATTTTGCTATTAATTTTTCTCTGTTTTTCATCATAAAATAGCTTCCATTTATCGCAAATCTTTTATGTATCAAGCATCGTCAAAAAGTATCTCAAAAAAGCATAAAATACATCTCGAAAAAATATCTATAATAAAGCATATTTCTATCATATATCGGGTAATATATGTGTAATTCCTTAAAATCTATTATTTTTCACTGTAAATCCTTGTAAATTAAGGTCACTGAAAAATCAAGTATTTTTGTTTAAAAAAATTATCTTTTTTTTCAAAAAAATACTTTTCAAATGAGTAATTATTTTGTATATTAAAAGTGCAAAATAATTTCATAAATGAATCTCTATTGAATAGTAGATTTTAGGGAAGGCAAATGGTGCGTCACCAGGTTTCTGGTTCTAGTGGGTTCGATTCCCACCCCGAGATTTTTTATGCAACAATATATGAAAAATTTCGAGGGTGGAACGGATAGGAAATGTTCAACATCCACCCAAAAGGAGGCGTTCGGTATGCTTAAACAACGTGATCTTTACGAGAGTAATGAATTATTTGAATTGTTAAGCCACCCATCTGTCTTTCCTTTTGTTCGTCAAAAGGCTAAAACGGCAGATCAATTATGGTTTATGACTCGTCAGCTTATGGAGGAAGAAGAACAAGGTCTAGTGGTTTCACGCACAATTCTTGGTGATTTGGAGCAGCCAATCGGCACAATTACTTTGTACGATATTCAAGAAGGTGCAGGATTTTTAGGCACTTGGATTGGCCAACCTTATCAAGGCTTAGGCTACAACCAGCAAGCTAAGTTAGAATTCTTTAATGAACTATTTTTTGAGTTGGATTTCCAAACAGTATTTATGAAGATCAAAAAAGAGAATGTAAAATCTCAACGTGCAGTATTAAAGTTAGAGTACGCACTCGACGCAAAAGAGAGTCACCCCTCTCTTTTCGCCCAAATCAACGCCGGTGAACAACAGTATGAATTATTCAAAATTGAAAAAGACAATTTCTATTTATACTCTGCTCGCCTTGCACAGTCAACTGAACAAGCAATGTAGGAATTCATAATAATAGGCACATTCCATTCAACGAACGAGGATGGAATGTGCCTATTTGTTTTGGCTTTTTTAACGAATGCTTTCGAGCGACAAGTGAAGCACTATTTCGTTCTTATTAAAGAAAAAAGACTGTGGTTTCCCACAGCCTTGTCATTTCCCTATTTCTTTGCGTAGGCTAAAATCAGCTCAACCATTTCGTCTGGTGTTTTTGGCGATTCCGCTTCTTGCATTTTTTGGCGTAAAGTTGGTTCATTCGCTTTTAATAAGTTTAAAGCTTCCATGAAACTTTCCGTCGTTAAATCTTCCTCTTGTAATACTTCTGCTAAACCTTGTTGTTTGAAGATTTTCGCATTTACAATTTGATCTCCGCGTGATTGCGCCATTGATAATGGAATAAGTAACATTGGTTTTTCAAGCGCTAAAAATTCGAAAATCGAGTTCGAACCTGCACGTGAAATAATGTAATCACTCGCGTGAAGTAAATCCGATAGCTCCGTTGTTACATATTCAAATTGTTGGTAACCTGGCATTTCAGTTAATGCTTCATCTAAATTTCCTTTACCACATAGATGAATAACATTATTTTCTAATAGTAATTCCGTCAAATTATTGCGTACTGCATCATTGATGAATTTAGAACCTAATGAACCACCCATAATTAAAATTGTAGATTTCCCGTTGTCGAAATGACAGCGAGCTAACCCTCTTTGGCGATCGCCTTCAAATAGTTCAGAACGAATAATTGAACCTGTGCAAGTTGATTTTTCGCTCGGTAAATATTTTAAAGTTTCTTTGAAAATCGTGAAAATATGTGATGCAAATGGTGAAGATAGTTTATTTGCTAAACCAGGTGTTACATCTGATTCATGTGATACAACTGGGATTTTTAATAATTTCGCAGCCATGACAACCGGCACTGATACGAAACCACCTTTTGAGAAGATAATCATCGGTTTTAGTTTCTTCAATAATACAAGTGCTTGAGAAACACCTGCTAAAACTTTAAACGGATCAGTGAAGTTTTTCATCGAGAAATAACGACGTAATTTACCACTTGAAATGGCATGGAATGGCAACTCAGGAAATGCTTCTGAAATAATTTCTTTTTCAATACCCACTTTTGAGCCAATATAGTGAACGTCATAGCCTTTCTCTAAAAATGATGGTATGATTGCTTGATTAAGTGATACGTGTCCAGCAGTTCCTCCACCAGTAAGTACAACTGTTTTTTTCTTCATTAGTATAATAAACTCCATTCTGTTTATAGGAAATTTTTCGTTATATTTTCTTAAATCAATATAATATTGTACTACAACGAAATCGCCATGAAAAGGCACGTTTGCCCCAATTTTTGAAAGGAGGCGTAACAATGTACCAAACAACAACCCATTCTCAAAAATGGAAACAGTTGTTAGTCATCATTACCCCGATCCTCGTCACACAAATCGCATTGTATTTAGTGACATTTTTTGATGTATTGTTTTCAAGTAAGTACGGAACAACTGATTTAGCAGGTGTATCCATCGGTTCTTCCATTTGGATGCCTATTTATGTAGGGGTGTCAGGAATATTACTATCTATTACACCAATTGTAGCACAATCTATAGGTGGTAAAAAAACGAAAGAGGCAACTTTTTCCGTTCAGCAAGGAATTATTGTCGCCATCGTCTTAGCTTTAATAGTGTTCGCACTCATTTTAGCTTTGCTAAACCCTATTTTATCATTAATGCCATTAGAACCGCATGTTCATGATGTTGCTCACGGCTATTTAATCGCCATGAGTTGTGGCCTCGTCCCTCTTTTCATTTATACGGCTTTAAGAAGCTTTATTGATGCACTTGGACAAACGCGTACTTCGATGTTCATCACATTAATCGCAACACCCATTAATATATTTTTCTGCTATGTATTTATTTTCGGTAATTTAGGCTCGCCTGCATTAGGTGGCGTCGGCGCTGGGATTGCTTCAGCCATTACATACTGGATTATTTGTGGCATCGCCATTTGGATTACACTTAAATCACAGCCATTTAGTGATTTTACTATTTTCAAAAAGTTCCCGAAACCTAATTGGGTGAAATGGAAGGAAATATTAAAAATCGGTTTCCCAATCGGACTAGCATTATTTGCTGAAACAGGTATTTTTGCGGTCGTTACAATCATTATGAGTAAATATACGACGGAAGTCATTGGCGCACATCAAATAGCAATGAACTTCGCCAATTTAGCGTATATGATTCCTCTAAGTATTTCGATGGGTGCTACAATTTTAATTGGTTTTGAAATCGGTGCGAAACGATACGAAGATGCAAAAGATTATACGAAAAAAGCAATTATTCTCGCAGTGAGTATTTGTACGCTGACATTAGGTGCTTTAATTCTACTTAGACGAGAAATAGCGCTTGTTTATAGCGATGACTTAGAGGTTGTTGCGTTGGCAACTGGCTTCCTAATCTACGCAGCATTTTTCCAACTTTCAGATGCGGTACAAGCCCCGATTCAAGGTGCATTACGCGGTTATAAAGATGTAACAACGACTTCAATCATGGCCGTTATTTCATATTGGGTGATCGCCCTTCCACTCGGTTATATTCTTGCCGATGTTCTTGATTTCGGTCCAACAGGTTACTGGATCGGCCTTATTTCAGGTTTAGCAGTCGGCGCGATTTCATTGTCGATTCGCTTAAGAATTGTCCAAAAGAAATTTTCAAATAACTAAATAGATGAATTAGCCCCCGAATAGTGGATTCTTATTCGGGGGCTTTCTAATTTTAATTTTGGTTCTGATCCCGCGATTCCCCCACTATACTTTTCCAATAAACCCCTAAAATATTTGACATCGAGTTAAATAGACAACTTTTCATATTACCACGTTATTTACATAATAACTAGTTGAAAACGCTATTTTTCTATTTATTTTTTGTTTTATTGTACATTATGTAAAATAAGCATTGACTATCTATTTAATACGGTGTTAAATAGATTTCGAAAGCAGTTTTTAAAAATGAAGGCAAGGAGATGTTACATATGAGCAATTTCATTCCTGAAAAATGGGATCTTGAAACAGATGTAGTCGTATTAGGTACAGGTGGCGCAGCATTAGTTGCAGCGGTAACGGCAGCTGAAGAAGGCGCAAAAGTCATCGCACTTGAAAAAACACATCAAATTGGTGGTACTACAGCATTTTCTGGCGGTGTTACGTGGATTCCAGTAAACCGTTACATGAAAGATGCAGGTATTGAAGATTCTGAAGAAGCAGCAATTAAATATATTGAACGTCTTTCTCAAGGTCGCGGAGAATCTCCAATGATCAAACGTTTCGTTGAAAAAGGTCATGAAATGATTGATTTCTTATACGAAAAAACTCCGACTCATTTCAAAATGCCAGCAGCATACCCTGAGTATTATGCGCATCTTGAAGAAGCTTTAAAAATCAACATTTCTGAATGGAACGAACCAGAATCAGTCATCTTCGCTTTAAAAGGTATGTCTGATAACTTTAAAGGTGGCGGTCACTTCAAAGCGCACACAATCGATGACAATAACACAACAATGGAAGGTCATTTAGATATTACTGCTGGCGGAGCAATGGGACCTATGGTTAACACAATCCTTAAAAACTTCGTACCAAAAACAGCAGAAGAACTAACTGCTAACATCGTTAATAAATTAATCGAAATCAATAAATAATTTCGTACAAAAAGAGGCTTCGCATCATCATGCGAGCCTCTTTTCTTATGGTTTTAATGTATGCAATTCCAATTATCGAATGGCGATGCCGATTAAATACGTCGCAGAACCGAGATTTTCATCCCCATCTTGCCAATCGACCGAATACTCGATATAGTAATCGCCTTTCTCAATTGGTGCATTAATCATATTCCCCTTCTTACATTGGCTCGATTTTTCATCTTTCACAATACATATTTCTTCGGTTGATGGTTTCTGATCATAATCCATTTTAAAATGAGCTTCTTCCTTCGGGTCGACAATTTGCGCACGCTCGCCCTTCAAAACTTCAGCATAGCTGCCAACTTTCGTAGACCCAGAATACCAATCATAAACTGCTAATTTTGCTTTTACTTTCTGCCCATCAATTGAAACAGTCACTTCAGGCGGCAATTCCCCCTTCAGCTTCCCTCCTGAACAACCACTAAGCACTACTAATAGAGCTATAATTAATAAAGTACCAATTCGTTTCTTCATGCGACCCCTCCTATCACCATATTACCAAAAAAAGTAATTTTTTCAATAGTTGATATATTTTGATATAATATAATAGAAAGAGGTGGCTTATATGGTTCGATTTTTCAATTATTTCGCATTACTTGCTTGGCTCGCAACAGTCCTACTCATGATTTTCAATTATAATCAACTGCCAGACCAAGTTCCAAGTCATTATAATATTCAAGGTGAAGCTGACAGCTGGTCGAGTAAAGGATTTGTATTCTTCATACCGATTTTGGCCATTTTCCTCTGGTATATTATGAGTTTCATCGAGAAATTCCCTCAATTCATTAATATGCCTGGTTTTCATTACGAAACCGCTTCTAAAAAACAAATTCAACTTGCAAAAAACTTAGCGAAAGTATTAAATATCGAAGTATTCCTATTATTAATTTGGATGTCTTTTAATGAAATTATGAATTTACTCCAATTCTATTCACTAAATTTAGGCGTTTGGGATTTCGTCATTTTCATGGCTATTATCACTTATACAATGATTTACTATGGCGTAAAAATTAATCGAGAAAATAAGAATTAACGGAGGAGAATACATGGAAAAATGGGATTTGTATGATCTACATCGGCATAAAACATCAAAACAAATAATTCGTGATGAACAACTCCAATCCGATGAATATCATGTCGTTGTACATATATGTATTTTCAATGCACAAAATGAGATGCTCATTCAACAGCGTCAACCTTTCAAAAACGGTTGGTCCAATTTATGGGACATTACTTGTGGTGGTAGCGCAATCTCAGGCGATACGAGTCAAGATGCAGCTTCTCGAGAATTATTGGAGGAATTAGGCATTCAACATAACTTCGAAAACATTCGTCCACATTTCACAATTAATTTTGCACGTGGTTTTGACGATTATTACTTGATTGAAAAGGAAGTAAACATCGACAGTTTACAACTACAAGCAGAAGAAGTACAAGCTGTTAGATGGGCTTCGAAAGATGAAATTCTCGAATTAATGAAAGGCGGAAAATTTATCCCATACTATGAAAGTGTCATTTCACTACTATTCGATAGTCGCCATCAATATGGTTCGATTCATTTATAAACAAAAAACATCTTCAAAGTACCCGATTACGAGTCTTTGAAGATGTTTTTTATTTTATTTTTGTCCGATAATATCTATTTGATTCATGCCATCACCAATGATGACAAGTTTAGGATCCATCTTAACGAATTCAGGCATCCATTGAATTAGTCCATAAGCATATTGGAATAACATCGGCTTACGATTCCCTTCAATTGGGATATACCCTTTCATACGATACACGGTTTCAGGCAATGTACGCACCCAATCTTCCACCGCTTCTTGTGTAAATTCCTGACCAGTGAAGTCAATTAATCTTGAGCTTAAATGAAGATGTCCACCTAAATCGGCTTTTTCGATTTTTTCTGGACGAACAGTCGCTTGCATTGCTTTAATCATTTTTAAAGGTACTTTTGCATTGACCGTTTGTAGTAAAGTCGCATGCGGATTGATTGCTTGTAATTCAAAAGTGACTTTCGCCAATTCTTCTTCACTTAGTAAATCTGATTTATTCGCTAAAAGAAGATGTGCATGACGGATTTGCTCTAAAAATAAAGAACGCGTTTGAGGAGTCATTTCATGGCGCATTAACCAACGCTTACTATCCGCTACAGTAATGATTCCTTTAATATTCAGTTGATCCGCAAATAATGGTGAATAGACAGCATCCAAAGCCTCGACTGGATGCGCTGCGCCAGTTGTTTCAATTATAAGTACATCAAATTCCTGTTCTGCTAATAACGACTGAATTTGCGCTTCTGTTTTTTCTGAACCTGTGCAGCAAATACAACCATTCAGCATTTCTTTTAAAGGAACGCCTTCTTCCACAGCTTGAGAATCGAAGTTCAACTCGCCTAATTCATTCATAATTACGGCAGGTTTTAATCCTTCTTCTTTAAAATGAGCAATAATATTCGCTAATAATGTCGTTTTACCGCTTCCTAAAAAGCCACTTAATAAATATACGTCTTTCATTTTTCCACCTCATATGAAGAAAAGGGCAACACTTGGCTGCCCTCCCCCCTTATTTTAGATCTTTTAAAATGATTTTCTTCGCTTCTTTTACCATTGGATCATCTTTTTGAATCTTTTTACGAAGTTCATCCATTAGTTTAAGCGTCGTTTTTCCTTTTAAAACACCATCGATTTTAATTTTTTCGTTATCTTGGAAACGACTTACCGCATAAGCAGTTAACTCATCGTATAATCCATCTACTTTACCTGGGTTATAACCAAGTGCTACAAGCATTTTTTCAGCTGCTTTTACTTGTTCGGATACATCATTTAACTTCATTTCTTTCGATGCATCTAAGAATGGTAATGACGCATATTTCGGATAGGCCACTTTTTCATCTGGTTGAATTCCTTTTTTGTGAATCCAGTTACCATCAGGTGTTAACCATTTACCAGTTGTATATTTCAAAGTGGATCCATCTTCAAGACTTTTCGCTGTTTGCATTGTACCTTTACCGAATGATTTCTCACCGATTAATTTAACATTAGATGATTCGCTTAATGCAGCAGCTAAAATTTCAGAAGCTGAAGCACTACCGCCATCGATTAGTACTGTAGTTGGTACGCGAACTTTACGTCCATCCTGTGCTTTAATAACTTCACGTTTGCCATCTTTGTACTCGATTTGCATGACGTTTTTGCCTGTATCGACGAATAAGCTCGCAATACTAATCGCAGTTGGTAAAATACCACCCGGATTTTGACGAACATCAAGCACTAATCCTTTCATACCTTTCGCTTCCATCGCATCAAGTTCTTTTAATAAATCTTGATACGTACGATCTGCGAATGACGTAATTTGGATATGGGCAATTTTATCTTTCGACATTTTAGAATAAACTGTTTCAATTGGAATTTCAGCACGAACTAATGTCACTTTATGTAACTTGGCATCTTTTCCTCTTTGATATTCGATATCTACTTTCGTACCGCGTTTTCCACGGATTTTTTGAACTGCTTCTGTTGATGACAGTCCCGCAATTGATTTACCATTGACTGATTTAATAATGTCATTTGGTAAAAGTCCGGCTTTTTCAGCTGGCGAATTTTTGATTGGAGAGACAATAATAATTTGACCGTCTCTTTCTTGAATTTCTGCACCAATTCCGTCAAAACTAGAAGAAATACTGTCGTTGAATTGAGTCGCTTCCTCTGTACCCATGTAATCTGAATACGGATCGCCCAATGCGTTGACCATTCCTTTTAAAGCACCATTTACTAACTTGTCTTGGTCTACCTCTTCGTAATATGATTTTCCAATTTCATCATATGCATTGAATAGTTTTTGGAACTCTTCATGATTTGGTGTACGCACTTCCACTACTTTCTTCTCGCCCACTGTAAGCGCGAAAATCGTAATACCAGAAGTCCCCAAGATTAAAACAATTATCATCATAATTAGAGTAAAAGGTTTGAGTTTGACATATTTACTTGCCGGTCTCGGTAATTCCTGTTCCTTATTGTCTAATTGTGGTTGAGAATCGTCTTTGGATTCCTGTTTTTTGTTTTCGTCCAATTTTCTTCACCACTTTCAATCTCGTCACGTGTAAAACACACTACTTGTATTTTAACAGTTTGCTACGAATTCTGAAAGGTATCTCCTGCATTTGACGTAAATTACACGAAAAAAAAAGACGAAATACTACATTTGCGGTTCTACAATAAATAACGTTGGTGAAGAAAAAAGCACCGATCTCTCATCAGATCGGTGCGGAAACTTCATGAACGTTATTTTTATTCAAAAAAAATAGAAAACAAGTGAGTTTCCCTATAGAATAAAAGTCTACCAAACAATAAACTAAGGGGGAAAATCACTTGTCTATTAATCATGATATTCGAAATTTACTCGAT
>NZ_QFVS01000046.1 GCF_003143955.1 Kurthia zopfii | reverse complement strand
TTATCTAAGCTAAAAGAAAATGGCGATAAGACCTTTATATCAGTTTTCGAGTTACCAACGGTAACCCTCAAACTGAACGGTATTCATCCCCCACTTATAGAAGATGGGGGAATTCTACCGAACAGATGTTAAATGGTTAAATTTAAACTAAATATATTTTCAATAATTGGATATATATTCATAAAACCAGCTAGTTTTTATGATTAAATCAACTTTGATCAAAAAAAGAGCCAATTCAAAATAAATTGAATCGACTCTCATATGAAATACTACCCCTAGTTTTTCAATGCACGTTTTAAAAAAGCTTTCGTTCTTTCGTGTTGCGGATGATTGAATACTTCATCTGGTGTTCCATCTTCTACGATGACACCTTGGTCCATAAAGACAATGCGATCCGATACTTCACGAGCAAATTCCATCTCATGCGTCACGATGATCATAGTTGAACCCGCTTTTGCTAAATCCTTCATGACCGTCAGTACTTCTCCCACCATCTCTGGATCGAGTGCCGAAGTCGGTTCATCGAATAATAGCGCTCTTGGTTTCATAGACAATGCGCGCGCAATTGCTACACGTTGTTTTTGACCACCCGATAATTGTGATGGTCTTGCGTTTAAATATCTGCCCATCCCCACGACGTTTAGATATTCTTCAGCGATTTTCTTTGCTTCTACATTATTTCTTTTTAATACTCTTACTTGGCCCAAAACACAATTTTGAAGCACATTACAGTTATTAAAAAGGTTGAATTGTTGGAATACCATTCCTAATTTCGTACGATATTCATTCACATCTTCCATATGCGTTAAAATGTTCTGACCTTCATAGTTCACTTCTCCGCCATCCGGTGTTTCTAATAAATTTAGACATCTAAGTAATGTTGATTTCCCCGAACCAGATGAACCAATTACGGTAACTACTTCACCTTTTTCGACTGAAAAGTTAATGTCCTTCAAGACTTCATGCGACCCGAAGGATTTACTTAAATGCTTAATATCAATAATTGTATTCATGTAAATTCCTCCTTATTTCAATGGTCCTTCTGTACGTCTTGGTTGTGGAATATCTAACATTTGATAGTTTGCATCTCCGCCAAGTTTTCTCTCGAAGAAACGTAGAATTTGCGTCACTACCATCGTCAATACTAAATAAACAAGACAAGCAATGAAGAACGATTCGAAATAGCGGAAATTCGCTCCAGCAATTGATTTCGTTGTGAAGAATAATTCCGTAACACCGATAACATTCAATACAGAAGTATCTTTAATATTCATTACGAATTGGTTACCTGTTGCTGGTAGAATATTTCTTAAAACCTGTGGTAACACGACATGAATCATCGTTTTCCAATGATTCATCCCGATTGCTTGCGCTGCTTCAAATTGGCCTTTATCGATACTCAGCACCCCACCGCGTACGATTTCAGCCATATATGCTCCTGTATTTAATGAAACAACTAATACCGCTGCAAATGTGCGGTTCATATCGCCATCAATACCAAAATCTGTCCCGATTGTTGCTTTAATAGATTGCATAATTAGCGGTAATCCGAAGAATACAACCATCGCTTGAACCATCATTGGTGTGCCACGGAAGAATTCTACATACACACGTAAGATGATTTTGATTATGCGTAAAAACCATTTTTTAAATCCATTTTTCTGTTTTGGAACCGTTTCAACTACACCGATTAATAAACCGATGATCGCACCAACAACCGTACTGATTGTAGCAATCAGCATCGTCATTCCTGCGCCTCTTAAAAACATATCCCAGTTATCTTTTACTATCTCAATTAACCATTCCAGGCTCATCGCAATCACTCCTTATAAAAACAAGCTACCAACGCTTTGAACAAGAACTGTTGGTAGCCTCGTACATACTTATTTTGCTGCTGGTTGATTTTTAATTTCAGTTTCCATTAGTTGTTGACGTTCTTCTTCAGTGATTTTTTCTAACGCTTTGTTAATTTCCTTCGTTAATTCACTGTCTTTTTTCACACCAACTGCGATTGATGATTCAACTGGATCCGCTTTGAAGCCTGAACCGTCTTTGAACTCAATCATTTTATATTTATCATTAGCTGCTGAAGCTGAAATTCCTTCTGGACGTTCAGAAACATAGCCATCAATTTTACCTGACTCAAGCGCTACACGCATTGCAGAGAAGTTATCTGCTGCAGTTTCTTTCTTAACGCCTTTAATTTGATCGATTACTGTGTAGTGAGAAGTGTTTAACTGCCCTGTAATTTTAGCTCCTGAGAAATCATCAATAGAAGTTGCATCTGCATACTTACCATCCGATTTCACGACCATTACTAAGTTTGAAGCGTAATAAATATCAGAGAAATCAACTGATTTTTTACGTTCTGGCGTTGGTGACATACCAGCGATTACTGCATCAATTTTACCTGAGATTAATCCTGGAATTAATCCGTCCCACTCCGTTTTAACAATGACTAATTTTTTGCCCATGCTGTCCGCGATTTTTTTCGCGATTTGAACATCGTAACCACCTGCGTACTCAGCGTTTCCATCGATTTTCACAGCGCCATTTGAATCATCTTTTTGCGTCCAGTTGAACGGTGCATATCCTGCTTCCATACCTACTGTAAATGTATCTTTCCCATCGCCTGAAGATTCCGATTTTTTAGAATCCCCTGAACTGCATGCTGCTAAAGCCAGAACTAGCACTAACATCATTGCTGTAAATAACCCCATTGATTTTTTCATGAATAAATCTCTCCTCTTTGAACTAGATTTCCCAAAAACGAAAAAAGGACTAGTACCAAAAGGGAAAATGAGATGAACTCATAGAACCCTAGTAATACTAGACCTAGAAATCCTCATCAGTTCCCTTTTAGAGATAGCGCAACTTACTTAATTTGGGTGAAAAAGTAAGACAGTCCTGCAATTCTTAACTGCAGACCCAGCATACGGTTTTGAGTTACTTCGTACGCTTCGGCGATATTTCCTTCTGACTAGGATCAATGTTTTCTCTTACTCCCCTGAATCACTAATAAATATCGCGCCTCTACCTCACAAATTGGTAAACTGTGAGGTTGTATTCGTTTGTATAATTATCAACAGTCTAACTTATCAACTACTTCCTGTCAATATCTCAGACTATTAAAAAGTAATAATTATTCATTACTATGCAATAATTAAGTTTTACTCTTCTTCTAAATCTTCTTCTTCTGCTTCCACATAACTCAGGTCATCTAAATAAAATACATTACCGTTTTGAGCATCGATTCTCTCAATGTGTACAGGCTCTGAAGTTGGTTTCACTACATAGCAAAGTTCATAGACGATGAATTCTTCTTCCTCATGTGGAACGCGTGTTAATTCCATTTTAATTGAGTTTTTATACATTTCATCTGCTTCTTCAATTGAAATAGTTGGCTTAACAACCATCTCTTCAATGTACTTCTCATCAAGTAACGGAATCAATGAATCTCTCACCGTACCACTGTAAATACCGATGTCTACATGTGCATTATATTCACGAATTGGAATACCGTTGATTTGGCGATGGAATACGAAGGAAACGAATGGCTCAAACTGATATTCATCTTCATCTTCTTCCTCATCCTCTTCATCATCTGCTTCTGATAAAGCTTTCAACATTTCAATTTCTTCAGGTGTTAGATCATCATCAATCTCTTCTTCCTCATCATCTTCTTCAAAGAAAGCTTCAACTTTATAATTGTTTACAACTTCACCAACTTGAAGTTGTAAGAATGCGATTGCACGCTGCTGCAATTCTTCTACATTTAGTTCAACCTCATCGTTGAATGGAAGTGAAGAATCTACTACGATCTCTGTGTTATCCGAACGATTAATGCTGATCTCAATCGCATCATTTTCAGGATTTTTATACGTAGTAAGGCCCTCTTCTTCCGTTTGAACTAAACCTTCGTGAACACCAAGCAATTGATTTTCTGTATAAGCATCCGACACTTCTGTGATGTCTTTCAAAACAGATGGTGTATCCATTGAGAATTGATCTAGTTCTAAAAATTCTCCATCTACAGAAATCCCTTCATTATGACTGATTGGGAAATACATTAATCGCATTTCCTCATCTTGTTGGATTGCACCCATCTCAATTAATTGTCGCTTTTTATAAATTTCTAACGCTTCTTCTGCTGTAATTTTTACTTCAGGATATTTTAATTGATAGTATGACTGCGTTATTGTTGCTGACAAAATAAAGCCATGACGGTTCATTTCAAGCGTCACACCTGAATCAGGTAATGGAATTTGATATTGTACATCCATCGCCTCAAAAACAAGTAAAAATATATCTGAACCCCAGTCACTGAATGATGTTAACTGCAAACCTTTCGCACCAAATTCATTTACGAAATCTTCACCCATCTCTTTTATATCTTCAATTGAAAGTTCTTCATACTCGTCCAAAGAAACATCGTTATTCTCTGTAATTGACTCTAAATCAATCGCAAGTGACGTTAGTTTCCCTTCATCATCTACCTCTACTTGACCGTATGAAATATCGCGGTGGGCATCGACGATTTCACCGAATTCTTCCATATCTTCTTCCGTCACGATTTTAATTGGTGGGCATCCGATCAAAAGGTCTTTAATAGAAATTTCTAGTTTTTTCATTTCATTTATCCTCTCAAATATGTATTTATATTATAAATGTTTTTATTTTATCTTCTTATGTCTTTGATTCTATCATAACGTACCGAAACCGTCCTTTATTACTGCTAAAATGACAACTTAATAAACTTTATGACTAGTCGTTATTATGAGAGTAAAAAAGTTTATTCAAACAACTTTTATTGAATCCATTTTTCTCCAAATGTATGAAAACCTTGTCAGTAAAGCGTTTACAAGGACTAAATTGTTTGATTTGTTTGAACATCAAAAAATTTTCTAAAAATTTATCTCCAAAACCTTTGACATGACCTAAAAAATAAGGTAAATTACCAAAGGACGAACATTTCTCGTCCAATTAAAAATAATATTCGTCTTTAGGAGTGTATTTAACAAATGGATAACGTATTCGATTATGAAGATATTCAATTAGTACCTGCAAAATGTATCGTAAATAGCCGCTCAGAGTGTGATACTTCAATTGAGCTTGGTGGACATAAATTTAAATTACCGGTTGTTCCTGCAAATATGCAAACAATCATTGATGAAACAATTGCTACACAATTAGCTGAAGGTGGATACTTCTACATTATGCACCGCTTCAACCCTGAAAAACGCGTAAACTTTATTAAAGATATGCAAGGTCGCGGTCTAATCGCTTCAATCAGTGTTGGTGTAAAACCAGAAGAATATACTTTCGTTGAAGAATTAGCTACTCTTGGCTTAACGCCTGACTTTATCACAATCGATATCGCGCACGGTCATTCAAACGCGGTAATCAACATGATCCAACATATTAAAGGTTTATTACCTAAATCTTTCGTAATCGCTGGAAATGTTGGTACACCAGAAGCAGTTCGTGAACTTGAAAATGCTGGTGCTGATGCAACTAAAGTGGGTATTGGACCAGGTAAAGTTTGTATTACGAAAATCAAAACTGGATTCGGTACTGGCGGCTGGCAATTAGCGGCACTTCGCTGGTGTGCAAAAGCTGCTACGAAACCGATCATCGCTGATGGCGGAATCCGTACACACGGCGACATCGCGAAATCTGTACGCTTCGGTGCTTCTATGGTTATGATCGGCTCTCTATTCGCTGGTCACGAAGAATCTCCAGGTAACACAATCGAAATCGATGGTAAAAAAGTAAAAGAATACTTCGGTTCAGCATCTGAGTTCCAAAAAGGTGAAAAGAAAAACGTTGAAGGTAAAAAAATGTACGTTGAACATAAAGGTTCATTAAACGATACATTAGTTGAGATGCAACAAGATCTTCAGTCTTCAATTTCTTACGCTGGTGGTACGAAACTTGATGCAATCCGTACAGTTGACTATGTAATTGTTAAAAACTCAATTTTTAACGGCGACAAAGTTTACTAAATCGTTCATTTTCACATAATGGGTAAAAATGAAGGAGTCTCCAAATGGGGACTCCTTTTTTATATGGAACGTAATTGATCTCTAATCTCTAATGCTTTTTCTACTATTATAGGGGATCCTTTTTTTGCATGGACAACCTTTTTAATATAATGTGCTGCTAATTCCTCATCACCTAAAAAAGATGAATCCTCAGCTTTCCTTAAATTTTTGAGCTGATTTATATAAATTGATAATGATTCATCATCACGATTCAATTTTTCTGCTGATTTGAAATAACCTAAAGCTCTTTCAAATTCTTCTTGTTGTACAGCATAAAAACCTTTTTCAATCTTCGTGTTATACACTTCCTCACTACTACAAGCTGTGAGCAATAAACAACTAAAGATTAAACAAGTAATTTTCAATTTCATTTCAAACACCTCATATGTAAATAATACTACAAAACTACAGGGTTCTAAATACCTATTTTTCACTATATACGACATTAATATGTTCATTTTGTTTACAACATAGGTTTTATTCCGATATATATCCTAGAAATCTTTTTTAAAGGTAGGTCTATAGACATGAAGAAAAAAATGCAGCTTAGAACTAAATTAATTCTCGCTTTTGTCATCATCTTAATCGTACCAATACTAAGCGTTGGTTGGTTTTCCGTACAAAGTGCGAAAAAGCAAATCATTGAACAACAAAAAATCAATGCCAACTCTAGCATTGAAGTATTAAATACAAATATCACTCATGCTGTTTCTTTAAAAACACATGATATTGAGTATTTAGCAGATAAACTTGCTTCAACATCTTTAAAAATGAAGAAAGGCTCTGATACACGTGAAATTCTTGACGAGTATGTAAATAGCCACTCGGATGTTGAAATGGCCTATGTAGGTACTACTCAGGGCGACATGATTCGCATGCCTTATCACACGTATGCTAAAGACTATGATCCACGTGAACGTCCTTGGTATGCTTCTACGAAAGGTGTCAATTATTCAATTTCTGATCCTTACAAAGATGCTTCTGGAAACGGATTAGTCATCACACTTTCAAAAGAATTACCGAATGGGCAAGGTGTCGTTGGGATTGATTTAACAATCGATTCATTCCATGCAATTGCTAGTCAAGTTGCGATTGGTAAAAAAGGATTTGTGTCGATTGTTGATAAAAACGATCAATACATCTCGCATCCTAAGAAAGACTTAGGCTCAAAAGTTGAAAAAGAGATTAACCAATTAACTAGCGGTAAACGTGAAGAAGAAAAAACAATCGGTGAAATGCGCGTTCTTTATAAAACGAACAATTTAACGGATTGGAAAATCATCGGAAACACATATATGTCAGAAGCCGATGAAAGTACGAGTGTCATTTACAAAACGAATATTATTGTCATCATCGTTTCTTTAATTCTTGGTGGCATTATGATTTTCTACGTCATCCGTTCAATTCTCGTACCACTTAGAAAACTAACAACGAGTGCCAAGACAATTAGTAAAGGTGATTTAACACAGAAAATCGATGTGTTAAGCAGTGATGAAGTTGGGCAATTAGGGCAAGCTTTCGATCAAATGCAAAAACATCTAATCAGCCTTTTAACTGACTTAAAAACACATACGAATACGGTACAAGAGTCTGCTGATCTGTTATCGGCAAGTACGAGTCAAAATATCGCAAGTTCTCAGCAAATCAGTTCTGCGATCCAACAAGTGACAATTAACAATGAGCAACAAACGAATCAAGTTGGTCAATCAAATGAAGCTTTACGTGAAATTTCAGAAGGTACTACGAATATCGCTACAGGAGCTGCACATGTTTCTGATCTTACTGCTACTGCAAGTGAGCAAGCGGTCGATGGTGGTCATTCAATCAAAAATACAGTTAATAAAATGAATACGATTCATGATGCAGTCAATCATACAGATACGAAAATCCGCGCATTGTACGACCGCACAAAAGAGATCAGCTCTATTCTAGAGATGATTCGCTCAATTGCGGACCAAACGAACCTATTAGCACTTAACGCTTCAATTGAGGCTGCTCGTGCAGGTGAGCATGGTAAAGGATTCGCAGTCGTAGCTGAAGAAGTTCGTAAACTTGCAGAGAGTTCACAACAATCTGCTGGTCAAATTGAGAAGTTAATTCTAGCTGTTCAAAATGATACAAGCGAAACCGTGAAAATTATGCAAGAAACGATTGAGCATGCGCAATCAGGTACGCTTGTTGCAGAAGAAACGGCTCATAAATTCGAAACAATCATTACGAGTATGCAAGATATCTCTCCACGAATGGAAGATATGTCAGCAATCTCTGAAGAAATCGCTGCGACGATCTCGACAATGGTAGCTGGTTCACAAACAGTTTTAGACGCTGCAAATGATAACGCAGCCGCTTCTGAAGAAGTTGCAGCTTCATCTGAAGAAGCACTAGCATCTATGGAGAGCATGGAAAGAACGGCTCAAGAGCTACAACATCTTTCAGAAGAAGTTCAAATGCTCGTAAATAAATTCAAATTACCAAACTAAATTGATACAAAAAAGCAGGGAACGTATAAATAATCGCGTTCTCTGCTTTTCGTTTTTTTATGCATAAACTGCGTCTAAATAGTTCCCCGCTGGTTGTTTTAATGTAAGCCCTTGTTTTATCAATGCATCTAAAATCAGTCGATCCAATGCAAACGGACTTTCGTGTTGATATAATTCAATTTCGTTTTTTGTTAGGTTCATTCGATATAAGCGATTTTCAAATGTGACTTTCACAACATATTGTCGCCATTTCTCAACTTCAACGCACACTTCCGCATCCCATTCTCTTAGTTGAGTTTGTAAATCCGTCGTCACTTTTTCGAAAAATTTACGTGTTGCATAAGTTGATGCCATTGTTTGTCGGTAAAATGATGTTGTTTCCATTTCAATCGCTCCTTTTCATAACCTAGTTATCTTATAGGAATTATAACAAATAGTTTTCACCGTGTAAATAAAAACCTCGGAATCATCTAATTCCGAGGTTTTTTCACTTATTATTTTTTCTTATCTACAACAACATGGTTTAATTCTTTCGTTGCCATATTAATATCGAATGCTTTACCGAATCCTACTACATAACGGCCTACTTCTGGTGTTAACTCGAATAATGAGAAATCTAATCCACGAAGTAAATCTAACATAGGTTTTCCGTGTTTTTCATTGAATACTTCAAAAATATGTTCATGTGCTTCATCCGCAACAATTTTAGAAGTACATTCGAAGCGCGCTCTTTTACGTGCAAAAAGATTTGGTGAATCCGCTTCGTCTGCTAAAATCATGCCGCTCACTTTCGGACTTTTCTCAATGAATGCATAGTGATCTGAAATTTTGCTAATGTAAATATAGAAAGTACCTTCATGAAGTACGTATGGTGCATAGCTTGTGAATGGATTACCTTCCAAGTCTAAGCTGCTTAATACCATTGTTTTTTGTTGTTCGATAAACGCTACGTATTCTTCACGTTGTTGATTTAAATCGATTTCTTTTTTCATTCTATTCTCCCCTATTCCTCTGCGATTCCAATTAGACTCACGCGTGGTTTACCGTGTTTGAAATGTTGATCAATCTCGCAATCCACATGATAGACTTTTCGGATTAACTCACGCGTCATCACTTCTTCAGATGTGCCGTATCGTACCATCGCACCGTCTTTAATGACGCATATTTTATCACTGTAAATACTCGCCTGATTCAAGTCATGTAAAACCATCACAATCGTCATACCAAGCTCTTTGTTTACGCTATGAATTAACTCTAGTAATTGTAGTTGATGTGCAATATCTAAATACGTTGTTGGTTCATCTAGCAAAAGAATTTTTGGTCGCTGTGCTAATGACATTGCGATCCAAGCTCTTTGTGCTTCCCCGCCAGACAGAGAAATGACTAGACGATCACGGAATTTCTCAAGTCCTGTTTTTTCAATTGCCCAATCAATGATTTCGACATCCTCGTCGTTCAGTCGCTCAAACCATTTCTTATGAGGTGTTCGTCCATATTCCACAAGTTGTTCGACTGTAAGATCCGCTGGTGCTTCATTTGATTGAAAAAGGACACTCATTCGTTTCGAGATGTCCTTTGATTTTAAAGAAATAAGGTCGTCACCATTGATATAAACTGTATCTTCTCCTGGCACGATCATTCTAGAAATTGCTTTTAAAGCAGTCGATTTACCAGAACCATTCGGACCAATAATCGATACAATTTCGCCACTTTCTATTTTAAATGAGAGGTTTTTTACGATGCTTTTATGTTCTAATTCAACTGATAAATTTTGTACGTCTAACATCTACATATCCCCTTTTCTCATTAAGTATAGGAAGTAAGGTCCACCAACCATCGCCATAACAATACCTGCTGGGATGTCGAGTGGCGCAAATAACGAACGGCCAATCGTATCAGCAATTAATAATACAACTGCCCCCATCACCATGCTCATTGGCATTAGTAAGCGGTAGTTCGAACCAACGATTAAGCGTGCCATATGCGGAACAACTAGCCCTACAAACCCTAGTAAACCAACAACTGATACTGAAACTGCTGCTAAATAAACGGCCACTAATGACAAAATGATTCGAATTTTATTCGTATTTTCACCTAAGTTGACTGCAACCTTCTCACCGAGCGCCAATAGATTCGCTGAACGAATACAGAATAGCGCCGCAATCCAACCGAATATCGAATAGAGAAGTAATGTATAAACATCCGTCATACCTTTACCACTTAGGCTACCATTCATCCATTGAAGTGCTGCTGGTAATTTATCGCTATATAGGATTGATAGAAGTCCAGTGATCCCACCGAATATTGCATTGACTGCTACACCGGCTAAAATAATTCGCACAGGCGAAATACCGTTCTTTTTCCATGCTAGAGCATAGACAATTGTTACTGCGACTGTCCCACCAACCATTGCTGCAAGTGGAACCCAGTTTCCGAAGTTCGGGAATACGAGCATGATTAGTAATACGGTCACGGACGCACCACTCGATACACCTGTTAAACCAGGATCAGCTAGCGGATTTCGCATCACTGATTGTAATAGCGCACCAGATACCGCCAAGTTCACACCGACAATAACTGCGACTAATACTCATGGAATTCTTAAATCCCAAACGATTGTGCTTGTTAAATCATTTCCATGACCGAAAATCGTTTTTAATGTATCGATTGGCGAAATATAGACACTGCCGATTCCGATTGCTAATACGAGCATGACCACTAAGACGATGCCCGCGATGATTATACTTGACCCTTTTTTTGTAGTCGATTTCATCTGCTACCCAACCTACTTCGCTAACATTTTTTGAAGTGATTCTAGTGCTTCTGGTGCTTTAACGATTGAGGCATATCCGAAAATTCCATAGTCTAAAGCGTCCACTTTGTCATTTTTGAAAGCATTCAATTGCTCCCAAGCGCCGTTCTTTTTCACTTCATCTTTGAATTGTTTTAAAGCTACTGCCGCATCACTGTGAGAGACAAGTAGGATGACATCTGGATTTGTCGCTACGACATCTTCCATATTCATTGGTACGTAAGCTTCTTTTGAAGTTGTCGCTTCTGTTATGATATTTTTCGCACCTGTTTGAGCAACTAAGCTACCTACATAAGTGTTTGTATTCATTAACATGAATGATTCACCTGAACCGAAAAGAATCATCACTTTTTTATCAGAAGAATCATTTGATGCGATGATTTTCTTCTCTTTTTTCTCTAAATCCGTTAAGTATTTTTCAGCAACATCTTTTTTGCCAAGTGCTGTTGAGAGAGCCATGAATGAATTTTTCAGGTCACCATATGAATCTGTTGGAACGTAAGCTGTTGGGATTTTCGTGTTTTTCATTTTCTTCTCTAAACTTGTATGAATAGATTTTGGCCCTACTACTAAATCTGGCGAAAGGCTGACGATTTTTTCAACATCTGGCTCTACTGCAGAACCGACTTTATCGATTTTGTCATAGCCTTCTGGAAGTTTATGTTCCGTTGTCGGTAATCCGCTTGGTATTACGTCTAAGATTTTAAGCATTTCTGCAATCGTTACAGAAGTTGTGATGATTTTCTCAGATTTTTGTTCTGGGAAGTTTTTAACAAGTTCTGCCACAGTTGCTTCATCTACAGTAGATGAACTAGTTGACGTACTTTCTGCTTGTGCTTTTTCTGCTGTTTTAGGTGATTTATTTTGATTGGCACTTTCCTCACCACATGCACCTAGCAAAAGTGCAGTTGATAGAAGTAATGCACTATATATACTTTTCTTCATGAGTAACCTCCAAAGTTTAATTGAAAACAATTATCATTATCATTGAGAAATATATCAAACTACCACCCCTCTGACAACTCTATTTGTAGTAGTCAAAAAGCTTTGATTTACGCATATATACATGATTTTCAGAAATTTTGTTTTTCTGTTGATTTGACCAACATTTCTTTACGGCATTTCTACATAAAAAGAAATTTCAATAAAAATAGCCACACGGAAATCCGCATGGCTATTGTTACTATTTTTTCGCGATATGAACTTTTAACGCTTTATTTTTAATCGTTTTATTTTGCATTTGTTTTAAAACAATGTCGCCTTTGCCGTTTAAAATCTCAACAAAGCTACATGCTTCTTCAATTGTAATGATGCCAATATCATTTGCAGTTACGCCATCTAAATTGGCAATTGTACCAACGAAGTCGACTGGACGAATTTTTTTCTTCTTGCCACCATTAAAGTATAGCTTCGTAATATGCGCATTCAACTGCTCACTCTTCATCAGCTTCTTCTCAGGTAATTCGAGCATTTTCTTTTTGAACGCCTTTTCCATTTTCAAAATTTCTTCTGAAGCAGGTGCTTTTCTACGTTCGATTGTTTTATGAATATAATCTTCAATTTCTTGAAGGCGACGATTTTCTTTTGAAGAAGCTAGTGTTACTGCAACACCTTGGCTTCCTGCACGACCTGTGCGACCAATTCGGTGAACATAGCTTTCCTTCTCATATGGTACTTCATATTGAATAACCATTGAAATATCATCAATGTCGATTCCGCGCGCAGCTACATCCGTCGCTACTAGGTAACGGAAATCACCTCTACGGAAATCTTTCATAACAGCTAGACGGTCATCTTGTGTCATACCACCGTGAAGCATATCTACACTATATCCATCATCTTCAAGGTCTTCGCATAGTTTGCTTACTAGATCCTTCGTGTTGCAGAAAATAATACAGCTATTCGGATTTTCTACAATTGTAAGTTCTTTTAACATCGTATACTTTTGACTATCATCCACTTCAATCACTTGTTGATGAATTGTCGATTGTGCCGATTGCTTCCCTTCATATTCAATGAAAGTCGGATTCGTCATATATTTTTCAGCTAATTTTCTAATTTCCACAGAATACGTTGCGGAGAAAAGTAATGTTTGACGTTGTTTCGGCAATTTTTTAATGATTTTTTCGACTTGATCGATGAATCCCATGTGTAGCAATTCATCCGCTTCATCAATAACGAAATATTTAAGTTCATCCAATTTCAAAGTACCACGTTCAATATGGTCCATCACACGTCCTGGTGAACCAGCGACAATATGTGTTTTTTGGCGTAGTGCTGTCGTTTGGAATCGAATTGGCTGGCTTCCAAATACCGCTACAGATTTAATTCGTTTGTATCGTCCGATATTCGCGAAATCCTCTTTCACTTGTACTGCTAATTCACGCGTCGGCACTAATACTAGCGCTTGTGGTTTATTTTCATTCCAATCAATTTTTTCGATAATCGGAATAGCATAAGCGGCTGTTTTTCCGCTCCCTGTTTTTGATTTTGCAATAACGTCCTGATCTTTTAAAACAGCTGGAATGACTTGTTGTTGAATAGCTGTTGGCTCTGTGTAACCTAAGTCAGCAATCGCATCTAAAATCACTTGTTCATTTATTAAATCTTTAAAATTATTCACGTTGTTCCCCTCTCTTACTTCCTATCCTTCAGTATAACTTATTTTTTGACGAGCATTTGCATAAATCTTGTCGCTGCTGGTGTTAATGGAACAGTTTTCAAATGACAAATCCCTATAAACCTTGGTGGAATCGGCTTTTCTAGCTCCATCTCAAATAATTTCCCTTGCTCTAAATATTCTAAAGAAAATTCTTTTGTCACACAGGCAATGCCTAAATTACTTTTCGCAAATTCAATTAGTAAATCATGTGAACCTAGCTCCAACTCCGGCT
This sequence comes from Kurthia zopfii, assembly GCF_003143955.1. GTDB lineage: Bacteria > Bacillota > Bacilli > Bacillales_A > Planococcaceae > Kurthia > Kurthia zopfii. The sequence goes on along the minus strand of NZ_QFVS01000046.1, from coordinate 5,916 downwards.
CGATCATGATGCCTTGTTCATTCAAAAATTTCTCAACATATTTTCGCGAATTCGCCAATCTCTCCAACATAATTAACGGTAGCTTCACAAGTTGTTCAAATGACAATGGCTTATTTAAAAGTGGCTTATACTTTTCACCGCAGACGAATACATCATGCACTTCCTTTAATGGAATGACATCGAAGCCATCTTCAGAAAGTGGTAAATTACAAATTGCTAAATCGATCGCACCTGACTTCAATTGATTCGATAGCTCTGTTGTTGTGCCGTTTACAATTTTGAAGTGAATATTCGGATAGCGATTTCGGAAATCTTCCAAGTATTCTAATAGGTAGTACTTTGAAATCGTATCACCTACACCTAGCTTTAATTCCCCTAATGTTAAATGTTTGAACTCTAATAATTTATTCTCTCCGGCTTCAATCAATTCTAGCGCTGCCTTCACATGACCGAATAAAATCGTCCCCTCATCTGTTAAATGAACTCCTTTAGGCGTGCGGTTGAATAGCCGACTATTTAATTCTTGTTCCAGTTGCGCAATCGCTTGGCTAATAGCCGGTTGCGTCATATATAAACTTCTCGCGGCTTTTGAAAAACTTTCACTCTTCCCTACCTGCAAGAAAATTCGGTACATATCTAATTTAATAACCATATAACCCCTCCTTATACCTACTATATTATATATTAATTTTACTTATAATATCAAAATACGTATAGTTATGAGTATAAAGTTGATATTTACATTAAGAGGAGAGATTATTTTGGAAAGAGTAGTAGGTACAGTAGCACGCGGACTTCGTGGTCCAATCATTAACGAGGGAGACGACATCGCACAAATCGTCGTTGATACAGTTTTAAACGCTTCAGCAGTTGAAGGTTTTGATATTCAAGATAAAGACGTAGTAACAGTAACTGAATCAGTTGTTGCTCGTGCGCAAGGTAACTATGCTTCAATCGATGCAATCGCTGAAGATGTAACGTCTAAATTCGGTGATGATACTGTCGGAATCATTTTCCCAATCTTAAGCCGTAACCGTTTCGCAATCTGCTTACGCGGGATCGCAAAAGGAATCAAAAAAGCTGTCTTAATGCTTAGCTACCCATCTGATGAAGTAGGTAACCATTTAGTAAGTCTTGACGCTTTAGATGAAAAAGGAATCAATCCTTGGACTGATACACTTTCAGAAGAAGATTTCCGTAAACACTTCGGTGCGAACAAACACCCATTCACTGGTGTTGACTACATCGAATACTATAAATCTTTAATTGAAGAATATGGCGTTGAAGTTGAAGTCATCTTCTCTAACAATCCAAAATCAATCTTAAACTACACTAAAAACGTGTTAACATGTGATATCCATTCACGCGAGCGTACGAAACGCATTTTAAATGCAGCTGGCGCTGAAAAAGTTTATTCATTAGATGATATTTTAAACAAATCAATCAACGGTAGTGGTTTCAACGAAGCTTACGGTCTTTTAGGCTCTAACAAATCTACTGAAGATAGCATTAAATTATTCCCTCGTAACTGCCAACCAATCGTTGACGGTATCCAAGCTTCAATCAAAGAAAAAACAGGTAAAACTGTTGAAGTAATGGTTTATGGCGATGGTGCTTTCAAAGATCCAGTCGGTCAAATTTGGGAATTAGCGGATCCAGTTGTATCACCTGCGTACACTGCTGGTCTTGACGGTACACCTAATGAAGTTAAATTAAAATATTTAGCTGATAATGATTTCGCTGACTTACGTGGTGATGAATTAGACGCTGCAATCAAAAACTACATCAACAACAAAGATGAAGATTTAACTGGCAACATGGCTGCACAAGGTACTACACCTCGTCGCCTTACTGACTTAATCGGTTCTTTATCAGATTTAACTTCTGGTTCTGGAGACAAAGGTACGCCTATGATCTTCATCCAAGGTTACTTCGATAACTACACGAAATAAGATCTATTTATTGAGAGAGGTTCGCTCCTGTAGCGAGCCTCTTTTTTCGTTTACTTTTCCTTCTAAATACAGTAATTTTAAAACTAGAGGTGATGAATTTGAACATTCAATTCTATCGTAATGATGATGAACTGATTTCAGGAATTACATTGAAAGATGTAACGCAACCTGAGAATAATAATATGGCACTACATTGCTGTGACGATGCAAATGCAATTTTGAAAAATCGTCAACAACTTGCCGATGCTTTAGCGATCGACTTACAGAAAATCGTCTGTGCGAATCAAACACATAGCGCCAATGTATATAAAGTGACCGCAGATGATTTCGGACGTGGCGCAACTTCTGTCGACACAGCTATTCCAAATACAGATGCGCTTTATACTTTTGAAAAAGGTGTCGCTCTTTGTACATTCACTGCTGACTGTGTACCTGTATCTATTTATGAACCTGAAAGTGGTTTAATCGCTGTCATTCATTCAGGATGGCAAGGAACAGTCAAAGAAATTAGTAAGCATGTCATGGAAACGCTAATTCAAAAAGAACAAATCGATCCGAAAAAACTACAAATCCATATTGGTACAGCATTAAGCCAAGAGAAATTCGAAGTAGATGAGGATGTCTATTTGAAATTCAAAGCGCTCGGCTACGCGGATGATTTCATGTACTTTAATGATACGACGCGTAAATATCATATTGATAATCAAAAAACAGTTCAAATGCAATTTGAATTAGCAGGAGTTCCGACTTCACAAATTACGATTGATTCAAGTTGTACATTTAAGAAAGAGCAAGGCTTCTCTTATCGCCAAAATCGTGCGGATGGTCGTCATTTAACTTTCTTAATGCAAAAATAAAGACGAAAAGGGAGGAGCATGAGATTAAATCTCATACTCCTCCCTTTTTATTGTTTTAATAAATGAATATAAAATTGAATCGATTCTAAATATGCCTTTTTCTCGATTCGTTCATTCGTGCCATGCATTCTCTCCAAGCTATCCTCTTCCATCTTAATCGGCAAGAAGCGGTATGCATCGTCCGCAATTTCAGCATAATGTTTGGAATCGGAAGCACCAATCATAATATATGGTGCGACCACTACTTGATCATCGACACTTCTAACCGCTTTTTGAATCGATTTGAATGACTCGCTTGTTGTAGAAGAAACTTTCGAAGCTTCATTTCCTTCGATTTTGATTTTTACTTGATCATCATCGATCATTTTCTCCATTTGCTTTTGTAAATCTGCTAAAGTATCACCCGGCATGACGCGCAAGTTGATTATCGCTTCTGCTTTTTCAGGGAGAATATTATCCTTATCTCCAGCATGGAAAATCGTCGGTGCAATCGTCGTACGCACGACTGCCGCTGTCGCTGGTTTACTTAGGAGAATCTTTTTGATTACCGGTTTGAACAACCATTGATTTTCAAAAATATATTTATACATAAAACTCATTTCAGGAGCGGTAAACTCAAATAATTCTTCTGTCGGCCCACTAATTGATGCGTTGAATTGCTTCTCTTCCAAATTAGCAATCGCTTTTGAAAGTCTGCCCACATTCGTCATGCTTTTCGGTTGTGAAGAATGGCCACCGCTTCCCTTCACAGATAATATCGCAGTTGCCGAACCTTTCTCTGCGACACCAATCACGCCAACGGGTTTTTCGACTCCAGGTACCATTCCCTTAACGATTGCGCCGCCTTCATCTAAAATATACTTCAATTGAATGTCTTTCTCCTTGAAGTATTCGGTTAATTTCGCAGCCCCTTCATCGCCACCAATTTCTTCATCATGGCCAAATAATAAATAAATATCCTGTTTCGGAATATAATTGTCCTCCACTAAATATTTTATCGCTTCAAGTGTGCCGATGACACCTACTTTGTCATCAAGCGTCCCTCTCCCCCAAATGAATTGCTCATCTACTTTCCCACTAAAGGCATCCTGTTCCCAGTCCTTTTCAGTCCCCTTCGCAACCGGCACAACATCATAGTGACTCGTCAATCCGATTGGCTGTGCCGTCTCATCTGCCCCGGCCCATTTCAGTACGACACTATACTCATTCACAGTCTCCACTTCGAGCTGCTTATATACGGTTGGATACGTTTCTTTTAAAAACGTCAAAAATCGGGTAAATTCCTTATAGTTAATATCTTTTCGATCTTCTGTTGAAACAGTCTTAAACTTCACAGCATTTGATAAATTTTCAATCGCTTCTTCCTCATTCACTGGGAAAAGTTCTTCTTTCACATCTGGCTGCTTCGTTTGTGCTAATATAGCCAAAGTAATCGTGACAAGTACTAACACAATTAGTAATGTACCAATCCCGTTTATTATGTATTTTTTCATATCCCCACCCCTTTGTAATTCTCAATATAATAGCAATTTGGTAGTATATGCAAATATTAATACAATTTCATCTTATTCCGTGTTCTGATTAGGCAGAGAAATCCTTATTTGATATGATACTAAAGGACATTTGAACGAATGAACTATTTAGGAGGAATTTATTATGCATAAAATTGAAGATATTCAGCAAACAGCTGCTTTTATTCAATCAAAAATTAACGTAAAACCTGAAATTGGCTTAATTTTAGGATCTGGACTTGGATCATTAGCGGATGACATCGAAAACGCAGTGAGCATCCCTTATACTGAAATTCCAAACTTCGCGAAATCATCTGCGATTGGTCACGCCAACGAGTTAGTAATTGGTCAACTGAATGGTAAAACTGTTTTAGCAATGAAAGGACGCTTCCATTACTACGAAGGATTTACAATGGATGAAGTGACTTTCCCAGTACGTGTTATGAAAGCACTTGGTATCAAAAAAATGCTTGTAACAAATGCTTGTGGCGCTGTAAATCGCACTTACTTACCTGGTGAATTAATGATTATCTCTGATCATTTAAACTTAGCCGGTGAAAACCCATTAATCGGCCCAAACAATGATGAATTAGGTACTCGTTTCCCTGATTTATCAAATGTATATGACCGTGACCTTCGTGAAATCGCGAAAAATGTTGCGACTAAACAAAGCTTGAGCATCAATGAAGGTGTCTATGCTTGGTGGAGCGGCCCAACTTATGAAACACCAGCAGAAATTCGTATGATTCGTGCGCTTGGTGCAGATGCTGTCGGTATGTCGACTGTTCCTGAAGCAATCGTTGCAACGCACGGCGGCATGAAAGTATTAGGGATTTCTTGTTTAACAAATATGGCAGCTGGTATTTTAGACCAACCACTGAACCATGAAGAAGTAATTGAAGTAGCAAGTAAAGTACGTTCTTCATTTACAGCATTAATTAAAGGTATTATCGAAGAAATTTAATAGGAAAAGGAGGCATCGTTTTTACGAATGCCTCCTTTTTTGTTTCACAAATTGTTTCACATGAAACTATATTTCTAGTTGATTATAGTGAATCGCCTGATTTCTACCATGTTTCTTCGCATAATAAAGGGCATCATCTGCTTTTTTAAACATTTGATGAACGGAACAATTTTCACATGTTGTCGACACACCTAAACTAATTGTAATGTGGCCAACTTCAGCAAAATTCTCTGCAGCTATTAATTTATTTAGTTCTTTCGCAAAGTAAATTCCTTCTTCAGCAGTAGCTAGTGGGAGAACTAAGACAAATTCCTCTCCCCCATAGCGAGTCACAACTGCACGTTCACCACTGAATTGTTGCATCAATTGCGCTAAGCGACTCAATACATCATCACCTACTAGATGGCCATACGTATCATTCACTGATTTAAAATGATCAATATCGACAACAATCATGGAGAAGTCTGTCTTACTGCGCTCTAATAAACTCAAATGTTCTTGTAAATGAGTTAATTTCATAATTCCAATCCCTTTGTTATCAAGGGGTAAAATTAAATAAAAATGAGGCACCTCCCCAAATTCGGTATAATGGTAGCGACTAAACAACCCACCCGAAAGGAATGATGCCTCAT
>NZ_QFVS01000045.1 GCF_003143955.1 Kurthia zopfii | reverse complement strand
TTATTCTATAGGGAAACTCACTTGTTTTCTATTTTTTTGAATAAAAATAACGTTCATGAAGTTTCCGCACCGATCTGATTAGAGATCGGTGCTTTTTTCTTCACCAACGTTATTTATTGTAGAACCCTTTTTTTGATTCTACAATAAATAGGTTCTATTAAATAGGTTCTATTATATATGTTGGGGTATTAAAACAATTCACGTTGTAGCTTTCAGAAATAACGAATGCTTTCCGCTGACAAGTGCCGCACTATTTCTTTCCACTTTAGGTGGAAAGAAAAGAAAAGTGCAAAACACTCGTTCATCTGCGAGGGTATTGCAAGGTTTGAAGAGAAAGTAAAAGCACCATCACTTTCTCCCGAAAACCTGAAGTATCCCATAGCATATAGCGTTTGGAGCTAGACAAAGAAAGGATTGCTTCACACTTGTTTTTCGGCAGGAGTCCTCGTTATTTCTTTCAATGTTGATCTATGTGAAAAAATGCACTGCTTCGCTAATTCCTTAATACATAATAAGTGAAAAAAGGTGAGCTGTGGTATATGAAGTCTATAAGGATTAAAGATGTTTTAATCACAAAAATTGAAGAAAAGTATGTCTTTAAATTCAGATGCCTAAGATTTCTCGCGCTTGTCCATCCTGACATTCCATTACTTCGAAAGAATGGAATTAGGTTATTCAAATGTTTTTTTGAAAGGTATAATAACAAAACAAAAGTTATGAAACGCAATGCATACTGCTATAAACGATTCGATTGATTTACAGCCAAAATACTATTAGCAATCAAGTTCAAAAATGTTAGTTTACATCTGGGCTGAATAAAAAAAGGTGAATGAAATTGAAAATCCAATTTCATTCACCCCAATATTTTACATAGTCCCTAAATTACGTTGGTGAAGAAAAAAGCACCAATCTCTCATCAGATCGGTGCAGAAACTTCATGAACGTTATTTTTATTCAAAAAAATAGAAAATAAGTGAGTTTCACTATGGAATAAAAGTCTCGAAACAACAAACTAAGGGGGAAAATCACTTGTCTATTAACTGTGATATTTGAAATTTACTAGATATACAAGACTCAAATCCCCATTTTGGTATTAATTGCGTCAAACTAAAGTCGAATAAGTAAATTCATTTTAGTTAACTTATTCAACTAAGTATTGTAGGATAGCTTTATTTTTAAGATATTTGTAATGCTTTCTAGTAATAATAATAAGTGGAAAACAATCATTAATCCCAGCTTTATTGAGAGGATTTAGTATCCGTTTATAAAATAGCAAATATTTGATTGTAAAACCCGTTGAAAACGCATAAATTTGATAACTTTTTGAACAGGATAATTTTCAAACTACTTCGACTATTGTTTTTTTAGTAGCAATCTATCCCATTTCTTGCGATAATGAAGTTATGTGAAATTTTTAACAAGGGGGAGTGGCTAGTGGATTCAATCAACTCTATGTTAGGCATCAATGCGGTTCTCGGGATCATCTCCCATATCTTTTTTATCGCAGTAACTTTTTATGCTTTGCAAGGATTGATGTATGAAAAAATCTTCAAAAAAGGTAAAGTGTTTCAAATTCAAATATTGTTAATTTTTATTAGTATTGCATTGGGAACGACAGTATCGAGATTCTTTTTAGAATTTACTAAATGGTCACAACAACTACAATATCTTTTTTGATAAAAATTTTATTTTGAGTAGCACAATCGAAAACTTATAGTATATAGGCATTACATGATTATTTCCTGGGGAATAAGTGGAATACATATATTAATAGAAGTTTTACGTCATAGTTTCAAGGGTACTAAAACTACTGTAAACATTTCGCTTTCTGGGGAAATCGAAACCTGCGTTCGAATGTCTTTTCAGCATCTATAGTAATGTGAAAATCATTTAGAAAATAGTGTAAAGGGTTCTTGTATTACAGGCGGAAAAGGGGTAGTATTGTACTTGTTTTGTTACTAATAAATGACATCATACATTTAGAATTATATGGATTATTAAATAGATAAATTGCTGAAAGACAGAATATTAGTTCGGAGGGACAAATAAATGGATAAAATTATCGTCAAGGGCGGTCACGTGTTAAAAGGAAATGTAAGAGTAGAGGGTGCTAAAAATGCGGTATTACCAATTTTAGCAGCAACATTATTAGCGTCTGAAGGAAAGAACACGATTAAAAATGTTCCGAATTTAGCGGATGTTTATACAATTGATGAAGTACTAAAAAGCCTAAATGTGGAATTATCATTCTCACCAGAAACGAACACTGTTGAAATCGATGCTTCTAATAAATTATCTTCTGAAGCACAATTTGAATATGTTCGTAAAATGCGTGCATCAATTTTAGTTATGGGACCATTATTGGCACGTAACGGCTATGCTCGTGTAGCAATGCCAGGTGGTTGCGCAATCGGATCTCGTCCAATTGATCAACACTTAAAAGGTTTTGAATTAATGGGTGCGAAAATCTCTAACGGTCATGGTTATGTTGAAGCAACTACGGAAGGTCGCCTAAAAGGTGCAAAAATCTATTTAGACTTCCCAAGTGTTGGTGCAACTGAAAACATCCTTACTGCTGCGGCATTAGCAGAAGGTACTACAGTGATCGAAAACGCAGCGAAAGAGCCTGAAATTGTAGATCTTGCGAATTTCATTAATGAAATGGGCGGTAAAGTAGTTGGCGCTGGTACAGATAAGATCCGTATCGAAGGTGTAGAAAAACTTTACGGTACTACTCACCACATTATCCCAGACCGTATTGAAGCAGGTACTTTCATGGTAGCAGCTGCAATTACAGGTGGCGATGTAGTAGTAGAAAATGCTGAAGTAGAGCATATGACAGCTTTAATCTCTAAGATGGTAGAAATGGGCGTTGAGATCACAGAAGAGGCTGAAGGGCTTCGTGTACGTGCGACACACCCATTAAAAGCAGTAGACATTAAAACAATTCCACACCCTGGCTTCCCAACAGATATGCAATCTCAAATGATGGCATTAATGTTAGTAGCGCAAGGTAACGGTGTCATCACTGAAACAGTATTCGAAAACCGCTTCATGCATGTTGAAGAATTCCGCCGCATGAACGCAAACGCTAAAATTGATGGCCGTTCAGTAATTATTGATGGACCTTCAACACTACAAGGAGCAGAAGTAGCAGCAACTGACTTACGTGCAGCAGCAGCACTTATTCTTGCAGGATTAGTAGCAGATGGAATCACACGCGTGTCAGAGCTTAAACACCTAGACCGTGGTTATGTAGACTTCCACAAAAAACTTGCTTCATTAGGCGCTGACATTGAACGCGTATCTTCTGAAGAAGTAACTGAAAAAGAATTCCAGATTAACTAATTAAGTAATTCGAAAGAATCGTACTTTTAAACTGTACCCTATCAGATAGACACTTTGAAAAAAGTTCCCTGATAGGGTATTTTTTATAATAAGAAATAGATACACGATTAAAGATGAAGTAAAACGAGAAAAAAAGTTGTATGATTTATTACAATTTCTATAGAGTTAGTGGAATCTAAAAAAAGCTACAGTCTGTAAAATACAGAAGACAGCTTCAAAAATTTTGTGTACCTTTTTTAGAAAATATAAATATCAATTACTTTTTAAAAATAAACTAAGTAAAATACCGATCACCAAAAAAATAATTACTTTCAAAATCATACCCCCCTAAATTAATATATTTTCATCAATCAGATTCCTATAGATTTCTTCCAGTTCATCATCGGTCAAATTCTTTTTTTCTAATTCGATGTACTTTTTACCACCTTACTTGTACATGATCGCATATACATATTTCGTCACGTCTTTTTCTTATACATAATGTTTTGAATTAGCTTACTTCGAAAACCCTTTATTTGCAAATTATAGGAATAATCATATTTTTCACTTTCTGCTATGGTAGAATTATACATAATACTATTTTGCGAGGTGGAATTTGGATGTTTTCTAAAGACGTAGGAATTGACTTAGGTACGACAAATATTCTCATTCATTTAAAAGGGAAGGGCATTATTTTAAATGAGCCGTCCGTTATGGCAATTGATCCGAAGACGAAGAAAATATTAGCAGTTGGTGAAGATGCGAGGAAGATGATTGGTCGTGCGCATGGCAGAATCGAAATTGTGAAACCATTAAAAGATGGTGTCATTGACGATTTTGATATGACGGAAGCGATGTTGAAATATTTCATTCAAAAAATGAAGCTGAAAACTTTTTTCAAGAAGCCAAGAATATTAATTTGCTGTCCTTCAAATATTACGCCGGTTGAGCAAAATGCCATTAAAGAAGCGGCGATGCATGCAGGTGGTAGAAATGTCTATATTGAAGAAGAACCGAAAGTAGCGGCGATTGGAGCGGGGCTAGAAATTTTCCAACCTTCAGGGAGCATGGTCATTGATATTGGTGGTGGCACGAGTGACATTGCGGTCTTGTCGATGGGGGAAATTGTTACATCTGAATCCATTCGTATTGCAGGAAATCAATTTGATCAAGACATCATTCAATTCATTAAGCGTCAATATAAATTGCTCATTGGTGAAAATACAGCTGAACAAATAAAATGCCAAATCGCCACTGTTCATTTAGCCGAAAAAAATGATAAAATGGACATTCGAGGAAGAGATTTAATTTCAGGACTTCCGAAAAGTATCGAAATTTCATCAGAGGAGATTTTTGAAGCAATAAAAGAATCCGTTGATGCAATTGTTCGAACGACGAAATCCGTATTAGAGAGAACACCACCAGAGCTTTCCGCAGATATTATTGATCGCGGTATTATGCTTGCGGGTGGAGGCGCTTTACTGCATGGATTGAGTCATCTATTAGCAGAAGAATTACTCGTACCAGTCTATATTGCTGAAAATCCGTTGAATTGTGTCGTAGAAGGCACAGGCGAAATTTTAAAGAATCTTGATAAGATTTCAAAAAAATGATTTTCAACCGATACAATAGGTAGGATTTTTTTAGAGAGGATGAAGATCTTTGTTCAGAGGATTTTATACAGCATCGACAGGGATGATCGCGCAACAGCGACGTACGGAGATGCTTTCAAATAATATTGCCAATGCCAATACACCAGGATTCAAAGCGGAGCAGTCGACAATTCGCTCATTTCCAGACCTATTAATGTCACGCATCGAGCAAAAAGGTAACCCTTCATTACAAAATGGATTTGCTCCGGGTGGCGCACAAACAATCGGTTCTGTTAATAATGGCGTTTATATGCAAGAAACGCTACCAAATTTTGCACAAGGTTCAATTGTAGAGTCGGGTAACGTAACAGACATCGCCTTAACAGAGGGAAATGTGCCAATTGATGAAGAAACGGGTAAGCCGGGAACGATCTTCTTCAAGCTGCAATCAAAAGATGGTGGCGAGGCATATACGCGAAATGGTAACTTCACGGTTGATGGTGAGGGTTATTTAGTAACGCCACAGGGGAATTATGTATTGGATCAACAAAATAACAAAATTGCCCTTCCAAGTGAGAATTTCACAATTAGTAAGGAAGGGAATATTACCGTTGAAGGACGTGCAGCAGGCAAGCTTGGTGTTGCCTTCTCAGCACAACCAGATACGCTCGTAAAACGCGACAACGGACTTTTCTATACAATTGATAATGAACCACTCCAAGACGCATATGCGAACAATCAAGTGTCATTCACTTTAGAGCAAGGATTCACGGAAAGTTCGAATGTCGATTCTAGTCAAACGATGACAGCTATGATGGAAGCTTACCGTGTATTTGAAGCGAACCAAAAAGTGTTACAAGCATATGATCGCAGTATGGATAAAGCGGTTAATGAAATCGGTAGAGTATAGGAGGAAAGACGATGTTACGTACAATGCTAAGTGCAACAAATACGATGTCCCAACTACAAGGTAAGATGGACACGATTTCTCATAATATTTCCAACAGTAATACGACGGGTTATAAAGCGCGTTCGGCTACTTTCGGTGAATTAATGTATCAACAATTTAACAATGACAAAGAAGATCGTACACCTCGACAATCGCCAGTCGGAATTCGTATGGGTGTTGGTGCTCAAATTGCACAAACTCAACTGAATAACAAAGTGGGCGGCATTACGCAAACGAATCGTAAACTAGATTTTGCATTGACGAAAGAACGTCAGTATTTCTCATTCATTAATGAAAATAATGGCCAACTCGTTTTATCAAGACAAGGTAATTTCTATTTATCTCCTTCCGCAAATGGTGGGACGGATTTAGTGAATTCGGATGGTTACCATGTGGCTGATTCAAATGGTAAAGCGATTCAGTTTTCAAAAGATGTGTCGGACTTTACGATTTCGCCTGATGGTCGCTTGCAAGTGACATTTGCTGATGGTACGACTGGTCAGCAAGAGTTGGGTGTTGTACAAGTGGATAAGCCAAACTTACTTGAACAGGACCAAGATAAATATTTGCGATATTCGGAAGATATTGCGAGTAAATACCCGAATGAGAACAATATTGTCTATCAATTAACGGGGCAAAATCGCAGTCAAATTGAAGTTCAAGGTGGCGCTTTAGAAAGTTCTAATGTAGACTTATCTAAGGAAATGTCTGAGTTAATTAATACGCAGCGTTCTTATCAATTAAATGCACGTACGATTACAATGGCAGACCAAATGCTTGGACTCATTAATAGCGTACGTTAATATACACTAAAAGGAGATCAATCCATGGCAGATAGACAGGCTGAAACAAAGACAGTGACACGAAAAGAAAATAAAGAAATAATGGAAGAATTCTCAAAGAAATCTTACGCGAAAAAATCATTTTCATTGATTTCATTGCGATTATTTGTTGTGTTTGTTCTACTCGTATTAGCTGCAATTGTTGGGGCGATGATTGGTTTTGGTGTAATCGGTGATGGCGATATGTTAGATGTTTTAAAACCATCGACATGGAGCCATGTATTCGATATTATGGATGGTACACAAGATAAGTAGTAGGAGGATTTACGATGTTAACAGCTGATCAAATTCAACAAATCTTACCGCATAGATACCCATTCTTACTCGTTGATCGCATCACAGAGTTAGAAGAAGGTAAGCGTGCGAAAGGCTTTAAAAATGTAACAATCAACGAAGAATTTTTCCAAGGTCATTTCCCTGGTTATCCAGTAATGCCTGGAGTTTTAATTATTGAAGCAATGGCTCAAGTTGGAGGCGTTGCGTTACTTAGCTCTGAGGATTTTAAAGGACGTATCGTATTTTTAACAGGTATTGATAACGCTCGATTCAAGCGCCAAGTTATTCCTGGAGACGTATTAACGATGGAAGTTGAATTCCTGAAATTACGTGGTTCTATGGGTAAAGGTCACGGTAAAGTGACAGTAGGCGACGAATTAGTTTGTGAAGCAGATATCCTATTTGCGATTGGACCAAAATCAGAAGCATAATCAATAGAAAGAGCGTAGCGATTCCATTGCGGAGTCGTTACGCTCTTTTTGATTTTTCTATGGTTTGATGCGAGGTCTTGTCGACATATCTGAGCGGAATTTTTCAATCAATTGATCACCCGACAGACCATCTTCGACAAGTTTCTCAAGTAATAGCTCGGCATACTGTCTACGATGCGTTTTAAGCGTACCTTTCATCAAAATCGATACTTGGTCACCTAAATCTTCAATGACGTTTACAACGACGCGGAAGCCCGCTGGTTCGTTGTCTGGATAAGAAATAATGGCGCGTACTTCGATTACTTCATCGGTTTGAATGAACGGTTCAAAGTCAGCAGCATATTCACGATCCACGTACATTTCAAGGATCCAAGTGTGATGACTGTTCTCTTGGTTAATAATAATTCCGTCTACAAGTGGATAAGAAATAAAACCTTCATCTGAAAAACGTTCCAAAGTTAGCATTTTAAATGTTTTCAAATAAGCCACCTACTTTTTAAGATTAATAAAATTATAACATAAAGAAATCAGCTGTTTTTTAATAGTAGAGGTAATTTTGTTGAAAAGGTCGTTAATTTCTCGTATTTACAATCGTTTAATCCCCTCAAAAAAATAATATGCGGTTTTGAGAAAAGTTTTTGTCTGGATTATGATGTGAGCAACCTAAAGGAAAGGAAGGTGCAAATTTGAACAACGTCTCGATCGTCGGGCGCATTACGAAAAGTCCCGAATTAAGATTAGTTGCAGAAAATCGACAAGTGACGAGCTTTACTGTTGCGGTGAATCGGAATTTTAAAAATCAGCAAGGTGAAGTCGAAGCGGATTTTATTCTTTGCAATGCATGGGGCAAACTAGCCGAGCAAATCGTTAAATATTGCGGAAAGGGTTCATTAATTGGGGTTAATGGCAAATTACAATCACGCAATTATACGAATGATGAAGGCAAAAAAGTGTATGTGACCGATGTTTATGCAGATGAAGTGCGATTTCTACAACTGAAAAATCCGACAAATATGTTTGAACAAGTAGAAGAGTTTCAATTACCGACAAATTTGATGGAACAACCATCAGTAAAGTAATGCAGATACACGCTTGAGGGAGCATGTAGGCAGAAAAAAGGAGCGGTTGCCGATTGTAAGGCAACCACTCCATTTACTATTTGATTAATTCACGTTTTACAATTTGATCGATGACCCAGCGGAATTGCTCTTTCACTAAGATTGTTTCAGACTCATATGAATTCGAGTTGAGGCATACATCTGTGGAATAGACTTTGATTTTACCATCATCAAGTGCTTCTACACGGTTGACTTGTGGCTTTTCTTCCGTAAGTGAATGATTATTTTTAAAACAAACAGGGAGCTGTTTGAATGCTACTTTATTATATTTCTCAAAAGGCAGTGAATAAATTGCATTAGCGTATTCTTCTTCGAATAAAAATAGTAATTGATTCGGTGAGAGTTGATCTAAATTTTCTTCAAATTGATCTGTTAATATGGCAGTCTCAAGATGCTCCGATTGAAAACCATCACCAACTACTTCGTGTAACGCCCACGTTTTTTTCTCCGCATCATAAACGAATTTAGCAGAACCATCCGTAGTGTCAGTATTGTAGTAAGCGGAAACGCCTTTAATTTCATTATCTTCATTCACATATAAGAAATTTGCAAATAATGAATTGATTTCACCAATTTTCTTGCTCGATACTTTGACGTTATTATTTTTAAAAGTGTCAGTTGTCTCTGTTTCAGCAAGCTTATTGTGTTCGATTTTATTAATGGTGTCTTTTAAAAGTTCCAATAATTGTTCATTTTGCTTTTTAGAAACCAAGGATAATTCGGTTAAATCAATGGCTTCAAGTGGCAAAATAGGTGATACAACTTCACCCCATGGCCAATGACCGACGATTTGATATTCAGATAGGTCTGGGCTTAGTGTGTGTAAAGGATACGACTCTACTAGTTTTCTCAGAGAGATTCGTTCATCATTCAATTGAATTTCGATCTTGTCAAAGTAATGCGTTGAGAATGAGCCAGGTTTATCGATTTTTAAATCACGTAAATAGGGAGGGTTTTTCAACTCACTATTCTTTTTTGTGACTGAAACAGTTGTTTCATACGATGTTTTTAAAGGTTCACCAACTGAATGAACAGTGGCATTATATTTCCCCGGTAATAATTGTTCAAGTTCAACATCTTTAATCGCTACAGCATATTCTTTTTTCTTCGTTGCAATCGACATTTCATCTGATGTCATCTTGTATGTATTAAAGATTCGGCTTGTTTGAATAGAATGGAATAATTGCTCTGTTTTTACTTCACCGATGTCTTTTACTAAGTCTGCAATCGCTTGTGCTTCAGCAGTATTGATCTTTGAACCGTCGCGATGCACAATTGCTTTTTGGATTTTTTTAATATTTCGATCGCTCAAAATAGAAGTAAAAGCTTCTTCTGTCTTTGCAGCGGAATTGAATGAGTTGATTAAAAATATGAGTCCGAAAACAAGCACAGCTGCTCCGGCAATCATGATAGGTAAACGGAATTGACGGCTCTTTTTAGGCTTTTTTTGAATCTCTCCACATATAGGGCATACTTTCTCTTTTTCCCCTAATTGATGAAGGCATTTTGTACATAACTTCTCCAAAATAATTCCCCCTTTTCAGTTATATATTACCATATCGAGAAAGTGTTTTATAGGAAGACTTTTGCGATTATATTGCGTTGAAAGCTATAGCACTTGTCGAAAAACAAGTGTGAAGCAATCGTTTATTTTCGCTAATATCTCTTTTTAATGTTAAATAAATGATATAATTTCAGTTTTTTGTTATAACGATGATGTGATGTTATAATAAATAAAGAATGTAAGAAATGAACTTTGAGAAGGTAGACATTAGTTTTAAAGATTTATGGTGAAGAACTACTTTTTTTATTGAGTAGATTACTAAATGTGAAATTAGATAGGGATAGATATTTAGCGTAGAAGAATTCGCTTTATTGAGGAGGAAAATGACATGTCAAATATGCAATTTATCACTGCTCAAAAACCAATTACTCGCAAAATAACAAGTATAGGCAACTCGCTAGGTGTAACGCTACCCACAGATTTTATTAACAGTTTGAATCTTGAAAAAGGAGAAACTGTAGATGTTTTTTTACAAGATGATGTGATTGTTTTGAAAAAAACGCAAACACCTAAGAGTATTGATGAAGATTTATTGAAACTGATTTTTGAAGAAATGGAAGCGCATGATGAAGCCTTGAAAGGGTTAGCTAAGAGATAGAGGGGAGCTAATCAATCATGATTTATTATTATCTGACTGATCATGATGTGATAACTATTAATGCTATGGTAATTAAACAATATACACCATCTGAACCGATTCAGTTAAAAGACAGTGGTTTACTAAATTCAGCTACAAACAGACCAAAGCAATCTCTTGTTGGAGAAGATGCATATGCAGATATTTTTAGTAAAGCCTCAGCATTATTTGAATCATTAGCTAAAAATCATGTATTCATGAGTGCAAACAAACGAACAGCATGGATCTCGACTACAATTTTTTTGCGAAAGAATGGTTATGTTTATAGAAATGCAAATCAAAAGGAAATAGAAGATTTTGTTGTAGATTTTGTAAATGGGAAACATAATTTAACGGATGTTGAAGATTTTTTGAAAAGTAATGCAAATAAAATTAAATAAGTACACATATAAAAGAGGCATAGATTACTACCATGCCTCGCAGTTTAGGTGAGTGAAGTTGGATTTTCAATTTCATTCACCTTTTTGTGTTGGATTGCTAACCGTCTTTTGGCTCTAAATCAGTCGAATTTTCATTGCCTTGATTATAAGTGGAATATGATCATTGAAAGTTACAACATGAATTGTTTTAAGATCCCAACATATATAATAGAACCACAAAAAAACACCGCCCAATTGATGGACGGTGTGAATCGTTTAAAATGAAAAGCTTAGTAAATCTTTAATTTCTGCATCGTCGAGTTCGGTAATCCATTGACTTGATTGGATTAATTCTTCAGAGAGTGTTTGTTTCTCTGTAAGAAGTGCATCGATTTTTTCTTCGATTGTTCCCGTAGTAATGAATTTGTGTACGTGAACGAATTGCGTTTGTCCGATGCGGTAGGCACGGTCAGTCGCTTGGTTTTCGACTGCTGGATTCCACCAACGATCGGCGTGAAGTACATGGTTGGCAGCGGTTAAGTTTAACCCAGTACCACCAGCTTTTAATGACAGAATGAAGATGGGGAATTCGCCATTTTGGAAAGCTTCGACGAAATGGTCACGCTGTTGCTTCGGCATACTACCAGTAAGGAATGGTACATCCACATCATACAGTTCTGAGAAGCAATGCTGTAGTAAGTGACCCATGCCGATGTATTGCGTGAAGATTAGACATTGTTCGCCATTGTCGATGATTTCCGCACCCATTGAGACGATGTTTTTCACTTTTTCAGAACGCTTCATCATGACAGGCGCTTCATCGAAAGGCTCTTTCAAATAAAGTGCAGGGTGGTTACAAAGCTGTTTCAATTTATTCAACATTTTTAAAATAAGCCCTTTTCGTTCAAAGCCTGATAAAGTCTCGATTTTATGCAATGTTTCTTGAATGAAGCTTTCGTAAAGTACAGCCTGTTCCTCTGTAAGTGAACAATATTCCTTCTGCTCCAACTTCTCTGGTAAGTTCAGTTGTAGCTTCGGATCCTGCTTCGTACGACGTAGTAAGAATGGTTGGATCTTCTTACGTAATTTCTCTTTTACAAGATCAGAATCGTCACGCTCGATTGGCGCAATGAAATCCTCTTGGAAACGAGAGAAACTGCCTAAATAACCACGGTAAATGAAGTCGAAAATCGCCCATAATTCAGAAAGACGGTTTTCAACAGGTGTACCTGTTAAAGCGATATGATGAGCCCCTTGTAGGCGACGAATCGCTTTTGACTGCTTCGTATTCATATTTTTAATATTTTGCGCTTCATCCAAAGTGATATTTGTGAAATGGATGAGTTCCAGACCTTCAATATCCTGTGTAATCGTTCCATAAGTCGTCAAGATGATTTGTGTTTTCGATTCTTCTAAGAAGTCGCGGAAAGCCTCATCTTTTAGACGTTTTGAACCGTAGTGAAGATAAGTTTTCAAAGAAGGTGCGAAACGCTCAATCTCTTTTTGCCAGTTCCCAACAACAGAAGTAGGGCAAATGATGATTGTCGGTTCGGTTGGCTTCTCAAGTTCATAGACATTTAGTAAATATGCAATCAATTGAATTGTTTTGCCAAGTCCCATATCATCCGCTAAAACGGCGCCAAAATTTTGCTCACGCATGAAGCTCAACCAGTTCAAGCCTTCATGTTGATAAGGACGTAATTCCGCTTGTAAAGAAGGGGAAATCGACACTTCTGGTAAGCCTTGTTTGTCCATAATTTTCTGCACATAGTCGCGCAAAGAATTTTGCAGTTCAAGTTGAAGAATCGGATCGTCACGGTCATCCGTATCATCGAAATCGATTGGCATTTCCATCTCTTTCGGCAATTCTTGGAATAGTAAATCCTTCACCGTCCAATCTTCCGTCTCCGCTTGATCCATTAGACGTTGGATTTCTTGCATCCACGCAGCATCGACACGCACCCATTCCGTACCAGCACGGATGAATTCACGATTGTCAGACACCATCTGTTGAAATTGTTCCACAGGAATTTCCTGCCCATTTAAAGAAAGTTTCCAGTCGAAAGTCAAAATCTCTTGCAAACCAGCAGCAGATTTATAGTTAGAAGACGTACTCGCATTTGCCTTCACCTTCATTTTCGATTCCTTCACTTCTTTTAACCAAGCAGGAAGTACGATTTCAAAACCAAGTGCTTGAAGTCGCATGAAGTCCGAGCGTAGGAATTGGCGAACATCGGCATCTGAAATTTTCAATGTAAGCAATGAATTCGCATTGACGCCAACCATATAAGCGCGGTCGTCCAATAAATGAATCATTTGATTTTGAAGTGCGCGAACACCATCGACATGATCTACCCATTTCGCAGGAAGTACATTTTCAATTGCTAAATGAGATTTACGAGCAGGAGGAGTCCAGTAGACTGCTTTCGTTGTACTTCTTAAAACGGTCTCCAACACCCAAGCTTCTTCGCCTTCCTCTGGTTCGCGTAAACGAAGGCCGACTAATAGTTCGTCGTCGACATTTTTCTGAGTGATTGGCCAGCCACCATTTCGAAAGAACGGAAGTAGCGGCTCGACATCATTTAGTGACAAGCCCGCCTCAATTAATTTTTCTGATAGTGCTAACTTTAAGACAGTCGTAGCTTCTTCAGGTAAATCCAATTTGAATTGAATATCATCTGAAACGTCAATTTTGTCCCAAAGATTTTTGTCATGCCAAAGTGAACTCGCTAGCTTGAATGATTCAATTGTTTGTTCACAGTCTTCGAATCCAATGAATTTAACGAAGGGATGCATATTTTTTTCAAAAAAAAGCTCCACGATTTCTAATGAAGTAAGAATTAATACATCATCTTCAGAGCGCATATTTAAGCCGTAAAAACTCGCTTCATGTTTGAAAAAGAGTTGAGGAGTCCATTCTTCTAGTCGAAGTGGGCGACCTACTTGAACATCGTATCCAGAAAGGAAGAAAAGTCCGTTGTTACTTGTCTCGATTGTTAGTTCAAAAGGTTTTACAAAAGCGTTAGTCGTCATAGCATAAGGTTTCCTTTCTCGATTTCTTCTTGTAAAGCACGCATTCTTTTATAGTTTTTACGAACGGTTGCTACATAATCATTCCAAAATTCATTTTTCCCACTTTTCTTCGCAGCAGATTTCATTTTTTTCATTAAACGGACTGCTGTTTTATAGTTTTGTCGCGTTTTTTGCATGATTTCAACTTGAACAAGTGAATGGTAGAGAGGTAATAGTGAAGCTGGTTTTTCTTCTAAAATGGTTTTTAGCCCGCAGATTTCTAAAAAAGCGAGTGAAGTTGGGTATAGTTGATGAAGTGCAGCCCATTCTTCGTAACGTTTTTTGCGAATGAGGAAATTTGAAAAAGGCTGTAAACCATATTTTCCATATGCCGCAAAAAGTGTTTCCTCTTGTGCTTCAGATAATTCCACGCCCTGTCTTTCCTCGTCAAAACGCTTAATGAATGACATGCGGAAATGCGGTGCAAGCGATTCATTTATAAACTCTGGAAGAAGCGGAATGATGCGTTCGATAATTTGTTTGCGAACAGCCTCTTGATTATTTAATCCAGCAGTGCGCGCTAATTCGATCCAAGAAAGTACATCATCTACTTTCATCGACTCCATCTGTGCCTCAAGCTCATCCGTTTTATCCAGCATAACTAAGAAAATGGCCTTAATTTGCTCGATCGACAAGTCATCAGAATAACTATGCGCTGTTTGCAAGCGAGCTAATTCCTGTTCGCGATCTTTTGTCGAAGTGAATAAGTGATTCCACAATAATAGGTAAAGTTCGATTCGATTTTCGACAAAACCATGTTGATTTAATAAGAAGTAATGCGCCACATCTTTTAAAGTATTGTAGAAAGGATCCAATGCGAAAAGGCGTGAATTCGATTTTGCATCGCGCAACATATCCTCTAATTGTTCTAATTCATCTTCTATAAAATTATGATAGAAACTTTGCGCAGCCTCTGTTTTTGACTGGCTGAAATGTTTCCAAGTATGTGACAGAA
Organism: Kurthia zopfii; assembly: GCF_003143955.1. Taxonomy (GTDB): domain Bacteria; phylum Bacillota; class Bacilli; order Bacillales_A; family Planococcaceae; genus Kurthia; species Kurthia zopfii. The sequence continues at coordinate 5,341 of NZ_QFVS01000045.1, read as the reverse complement.
GCGAGACTTGCATGAATACTAGGTAAATAGGCTTCCATTCACGCTCAAGCGGCATCTGCGAATATATTTGGTCGATCATATCTGAGAAAATACTATCTAATAAGTAAGGATTAAGATTTGTTTGTGTATAGAGATTTCGCTTGTAAATACCTTGCACAAAATTAAGCCAAGTTTCAGGTGTGCGATCCTCAGTTAATAGTGAAAGTTGTTTTGCTTGAGCATTCGAACGAAATTGCTCTAACCAAGTCGAAAGTGAATCAATGTATTGATACAGCGAAAAGATAGCTGCTAAAGTGTGTCGGCAAAAATCGTGATTGCCACATGAACAAGATAGCGAAATCGGGTTAAATGTTAAATTAACATTCGCCATGCTCGCATCTCTTACTGTGAAGACAGTAGTATCCGTTCGAGTATTATAAGTTTTTATTTTTACGTAATTTTGTCGAACTAAAAAAGCAGCTCGACGGACGGTCTCATCAATTTTAGGGTCGGACGAATCAAGTTGTCGCCCAAGTGTGTTCATAAAATCTCTTATTGATTCTTCTTCTGTACGTGCAACTTCTGCAATGTTTATATTCATTATTCATCCAGCTCCTGAAAAAAATCGTTCCTTCTATTATATCGTTTTTAAGACAATACGGAAACGAATAAGGAAAAATTTTTTATTCTGTCACAAAAGATTTTTAAAAAATTTTGAGTAAATGGTGGTGTGTACATAGATATGTACATCTACTTTGGTATAATCAAAGATTTTAATTTTGGCGAAAAATATTTTTTGTTTTTGTAGAGTGTAGTCACGGCAAGGAATAAAGACTAAATTTTTTGCATTCGACAATAAATGGTGGTTTGTCGAAAATCAAATAGTGGTAAATATACATAATTCACGATATTAGTTATCTGAAAATTTAAGCTTATAGGAGGGATGGTCATGCTGAAAATCCGAAAAATTGAGCCTTTCTACACGAAAAGAGATGGTGATTGTCTGAAACTAGTTTTTGCTTACCAATACTTTTCAATTTTAAAAGATGATGAACTATTTCATTTCATTCCGGTCGAAGGGAAAGAAATCATTATAGATCTAAAAACTTTGCAAATCGAAAACTTGTCAGATGTCTTCGTATTCCAAAAAAGCAGTCGTTTTATTCGACTACCGTTATACCAATTACTACTCGTTTCAAATATTCACGATCATTTGCAAATAATTTTAAATGATTTGGAACTTGAAAAAGAAACAAATTCAGCTTTTGCGACAATCAATGATGAAACGAAAACACTTATGTATGAGTTGGAGGAACAAAATCGATTACGAATGATTGATGTTGCACTCGATACACGAAATCGAGAACTATTTGATGAACTAACTGAATAAGAGAGAGAGGAGTTTTGAAATGAATCAATTCTTTTGAAGTAACTACTAACCTTGCGTTCCAGCGACTTAGTAGTTACTTTTTTTTAGTGCGAAAACCACCATTTCAAGTAAAAAAGGGAAATTGTGACAACCAGAAGTACGATGTTGAAAGATACAATCACTTTGTCGAAAACATCCGGTTTACGTCGATTTTTCTCTTTCATGAACAAACTCCTCTCCTTCATACTGAAACTTTATCCGTTGTTTGAAAAGATTAAACTTTACAAATATTAGATATTTTCCGATAATGTTAATAATAGGTATAAAAAGGAGGTTGTGGTTATTGGCTTATAGACCAGCTGACCTATTAAGGGAAAGAGTGAAAAATGGAAGTTTAGGAGACTTCTACAGAACGATGAGCAGTACAATGCGGCATTCGGTTCAGCTATAGAGTGGGGACTTTACGCTGAAGGTTCAAAGTGTGTGACGTATTGAGGGACGAGGAAGAAAATGATTACTGATCGAAATAATTGTTAAAGTTGGATGTAATGCATAAAAATGAGTTAGGTATACACTTTTTTGTGTAAATTAATGATTTTTATACAATAAAAATTAATAAAAAGGATTTTTTATGAATAATTACGAATAAAACGCTTATTTTTATGTAGACAAGTGTATAAAAATACCTTATAATTCAGTTTATCAACAATTAAAACAACCAATAAAAGGGGTTATTCATATGAAAAAGTGGTTATTAGCAATCGTTATGGTGACGATGGTCATCTTAGTAGGGTGTGGATCGAAAGATAACGGTGGTAGCGGTGATTCAAGCAAATCAACTGTCGCAAAAGTAAAAGAAACGAAAAAATTAGTAATCGGTACAAACGCTGGGTACTACCCATTCGAAATGATCGATAAAGAAGGCAAAATGGTCGGTTACGATATGGATGTAGCAGCAGCAATCGCAAAAGAATTTGGTGCGACAGTAGAAGTGAAGCAATTTGGTTTTGATGCTTTAGTCCCAGCTTTAAAATCTGGCAAAATTGATATGATTTTCGCTGGTATGACAATTACTGACGAGCGTAAAAAAGTTGTAGAATTTGCAGATTCATATTATGAAACTGGACAAGGTGTAATGGTTAAATCGGATACAGATGTAAAAGATATTAAAGATATCGACAAAAAAGGTAAATCAATCGCAGTACAAATTGGTACTACAGGCGCGATCGTAGCGAAAAAAGAAATCAAAAATGCTGAAATTAAAGAATTTGAAGATTTCCCAGCAGGTGCTTTAGCAGTTCAACAAGGCCAAGCAGATGCAATCGTTTATGATGAGCCAGCTATTAAAGTATATTCACTTCAAAATGAAGGTAAAGTAAGAGCATTAGATGGTTTACTTGCTTCTGATAAACTAGGAATCGCTATTCAAAAAGGTGATGACGAAACAGTTAAATTAGTAAATAAGTTCCTTAAAAAATACATCGGTTCTGATGAAGAAAAAGCATCAAAAGCAAAATGGTTCGAAAACAGTGACTGGTTAAATAAAGTAAACAGCCCAGAGTAATTACAGTTTGGTCAATGACTGCCTTGTAATGTTTAGGCATGCATTGGCCTATTTTTAATGATTTCTCAAATGAACAGGGCGACCTGTTTTTTGGGTTAGGTTGGGGAAGGGCAAGGTCAAGAGAGAAGAGCAAGAGCAAGTTCCACACCTGTCGGTATGGAGTGGTCATTTGGTTGGTGCTTATACATAGTTTGGTAAGGTGTGGTTTTTCTGCTCGGGTACTTGTCCAGCTTCAAGCCCCACACCTCTAGGTATTTTCAATCTCTCGGTTGAAAGCTGAAAAGATGCTTTCAATTCGAGCTTTCCAAATACTTGAGGTGTAAGCGGGGGCTTTCAGCTTTTAGTTTTGTCCAGGTCAAAAGGCTACGCTTATGAGGTCCCTTCAGTCTTTCGGTTGAAAGTTAAAGAACAACTTTCAATTCAAGCCTTGCAGGTACTCTAAGCGTGAGCAGCCTTTTTCACTTTTCGTGTGGTGTCTAGCCAAAACCACCACACCTCTAGGTATTTTCAATCTCTCGGTTGAAAGCTGAAAAGATGCTTTCAATTCGAGCTTTCCAAATACTTGAGGTGTAAGCGGTGTTATTGGCTTTTCGTATAGTGTCTAGCTTCAAGCCCCACACCTTGAGGTCCTTTCAGTTTTTCAATTGAAAGCGAAGGGCATGCTTTCTTCTTGAAAACCTTCCAAGGACTCTAGGTGTACCCAGGGCTTTCAGCTTTTCTAAATTAGGAGGTTATTTTATGTTCAATTATGATTTTGATTGGAGTGTCATCCCTGAGAATTACGACGTTCTAATCGAGGGTGCTTTACTTACTTTAGAGATTTCTGCGATTTCATTACTGCTTAGTTTGCCAATTGGTTTACTTTTCGGTTTTGGTCGTATTTCGAAAAATAGTTTCATTCGTTTCATCTCAAGTGCTTATGTTGAGATCATGCGTGGTATTCCGCTTCTTGTTCTTTTAATGTGGATTTACTTCGGGCTTGGTGGTATTTTCCATCTAAGTTCATACTGGGGTTCGATCATCAGTTTAGCGTTATTCGAAGCGGCGTTCCTTGCGGAGATTTTCCGTTCGGGTGTTCAGGCCGTGCCTAAGGGTCAGCTAGAGGCTGCTCGTTCTGCAGGGATGTCAAGCTATCAAGCGATGCGTTTCATCATCTTACCTCAAGCTGTTCGTCGTATTTTACCGCCAACAGCTTCTCAGTTCATCATCTTAATCAAAGACTCTTCACTTGTTTCAGTAATCAGTGGTGTAGATTTAACTTTAAAAGCAAAAAACCTAGTCTCAAGTACGTATCTTGCATTGGAAATTTGGACAGCGGTAGCGATTATCTACTTCATCATCACATTCTCACTGTCATTAATTATCCGATACTTCGAAAAGCGTATGTTGAAAAATGAATTATAAGAGGGGGACTAAACAATGATTACAATTAAAGATGTAAACAAAAGTTTCGGCGATCACCATGTTCTAACAGATATTAATTTTGAAATTCCAAAATCAAATGTTGTCGCTTTAATCGGTCCTTCTGGTGCTGGTAAATCGACGTTAATTCGTACAATTAATGCACTTGAAAGTATCGACACAGGCGAAATCATCGTCAATGGTACATCGATTCATGATAAAAAAACAGATATTAATAAAGCTCGTACAAATCTTGGTTTCGTATTCCAAAACTTCAATCTTTATCCGTTCCTGAGCGTTTTGGATAATGTGACAATTTCACCAATCAAGGTGAAAAAGCAGTCGAAGGCGGAAGCGGAAAAACGTGCGAAAGAATTACTAACTTCACTTGGTTTAGGTGACAAATTTGATGCTTATCCAAGTCGTCTGTCAGGTGGTCAGCAACAGCGTGTCGCAATCGCGCGTGCTTTAGCAATGGATCCAGAAGTTATGCTGTTCGATGAGCCGACTTCTGCACTTGACCCTGAGATGGTAAAAGAAGTGCTTGATGCTATTCGTAAATTAGCACACGAAGGTATGACGATGGTCGTTGTAACGCATGAGATGGGCTTTGCGAAAGAGATTTGTGACAATATCGTCTTCATGGCGGAAGGGAAAATTGTCGAGGTCGCACCTCCAGACAAATTCTTCTCAAATCCTGATTCACAACGTGCGAAAGATTTCTTAAAAGCTGTCTTAAATCACTAATATTTCAAAAAGGAGAGTCGTTGATGAAACGATTCTCCTTTTTTTATAGTTCAACGTGATATTTAAGTAAAAAAGGCGTATAATATTTTATTAAAAAGTAAAGTGAAAGAAGGACTATTAACCATGTCATTAGAGATGAACACACGAATTACAGATTTAACATCTGTTCGGTAGAATTCCCCCATCTTCTATAAGTGGGGGATGAATACCGTTCAGTTTGAGGGTTACCGTTGGTAACTCGAAAACTGATATAAAGGTCTTATCGCCTTTTTCTTTTAGCT
>NZ_QFVS01000044.1 GCF_003143955.1 Kurthia zopfii | reverse complement strand
AGCTCGGTCAAATAAGAGAAACCGCTGCAAGTAAAGAAATACACTTGCAAGTACGCTCTATTCCCAAGAAGCTCCCACTTCAAGCGTGAAGAACCGCAAGGTTTAGCTAAGTGGCGAGTAGTTCACTGATACAGTTCCACGCATTCTACCAAGTGAATAGTATTTTTTCTTAAAGTGTTCAAATAACTTCAAAAAAGCTTTATTTTGAAAGGCATCTAATTTATTCAATAAGCACACGTTCCTTACCATTCCATCGATAATTCAGTACCGTGACATAATCTGCGTTTTTTGGACGCACTAATTCTGCAATTGCAAGACTCGGAACAGTATCACAATCTCCCCAAATCGCTTGCGAGTTCATAATATAATTAAATCCTAGCTGTTCAACAACTTCAAACATATCTCGAATATTTTGATCATCTACACCCGCAAAAGCTTCATCTAACGAAATGATGTATGGAGCCATCGCATCTGCTTCTTTATAGCGTGAATAAGCTGCTGTAAAGAGTGGAATATACATTGCCATTGCTTTTTCACCACCACTAAATTTATAAAAAGCATTATTAGTTAACTCTTTTTTCGATTCATGTTGGCGTGTATAGTACAGTACAAATGAAAACCATTTACGATAATCTAATACTTCTTTTAACACTTGGCGTAACGTGTTTCCTTCGTTTCGTAAACCAATCGACTCTTTTGCACTTTCAATACGCGAACGAAAATGCTTAGTAATCTTTTGTAAATCTTCTTCACTTAAGAAACTACTTTTACGCTGTAATAATTGAACGAGTTCTTTCGTATCCAGTTCTGCTTCTGATTCTGCTGTACGCGGTTTCCAACTAACTGAAAAAATCAATCCAGATGAGTTATCACGCTCAGCCATTATTTTGTCCATCTGTTTCACCCATTGCTCTGCTCTAGAAATACGCTGTCTCAAAATCGTCCCTACCGAATTAACGATAATATCTTCATACAACTCTCGGTCCTGTGCATCTAAATAATGTCGACTTTCTTCAAGCTCTGCTGCAAGAACCGTATCAATTCGATATGGACTTACACGCTGACCGCGATAATCTAGCTCTACTATACGTCGACCACGTAATTGTATAAATGCCTCTAAGCGATCGTCCACCACATCTTCAAGTTGTAGAAGTAAAGCTGTTTCTTTTAAATAACTTTTCACATTATATTCCGTCAGTGCATGCATTTCTTCATTCTGCACACGAGATAAATATTCTTGTAATTTCACTCGGTCTTGTTGCGTTTTATATTGTTTTACAATATCTCGTGGTTCATTACTCTCAAGTTGAATAAAGCCTAAATCGAGTTCTTCTTGCAATGCTCGTTTCCATTGTTCGACTAATAAGATTGAAAAATCTTCGTCTTGCTGTAATTGTTGAAGTGCATCTTGAATTTTTTCTTGCTTCGCTTCTTGTTTTGGTATGTCTGTACGTAAATCATTATCACGTTTTTCTAATTCACGTAGTTCCTGCTGCACTTTAGCAATTCGTTGTTGAATCGCCTCTGCTCCCTCTAACTCAAGTTGCTGTTCTTGTGATGTAATTTCAGCTGTAATTTGATCTTGTTCAGTTTGTATATCGATAATGTCACTATGAAATTCATCAATCTCTAATTCAATTTCCTCAAGATTTTCTTTTATGTGTATTAAATCACTTTGTACATTTGATTTTCCCAAAAGTACACGCTCTAAGTTATTCAATTCTTCCAAATAATCGTCCATATATTGAATAGCTTCATTTACCGCTTCCGTCGTTTGTACAAGATTTATTTTTTCTTTTTCCGTATAGAGTTGCTGACGGAGTGTTTTTAATTTCAAATGAACAACTTGCCATTGGTCATCAATCTTTTTTTGCTCCTGTTGTTTTATCTTTTGTGTTTCACGTCGATTTCGTATTTCCACATCAATATCATATACCGTTTTGTCATTTGGTATAGTTGCCTCAAAGCTTCGTGTGTCACGTAGCTGTTGTTCAATCTCATTATATTTTTGGCGTTCACTTTGCATCTGATCTTCTATTTCACGAATCGTCTGTTGTACAAGTTCAATTTGTTCTAACTGATACCGTTTACGCGAAGTACGCCCGATAAATTTTGATGGTCCTTGTTTAGGTGCATGTCCTGTAATAATACCTAAACGATAAAAACCTTTTTCATCAATAGTGAACACATTTTCTGTTTCATCAATTGGTATGCTTCGCAGTATATCATCTACTAATGCGCTTGAGATCTCTTGACCTTCAACATCTGATTGTAAAAAATCTGCCAACGTATGCCCAAGTAATCTTGGATTTGCAACTAAAAATGAATCTTCTTCTACATTAAAAGTCTCTGGTGAGATTAAGCTATCTAAAATACCTGTGGAAGCTAGCGCTGCTTCAGTACGTGCTTTTTGTTCATCTGTTACATGTGCTTGAAACTCGACAGCCGCATAAAAAGGGAGGTGCGGAATTTGTTGTTCCGTTAATTGTTGACGAAAAGCGACTGTGCCTGGCATTCTACTTGGATCTGCGAATTCTTCTGATTGTAACTTTTCGAAAACTTGTTGCTGTTCTATAAGAGCGTGGTGTAACTGCTTTTGCTTCTCTTGATTTACTTGTAGTTTAACCTCAAATTGTGCGCGTAATCCATTTATTCCTGTAATCAAAATATTCGTCACATCATGATAAGAAGACTGATTATATAACTGTTCAAGTATTAACGAGATCTGTTGTTCCTGTTCGGAAGAGAACGCAATTTGATTGTTTGTTTTCATCCACATGAAAATAGCTGTTTTTAGTTTTTGTAATTCCGTTGAATACCATTGACTTGCTTGCTCTATATCTTTTTCTAATAAATCAATTTCTTGTAATAGATTAGAGGACTGGATTTGAAGCTGCTTATCTTTCTCTTGTAAATGATTTAAAGCAGTAATTTGTTTTTCAAGTTGACGTAGCTGTTCTTTATGTTCTTTCACTTCTCGTTTCCAAAACTTAAAATCTGCTGACTGTCTTTCTAAACTATTTATATTTAAAGTATGTTGTGCAAAATCCGCTTCCTCTGCTAACGACTGCATGTTAAGAGTGATTTCTTTTTGCTTAGTCTTAGTTGATTCCAGCGTATATTCTTTTTGCTTTTGGGTTTCTAGTTGCTGAATTCTTTTCATTTCTTTTGCATCTTTTTTTACACTTAATTGATTTAGCCTGTTTTTAAGTGTCGTAAGTTGTTCTTTATTTTCATGTAGCTTTTTAGTGATCGTCCAGATCTCATGTCTTGATAACGATTGTTCTTCATTTTTATATACTGTGAGATTTGTTTTTATTTGCCTATACTCTTGCTGAAGCTGTTCAATAGATTGTTTGATTTGTTCTTGTTCCTTCAAGTTCATATTCTTTTCATTACTGATTGTCGCTAATCGTTCCTCTGCTTGTAAGACACGTTCTGCTCGCTCAACTAGAATATACGTATTGTACGCATCATAACGCTTCACAATTTTTTTATTTGCTTCATATTCAATGGTTAATTGCTCTAATTGTTGTTCCGTTTGATCCATACTTTCAATCGTATCCGATAAGTGGCGCAATTCATCATCTGTAATAGGTGGCAGAGCTGATTCTAAAATTTCGTATAGTACGGTTGGTTTAAAATCTTTGGAGAGCTTAGGTGCGCGGAGTTGAATTAGTAGTTTAACTAAGTCTTCATATGCTTCCATAGTTTCAAAACCAAATACATATTTATTTACAAGTGCCGCATATTCTTTTTGTGAATTCGTAACCATGCCGCCCGCGCCAATGCGGTTCGTTAGCTCCTTTTGAGAAAATGGGATTATTTCATTCAGGCTGCGATGAGCCAGCTCTAGGTCAATACCAATTCTGCGATTATCGGTAATGACAAAATACCAAGACTTCAAATCTTTATGACGACGTGCCTGCATACCAATACCTGTCGTTATGTACTGTTCTGTTCCAGCCATTTTGTATTCTAAAAATAAATAGCCAGTACGCTCATCACGACCCGAAATTTCTTCTTCCCCTAACAAATAGTCACTCATTTTTCTCGCTTTAGAGCCAAATGGATCCAATCGATCGGGTGATTTTTTACCATCTAATAATACGGGAATAAAACTCTGCATCGTAACTGATTTTCCTGAACCGTTTGTACCTCGAAGTAGTAACTTCCCATTTGCAAATTCAAAAATTTCATCATCGTAATACCAAAAACTGAGTAGACCTGCTCGATTCATTTGCCACTTCGTCATACTTCACCCTCCTTTTGATAGTCTGCTGGATATGAACCACTTAAAACACCTAATAGCGGATGGATGTGTATAAAACCTTGCTCAACTGTCACCATCTGCCAGTAAACGAGTTCTGTTACAACATCTTGTCGTACTGCCGCAACCGACTTTTCACGGTAAAGTTTTGCCCATCCTTCACCCAATTCATTTTTCAATTCTTGTATAATTGTATTTAATTGTCCGTCCGTTAAGATAATATCTCCATTCTCTTGTGGAGGATAATGCGCTACATTTTTGTGTAAATAACTCGAAAGCTGTAGTAAAATATCGGTTACCGACTTAGTATTTGGAAAGAGTTCATAATAATTTTTCGGCTCTGTAACGGATAAAAAAGCTGCATTTTTAAATACATGTAATTTAAAATCACTATGTTTTTCAATATCATCACTCATTCGATTACGGAAATTTCGAATATATAAAAAGTCCGGATCCTGCCCTTCCTGACGATACATGACAGGTGACATAAATAATTGACGGTATACTCTTTTTCGACGCTCATCTTCATTTGTAAGTGAGTGTTCTAGGTGTAGCAGTTCTTCAGCACTTGAAAACATCGTAAATTCATCTGGATATACACGCATAAAATAACGACTATAGATTGTCACTTCATACAATACTTCTTGATCCTCATGATGATCAAAACGCTTTACATCTCCGTCAATTGTCTCGATTAAATGTAGTTCTGCTAATGTTTGTATTGTACGAATCAGTGATTTTCTATGTTGAAATAATGTCCAGTCCAGCTCTTCTTCTTCGTAACTAAGCGCGCGAATTTCTTCACAAAGTTCTGATAATAAAAATTGTTCTTCAATCCCTTTGCTTTCTATATATGCTAATGCATAACAAAAAATCATATAGTCCATCGGCGCTTGAAAACTTTGAATGCCCATCCAGCTTTCAGGTTTAATCGGTATTTTTTCAAGCTTAATGAAGTGTTGACGAACATGTAACTGAAGTCCTAACTTTTCAGACACATACCGCTGTATCACTTTTTGACGTTCACGAATTTGCTGATACATCTTCGGCTCTTCTTTACGCAATACCCAAAAATGATGTAATAAATAATCTAAACTTTGTACAGCCTTCTCATCAAATAGTTCATCCATTTCGCCCCTCCTCTCTCAATTCAAATAACACATCATTCATATGAAGATCGCCATCGAGTGCATGCAAGATTATTTTTTCTTCCAGTGGCTTTATATGTAGCAGCATACCCGACTCAGTCGTTACAAATCCCTCTTTATTAGCGCGTGCTTTTGACATCCATGTTAATAGAAGTTTTCGCATAAAAGGTTCTACTACATCAAGTTTTGATAACTGTACAGAACCATTTTCAAAATATTTTTTGACCGCTTTCTCTTGGTGATACCGCTCTTTTAAATATTGTTCACGCTGTTCTCGCTTTTTCTCTGTTTGCAAAGGTACTCCCGTTGCTTTTGTTTTTTCGCGATAGCGATTGGTTCGTGGCTTAATAATCACTTTTTCAGGCGCATGATCCCATGTATCGCTATATAAGTCATCTGTTGTATGTTTTTTCAACTGCACATGCTTCACTTGCATAGCACCAAAAACAATTGCAGAAATTTTATGCGCTTCTTCCAACGTTTCACACTTCGCAAACCATTTAGCCAAATGAACATAATCATTTCGGTGACTTTTAAAATGATGTTGACGCTCTCCTAAACGCTGCACATAGCGCGTAATACGCCGAATCATCTCATTCGTTTGCCATTGAAGAACTTCTAACTCACTTTTTTGTCCATCCACATCTAAAAACCATCGTTGAATGGAGTGATATGTTTCTGTATATCGCTCCAAAAGCTGCTCATCTGAAACACCTACCTCTTCCAGTCTCGGAATAGACTTCTCTTTCTCGACGAGTTTTTGAAAAAAAGGAAGTAACGAGCGCTTCGTATGACGCTCTAGAAGTTCTTTAATTTGTGCGGATGTTTTTTGCAGGGACACAATGAAATCTCGCAAATAATTTGTGAATTGTGCTTTATACACTAAAAAAGCCTCTGACTGCATACGTTGATCTGTCTTTTCACTATTTATATAAGCAATATAATCTGCTGTACTTGTACGAATCGTTTTAAAAGCTCTTAGAATATCTTCCCACACGAGCATACTTCGATCTGGATTATCTGATTGTTGATCCAACTTTTGTAAAGCATCTAGTAAGCGCTCAAATTGAGACGGTTCAAGCGAGCCTTTGAATCGATCATCTACGATATTTTCAAGTTCAATCAGCATACGTTCAATTTGAATCGTATAAGGTGTTGGATAATATTTAAAACGTTTCTTTTTATATTCCTCGATTGTCCGCGCATTCGTCATATCTTGTCGCGCCGATAAATTATTCCATTCCACGAGCTTAGCTAAATTTTGATGCAACACATCTTCATCATAGTCTTCAAACTGCGGAAAAGACCGCACATGCTGCAACACTTCTTCTGGCGTTAAATAATCGCGCATACGCTCATGTTGTTCATAAAAGAATCGCAAAATCGTACGATATTGTGCAGCTGAGGGAGCTGTTAGATACGTTGTTTCCACCACTTGCTTCATTGTAGAATCCATTGCCTACCTCCTCTTTTTTATCTCTCTATATAAATTAGTAATACTTGAATACCCTATGTAAAATAATAACAGAAAAATTAAATAGTATCTGTTAAATATCGTTACGCAATAGAAAAAGAACATTACATCTTAATGTAAAGTTCATTCTATCTAACCTATCGTTCAATATCTACATTAAATAACGGCATGAGCTTACCAATCGTATAATCCTCTAGGTAAAAGCGATTGACGATATGTTCTAGAACATTTGTGGCGGAATCCGAAGTCATTAATCGCTTCTGTTTCATCTCGAACCAATCCAAATCACTCGTAACACCGAAAGCTTCTGAAGCACAATCAATTACACTAATCGCCCAAGATACAAGTGTTTCGCCTACTTCAGTTCAACGTTTCATCAATCAATATTGCGAATCCATGCCTAAAAAATATGATTATTTACCGAAACACCTTTCTTTCTATGAGTTCAAATACCTTAAAGGAAGAATGGCTTTTGAATATATTAACGCTAAAACAGGTACGATTCTGGGGATTTTACCTTCTCGATTAAGTCGTGATATCAAGGATCACTTCCTGTCTCGCTACAGTTATGCCCAGCGTTGTGCAGTTGAAATCATCACGATTGATATGAATGCAGGTTATGAAAAACTGATTAAAAAGCTTTTCCCAAAAGCGAAGATTATTATCGACAGATTTCATCTCGTCCAACTAATCAATCGCTCCATGAATAAGCTAAGAATAAGTATCATGAATGACTTTAGAACAAGTAACAGCGTAGATCAGAAGAAATACCACCGCCTGAAAAAGCATTGGAAACTTCCTTTAAAAAACGTACTTGATCTATCTTTTCCCTTTTAACAACGGAAGAATTGAAAGGATCAACAATAAAATCAAAGTCTTAAATCATGTTGCCTATGGTTACAGGAACTTTGAAAACTATCGCAATCGAATCTATTTGCATTTCGCACTAAAAAGAGCGAGCCACGCTTCATAAATGAAACGTGATCTCGCTCAATTTATTTACCTAATCAATAAGACATTAATTTCTCTCTCAACGCTTCATCACTTGCATAAATATATAATCCTTTAATTCCCCTTTTCATGAGAATATTAATCGAATTCAAAACTATTTTCTCTTTTGCTACTTCTACATGCTCTATACCCTCTACTCCTGTATATGCACCTTTATCCATATATTTGCTTGTATCAATTACTATTTTTTCTGTAGTTGGATCATATTTTACAGACGGTCCTAATACTACACCCACATAATTTAAATCGAACCCTTGAATTGTATAGATTGAACCAGCTTCATGCACAGTTTCTGGCTTTTCCGCCCATGTATATTTCGTACTTGTTGTATTCCACGGAATTTGGTATTCACCATTCGATTCTTTCACATAATAAGTTCCACCATCTTTTTTATGAAGATAGTCAAAAGTAGAAACTACTCTACTTAATCCATATTGATCATTTTGAGATTTTATTTTCTCATGCATTTCTTCCATTGTTTCAAAAACTTTAAAATCGTAATTTTTATCCTTTGGAATTTCAAGAACTTCTTTTTTCTTAAAGGCATTTATCCAATCTATTACCTCATCATTTGCTTGCATACGAAATTGATTTGATAACTGATACTCTTCTTGATAAGGACTTAATTTTTTCAGCTTTTCAAGAATTGCGTTTCCCCACAAACTTTTCAATTTCAATACTTGATCAGGATCATAAACCACCACAACTACTTTCGCTAGTTTCAAAAGTTCTTCTAATTGGTTATTCCCATAAAAATTATTATATGTATCTGATTTCGTTAAGAGTAAATGAGCTTCATCTACGAAAATAATATCTGCTTTTTTCATTGTTTTTTGTAAATTATTGATCAAAGGAGTCGGTTTAGAAAAATTCTTTGCTTTTAAATGCTTAACAGATTTTGCAATTCCTTTATACGTCTTAAACATTTCTTCATGATTCACAACTAAATAGTTTTCTGTTTTATAGAGTGGTGAAGATGCTTCTTCCGCCCGTTCCTGTATCGTGTTAAAAATCGAACTCAATACAACACTCTTTCCAACACCAGCCTCCCCCTCTATGACTAGCAGGCTGCCATAATCGGCTGTTGTTGCTTGTACTTGTTTCTCACAAAATCCAAGGACATTTTCTTTCAACTCTGCTTGATCCAACGAAAGCTCTTTGTAAGGAGATATTTTAAATATATCCTTATTTTCAATTTGTTCAAGTTGATGATTAACTAATTTTTCTTCATACAACTGTTCCCATAATTCTTTAAACAACTGAAGATCATAATAAGGCTTATTATAATAATTATGCGTAAAGTCACTCGCTGTTTTACTTTTGTTTTGCAATGTATATTTTTCATCACCTAAAAAATAATTGATTAGCTTTGTTTCTAGATGGAAAGTTGCAGAACGGTTAAATTGTTCATGCTTGATTAAGTTTATTTGATCAATATTTGTTCGAGTTTTTAAATGGGCTTTCATTCGCTTTTTAAAATACACAGTTTCACCAATATACGCTTCTTTATTCCCATTTAATATATATATGACTGGATAATTTAAAAACTGTTCTGAATTGTTGAGTTCATTCATATATGTTTGTTTAAATGGAAATTTTAATAATTCAATCGCACTCATACATGCACCTTCTTTTAACAAATTGTAAATAAATCTTACTTTTAAAGTATACTCCTATATATTAACAAAAATTCGAATAGAAGTAGTAGCGTTAGCATAATAATTAGAACTACCTCGCTATTTAATCTATAATTGAAGTATGACCTAGAATCGATAATCATTGGAATCGGAAGGAGAAATTTATGATTATACAATGTACGAAGAAAGTTTTAGATACACTTAAAATTGATGCCGCAAAAATCGTGTCACCAGAAGGCTTTGACCAGCTTCCTGAAAGCTTATACGCTTGGCATGCCAATATCGTCACTATAAATAGAAGAAAAGTTTTAGTTTTGATGAATAATGAAACACGTTTTCCTATTGTAATCAATCGGCTCTTTAAAAACATCACTCTAATGAAGCCATCTCTTCAATTTCTTTGTCCATAAACGTTTAAGAACATTTTTTATTTTTTGTCGCTCTATATTATTCTTTACAAAATGTAATTCTAATTCCATGGGAGGACGCGGAGCCTTTATTCTTCTAGTTAATATGGGTAGCATAGGAATAAGCACGACTAAATACAAATATGGCATGATTACTCTAATATAATCTCCTGTTGTTTTCACACTTGCAAAATCTATTTTTTGTACAAAGAATGCAATATAAACTATCATACTTAATACAGAGAAATGGAGAATATTACTAAACAAATTTAAATTCGACTCGAATCCCCTTGCTTTTATAATGTTCGGTAAAACAAGTATATTCTTTTTTTGCTTTATTTGAAGATCCCAATACGAAGGTGAATTTATTCTAGTTTTCACCATCATAGTAAAACCTTCATCTGGTCTTAATAAATCAAAATCAATCTTCACCTTTTTGCGCTCTTGATATAAGTCTATTTTAAAATAATCACTTGTTACATCACTTATTTTGGCATATTCAACCAAATTTCCACCTTTTAATATAACTTCCAAGCATTTAGATTCATTAAGTAAATCCTCTTTGTAAATAGTTTCTTTACCAGAGTTCCAAACATAAAAATAATGAATCTTTTCATTAACGAAACTTTCATCGCTCCCGACAGTAATTTCATACGTTCTTTGAGCATTTTTATAAAAAAAGTAGCTGTAACCAAAACCAAAAAAAAAGAAGATTAATGAACTTAACACACAAACACCCCTCGTTATTTTCCTATCAATAATAAAATTCTGATATGTCAACACTAAACTGATTAAAAATTATTTGGTCAGTTTCTTGAATTCCACTAGCGTTAAATAGCCTAATGTACTATGAACTCGAGTATTGTTGAATCAATAAACATAATCATCAAGTTCAAAAGCGAACTGTTCAAGTGAAGAGAAATGTGCTCCGTTAGTGAATTCTTTTTTAAACACCTTAAATATCATTTCAACCACAGCGTTGTCATAAGGGCATCCTTTTATGCTCAATAATTTTTGGATATCGAATGTTTCGAGACTCTCTGAAATTAGCTTGTTATCAACAACCTTGTCCGCTATCTGTATGAAACATTTTGACATTATTTAAATTCGCCTAGATGCTTGCAATTGCCTACTACACAAGCTCTGCAATTTTATTATCACCTGTACTACAGCCGAGTATTTCACGATAAAAAAGGTCGACAAATCGGCACACTTAGTGCCACTTTTCCCCAACAAGGGCGTATGTTAAATCGCTGACGATAACTGCTAATTGTTTATCCTCCTTGAATTGACGCTATAACTCATATTTTACTAGAGCTTAATCACAACTTGATTTATGTAGCTTAAATTGTGCCACCATATAGTCCATATTTCCTTCATTAAACATCCAATTTGACGAAGTGAAGCACATTTAGGATTAGGAAATTTTTCTAATTCTTTTTTGAGTCTACGAATGACATAATTATTACTGTTTTCTAAAAATACAGACAATTAAATTTAAAATCTCTGTGTCTTCATCCTTTTTAACACGTTTACCAAATAAACCTACATGATAATAATAATTATTTCGAATCACATCTATTTTCGTTCCTTAATCAGTATTACTTGCTTTTAGATCCACTGTGAAAGAAGCGATCTTAGCTGTCTTTATACCTTTATGTGAAAATATCATTTCCATTAATAAACGTTGATTTTCTTTGATTAGCTTAGCCTATCCAGGATATCTTTTTAATTGCAACATATTATAATATTCAAAAAAAGGTTCACTGATAGTTTGTATTATATTTCTAGTAATTCTATAGTCTTTTCCAAACTCATTATTACCATTGACATTTTCTAATCTGGTCATTAATAATTGTAAGCTCATAAATGAAGTATTCGTATACAGATGATTAACATCATCACTAAGAGCATAATTAATATTTTGTAATTCATTGAACTGTTCTTGCAATTTTAAGGAATATTTACGAGCATCACTTAGTTTAGAATCTTTTTTTTCGTCAATAGCTTTAATTTTGGAAAAAGTAAACATCTTCAATAGCTGCATAAGTAATTGTTTATCATTTAAAATTCCATAATCATCTAAAGTAATGTTAATCCGCTCTATATTTCGATCGTTTAAATATATGGACTTAAGCAATTTATTACTGCTGTTTCGCTTACCTCTTTTTTCATACAATTCTAAGGAACCTTTTTTCAATAAAAATAATTGGTGTTTGCCGAGTTGTGATTGTGAATGAAGAATACTTTGGGATATGTCGTAGAATAGTTCTACATCGTCTTGTAATAAAGACCTTTTTTGAAGCTGTTTCTTTTTAATTTCCATAAAGAAAATACTATCTGAAGTTTCGATAATAGTATCACACTCATCTTGGATATTATAAAAACCATTATGATAAGTTATATTTTTTTCATTTAAAAGGTTGTAAATAAACAGTTCTAATTGTGTACCTAATCTGCCTTCAAAATTATTAATGGTCTCTTTTAAAATTTTGCATAATCTAGTGAAAAAAGAAAATCCACATAATCGACTATCAATTATACAATATAAGTTCCCAATTTTAAGGGTTCTACAATAAATAACGTTGGTGAAGAAAAAAACACCGATCTCTCATCAGATCGGTGTGGAAACTTCATGAACGTTATTTTTATCGAAAATAATAGAAAACAAGTGAGTTTCCCTATAGAATAAAAGTCTACCAAACAATAAACTAAGGGGGAAAATCACTTGTCTATTAATCATGATATTCGAAATTTACTCGATATACAAGACTCAAATATCCACTTCGCTACGAATTGCGTCAATCAAAAGCTTTATAAAGGAAGAATGAGTAAGTTCATTTCAGCCAAACTAACTTATATACCTCGTAATTGTACAGTTTGTGGCATGGCGAATAAGGATTTCTCGATTATTAAAAATGGCACGCAGGAGTCAAGAATCTCTCTTCCAATGGTGGGAGTTCACCGTACGTTTCTATTACTGAAGAAGCAACGCTTCTTTTGTAAAAGCTGTTCAAGTACGTTTGTGGCGGAATCGAAAGTTGTTGATCGCTTCTGTTGCATCTCGAACCAGTCCAAATCTCTCGTAACACTAAAAGCTTCTGAAGCTCAATCCATTACACTAATCGCCCAAGATACATGTGTTTCAACGACTTCTGTGCAACGATTCATCAATCAATATAGCCAATCGATGCCTAAAAAACATTACGATCTAGCGAAACATCTTTCTTTCGATGAGTTCAAATACCTTAAAGGCAGAATGGCTTTTGAATATATTAACGCTAAAACAGGGGCAATTTTAGGAATTTTACCTACTCGATTAAGTCGAGATATACGTGATCACTTCATGACGCGCTACAGCTATGCCCAGCGTTGTGCAGTCGAAACCATCACAATTGATATGAACGCAGGGTATGAAAAAATCATACGTGACCTTTTTCCCAAAGGCGAAGATCATTATCGACAGATTCCACCTAGTCCAACTCATCAATCGCTCGATGAATAAACTAAGAATCAGTGTCATGAATACCTTTAGAACAAGTAATGGCGAAGATTGGAAGAAGTATCGCCGCCTGAAAAAATATTGGAAGCTTCCCTTAAAAAGCGCACTTGATCTTTCATGTACGTCTTACAAAAACTTCTCGCTATTCGGTCAAACCACTGATGCGACAGTCGTTGAGACATTGATGAGTTATAGTGAGCGTTTGAAAGTGAACTATGATCTTTACCAATCGATCTTAACCGCATTAAAAGAGAAGAACCTCGAACAGCTAACTGAAATCCTTGAGAAGCCTTTAGCAGAGGGCGTTTCAAAAGAATTTAAAAGAAGTATTAAAACACTGAAATATCACTTAAGCTCGATTGAAAATAGCTTTCTTTTCCCTTATAACAACGGAAGAATTGAAGGGATTAACAATAAAATCAAAATCTTAAACCGAGTTGCTTATGGTTATAGAAACTTTGAAAACTACCGCAACCGAATTTACTTACATTTCAATTTAAAAAGAGCGAGCCACGCTTCTTAAAAGAAACGTAATCTCGCTCAAACCAATCGATTTTTATTCAATTGAAAACTCTCACCAACGTTATTTGACAAAGAGCCACGATTTGTTGAAACTATATGAAACTCCATGAAATTAAAAAAGCGCCAAAACCCTTATATATCAAGGATTTTGACACTCTTTGAAACCGTATGATTTCGTCTTATGGAGACGGCGGGAGTCGAACCCGCGTCCAGAAACTCCAGTACTTAAGCTTCTACGCGTGTAGTTTGTTTACTTGCGAGTTCACGTAACAGTATGCCAACAAACAGGCGTCGTGTACGCTAACCTTAAAATCTCTTCTGTTAGACTAAGGTGGCACCTAACATCGTATCCCACTATAAGTGAGCCTAAACTACGCTACATGGGCGATAGGGTAGATAGGCAGTTTCGTCAGACTAAGCTGCGAAAGCTAAGTTATTGTTTGTTTTGCCAGTTATTATATAACTTCCGTTGGTAACGAAGCCGAGACCTCCGACGCGCAACTCAAGCCGAGATATTCCTGTCGAATCCGTAACGTCCCCTTGATCTAAATTACAATCTACTGCGCAATACTTTGTCAGCTTCATTCGTTCGCTTCAGTCATGTACATTACGTACACTCCTTTACTTACTCAATTGCTTTCGCGTCTTGCTTGCATCTTGAAATTTATACCGCACTTTGATCGTGAGTTTAGTTTCAAAACACTCATGGCGCAATACTCTATCAGCTGCATTCATTCTTGTCTTGATTCATCCCTCATTTGGTTTGTTTCAAAACACTGATGCGTATTCGCTACTTGATCTGGCCTCAAATCGGGTCATTTCAAGTTCGTAAATTGTTATTTCACCTATAGGGCAGTTTCGTCAGTAGAAGATGTGAGTCCTCTCAGAGTGCAGAATAGGTGATCAAGGTTCATTCGGGAATACAGTAAATATATACTGTGGTGTTCAGAACGAATCTGATACTAGCTTAGTTTACTTGAATTATTATATGACAAAAATGGTCAAAGTTCAAGGGAAATGCTTGTTAGTATTGGTTTTTCGCTTTGATTGCTCGGTCGATATTGCGTTTTGCTTCTTTTTGTTTTAGGTCATGGCGTTTATCATATGTTTTCTTACCTTTACCTGAACCGATTAATAGTTTGGCGAATCCATCTTTTAAATACATTTTCAATGGTACGACTGTGTAACCGTCACGCTTTACGTCCAAATTTAATTGGTCGATTTGTTTTCTATGCAATAGTAATTTACGTGTGCGTAGTGGATCATGATTGAAAATATTCCCCTGTTCGAATGGGCTAATATGCATGTTTGAAATATACGCTTCACCATTACGGAAAACAACGTATGAATCTTTCAGCTGCACTTTCCCTTTACGAATCGACTTGATCTCTGTACCTGTTAGGACAATTCCCGCTTCAATCGTATCTTCAATTGCATAATCATGATTTGCTTTTTTATTTTGCGCTAATACTTTTCCGGCTCCTTTTGCCATATGTATCACCTCATAAAATTTAGCTGCTCCAATCGGAGAGAGTGCGATTGCGCCCCCTCCTCATCGAGATTTCAGCATTTAGTCTTTCTTTTTACGGCCTTTTTTCTTCTGTTGTTTAGCGATGCCTTCATAGAACTTTTTGCCTTTATGTTCTTTTTTCGGCTCGCCTTCCGTACTGCGTTTGCGCTCTTGCTTGCGTGTTTTACCGCTCACTTTTGCACCGCTTGGCGTACGTTTTGGTTTCGGTTTTGACTCCTCTTTTTTCTTGCGAGAATCTGATCCAGAACCTTTTCTGCCACCTGCATTAATAACGCGCGCTGGTCGTGTTGATTTCGCACGAGGTGCCGGCATACCAACAATGATGAAATCGACTGCTGATTCTTCTAAGTTTACTGCATGCACTTTAATCGTCACTTTATCGCCTAGACGGAATACACGTGCTGTGCGTTCGCCGATCATCGACATTGAGCGTTCGTCAAAGTTGTAGTAATCATCAGTTAGATTACTAATGTGGACAAGTCCTTCAATTGTGTTTTCCAGTTCAATGAACATACCGAAGTTCGTCACTGAGCTAATAACACCTTCAAATTCTTCGCCAATTTTGTCTGACATATATTGTGCTTTCTTAATTGATTCTGTATCACGTTCAGCATCTACTGCACGACGTTCTCTTTCAGAAGTATGTGTCGCGATGCTTTCCATATTCGCGCCCCAATAAGCGACCGTTTTGCCTGAAGTGTCGTTGTTAATGACATAAGTGCGTAATAAACGGTGGACAATTAAATCAGGGTAACGACGAATTGGTGATGTGAAATGTGTGTAGAACTCTGTTGATAAACCGAAGTGACCTAATGACTCTGGGCTATATTTCGCCTGTTGCATCGAACGTAGCATCATTGTCGAAATCACTGGATATTCAGGTTTGCCTACAACTGATTCTAAAATCTCCTGTAACGCTTTCGGGTCAACTGTATCGCCTTTCCCTTTTACAAGGATCCCGAAGTTCGTAATGAATTCGAAGAAACGTTGTAATTTCTCAGGTTTTGGCTCTTCATGGATTCGGTAAATGAACGGAAGTTGAGCTTTGAATACGTGTTCAGCTACAGTTTCGTTTGCTGCTAACATGAAGTCTTCAATTAGTTTCTCCGCTACTGTACGTTCACGAATCACAACGTCAATTGGCCAACCGTTTTCATCTACTACTACCGCAGATTCTTTGAAGTCGAAATCAACTGCACCACGTTTTTCACGACGGCCACGTAATACGCCTGATAATTCCTTCATATGCTCAAACATTGGCACAAGCTGTTCGTAACGAGCGATTAAGTCTTCGTCTTTTTCTTCTAAAATCTTGTACACATCTGTATACGTCATACGTTCAGTCGTGTTAATAACACTTTCGAAAATATCATGTGCAATAACAATTCCGTTTTGATCGATCGTCATCTCACATGAAAGCGTTAAACGATCAACTTGCGGATTCAATGAACAAATACCATTCGATAAACGGTGTGGAATCATTGGAATTACGCGGTCTGTTAAATAAACACTTGTCGCGCGGTCATATGCTTCACGGTCTAAAGTAGAACCATCTGTCACATAATGACTGACGTCTGCGATATGCACGCCTAATTTATATGTGCCATCATCATTTTTTGTAACGGTTACAGCATCATCTAAGTCTTTCGCAGTTTCGCCATCAATTGTCACGATTAATTGATCACGTAAATCACGGCGACCTTCGATTTCTTCTGCTGATACTGTATCTGGAATCGCTGTCGCTGCATCCAATACTTCTTGTGGGAATTCCACGTCGATATCATGCTTGTGGATAATTGATAAAATATCTACGCCTGGATCGTTTTTATGCCCTAGTATAGAAGTAATCATACCCGCTGCTGAATGACGTCCATCAGGCCATTCTGTAATTTCTACGACTACTTTATGGCCATCTACCGCACCAAGTGTATGGTTGCGAGCGATAAAAATATCCGTGCCGAATTTTTTGTCATCAGGAACGACGAATCCGAAACCACGGTTCGCTTGGAATTCACCTACGATGCGTGAGTTTCCACGTTCGATAATGTCGATGACTTCCCCTTCACGACGGTCGCCTGATTTTAGTTTTGAGATGCTGACAAGAACAGTATCTCCGTTTAAAGCTCCGTTAGTCGCTGTTGGCGGAATGAACACGTCGTCCATACCTTCCTCTTCAGGTGCCACAAATCCAAACCCTTTCGCATGCCCAATGAAACGGCCGCGTGTTTGATTCATTTGTGCAGGTAGTCCGTAACGATCCTGGCCAGAGCGTACGATTTTACCTTGTCCTTCCAATTTTACAAAAGCTTTCACTAACTCTTTAAAATCTTCAGCATCTGTTAAGCCTAGTAAATCTTCTACTTCTGCTACTGTTGCTGGTTTGTAGTTCTCTGTTTTCATCAAATTGATGATTAGTTGTTCAAAATTCATAAATCTTTCCTCCTTGTACAGCTTATTCAGACCAATCTAATGTATTTAAAAAGTCTAAAATATCTTGCTGTAACTCTTTTCTCTCTTGATCCAAAGTAATGACATGGCGTGAGTTCTCATACCATTTCAATGCTTTATCATTGGATTCGACTGTATCATAAATATATTGTGCCGAGTTGACATCGATGACTTCATCTTTTCGCGCCTGTACGACAAAAATAGGTGCATAGATTTCGTCCACATGCGCTCGCACGTCTTGAATTAAATTTTGAAGTTGTGGTAATGACGGCATTCCTTGCTCTCTAAGACGATTGAGCATCGCCTCTTGTTCCGCTTCGGTATAGCCGTATACTTTTGAAAAATCACGTGCGTACTTGAGTACCCCTTCAAACATGATGTCAGTCGTTCTCATAGACATAGGTGCACACATTGTGACAATTCCCTTTAAGACGGTCGAGTAACCTAATTTCAGTGAAAAAACGCCACCAAGTGATAAGCCGGCTACCGCGATTTCCTTATAACCTTTATCCACCAGTGTTTGGTAGGCCTCTTGAACATCTTGCCACCAATCTTCTGGACTCGTGTGAATTAATTCCTCTGGTGATACACCGTGCCCTTTATAGTGCGGTGCAATCGTAGTATAACCGTTCTTCTGTAGGAAGCGCCCCAGCATATGGACGTCCGCAGAGTTCCCTGTAAAACCGTGCAGTAATAGCACTGCGCGAGGGCCCTCTTCAAAAAAGAAAGGTTTCGGTAAAGATATACGCATTTCGTAAAACCTCCATAAAATAACAGAAAACGCCTAACCTAGTGGTGGTTAGACGGTTATGATCTGTTCATTAAACTTTCGCAATTGCAATTGCCAGAACAAAAAAGATTACTGAAAGTACAATTGTGATACGATGTAAAACTAGGTCAAGACCTCGAGCTTTTTGTTTACCAAAAAGTTGCTCAGCTCCACCAGAGATGGCTCCCGAAAGACCTGCACTCTTACTAGATTGTAGTAAAACTGCAACAATTAATGCGAATGAAACGATTAATAGTGTTACTAAAACAGCTGTATGCATATGTTCCACCTCCTGATTTAAAAACAGACAATATCGCCATTCTAACAAAAATCAAGAAGGCGTACAATGTTGTTACTTTTCAAACGAATACAATGATACATATATTTTACCATGAACTTCCGTTAGTACCTAGCGATAAATTCAAATTATCTTAAAATATACTCAAATCATACTCGATTGAAATACGTTTTAGGAATTCGATGCCTGATACGCTGTTTCCAATGGCATCAATGGCAGGGCCAAATGTCGCAATACCAATTTTACCGTTCAGTCCTTGCATGTCTGGATGTTCCGCTACACTTAAGATTCCGCCCGATACGCCACTTTTCGAAGGCATGCCGACGAATGTCGCGAACTTCCCTGATGCATTGTACATGCCGCAAGTGAGCATTAACGCTTTTGCCACGCGCGCGATATCTTTCGAGAAGAATACTTCACCCGTGATTGGATCTTCTCCATCATTTGATAAAATTAGCCCGATTCTTGCAAGGCATTTGACGTTAATTTCAATCGCACATTGTCGGAAGTACACGTCTAGCGCTTCTTCCACATTGCCTCGTAATATATCATTCGATTTTAAATAATAGGCGATGGAACGATTGCGATTCGCCGTTACTAGCTCCGATTTATACACCACTTCATCGATTGCTACTGGTTGTTCCGTCATCTGTTCAATGAATTGGCATAGCCCCGCAAACATCTCTTCCTTCGTGTCACCCGGTAATAATGAACTGACGGTAATCGCTCCCGCATTAATCATCGGGTTGAACGGTTTACCGAACTCCGTATTTTCTAGTCGGATAATCGAATTGAAAGAGTCGCCAGTCGGTTCAACATCGACGAATTCCAATACTTGATCCAATCCGAGTTGTTCACAAGCGTAAATGAATGAAATTACTTTTGAAATACTTTGGAATGTGAATTTCTCCTCCACATCTCCCGTCAAAAATGAATTCCCATGTTCATCAATCATACAAACTGCGAATTGACCGGGATCTCTTTCAGCAAGCGCAGGTATATACGAAGCTGTCTCGCCTAAAACGTGCAGTTGCTGACTCTCTTTTACATAATGTTCTAAAGTCGCCATTATTCTATCTCCTCTCACTACCTAGATTCTACTTACATACTACCCTATTCCTTACTTTTTTACATACATTTTCACGAAGAAAAAACGCCCAAAGGAAATGTTGGAAGGCTCTGAATATTGCTACTTATCTTTTCGATTGTAATGTCTTTTAAAATCGAATTATCAACGGCATTTCTGACGACCATATAGAGATCAAATGACAACAAAACTGCGCCGATTATGTAGAAAATTAATGCTTCCATTGCTTGACCGCACCATCTTTTCGTTCATTTTACCATTTATGATGACAATTAAATAATCACTCACAAACCCTTATGTACCAACAACTTGACTAACAATCCAGTGACAAATTTCGAAGTTCCATGCTACAATTTTTTATGGAGGTGGTTCGATATGATCAACAAAAAAACATTCGGCTCATTCATTCGCGAAAAGCGACTTGAACAAGGTTTGACTCAAAAGGAACTTGCTGAAAAATTAATTTTAACATCTGTTCGGTAGAATTCCCCCATCTTCTATAAGTGGGGGATGAATACCGTTCAGTTTGAGGGTTACCGTTGGTAACTCGAAAACTGATATAAAGGTCTTATCGCCTTTTTCTTTTAGC
>NZ_QFVS01000043.1 GCF_003143955.1 Kurthia zopfii | reverse complement strand
GCTCGGTCAAATAAGAGAAACCGCTGCAAGTAAAGAAATACACTTGCAAGTACGCTCTATTCCCAAGAAGCTCCCACTTCAAGCGTGAAGAACCGCAAGGTTTAGCTAAGTGGCGAGTAGTTCACGTAAAGATATAGACTACTAGATGAAAAAATTATATCAAGAGAGTGGTGGTTTATATGTATAAAAATGGGAAGTTAATTTTACTCGGAATTATGTTACTTCTATTTACATTAAGTTTGAGTTCTTCAAAATTAAAGACCGAATCAGCTAATGCCAAGAAACCACAGCAAATGATTTACATCGACAAAAAGTTAGCGACGTATAAATCAAAAGGAAAAGGTAAGCAGAAAAAAAGGCTAAGTGCAGGAGTATACCGACAATATGGAAAGTCGGGCAGTTGGAGAAAAGTTAAAAACAACTCCAAAAAATATGTATGGGTAAAGAGTTCAAAAGCAAAAGTGCCAACTAAGAACAATAAGTATTATAAAACGGAACAAGAAATTATTCGTTTAGTAAATAAAGAACGCGCGAAATATAAATTGAAATCTCTAAAACAAAATCGAGAACTTGGTAGAATCGCTATGATTCGTAGTGAAGATATGGCGAGCCTAAACTATTTTGGGCATACTAGTCCAACTTATGGTAGATGGTCAAATCTACTTTACTCAAGTGAATATCCATTTAAATTTGCGGGCGAGAATTTGGCAGCAGGCTTCTCAAAACCAAAGGAATATGTAAATGCTTGGATGGCATCTCCAACACATAGAGACAATATATTGAATAAACGATTTACGAAAATAGCCGTAGCCATTGCCCCAGGGAAAAAGCGCAGTAAGTCTCCAACATATGCTACACAATGGTTTGCACAATAATTAATGCCGGACGCTCACAACTTCATGTGAAGCGTCTTTTTTTCGTAACTCAGGGTGGAGAAGTAGGAGAGTACAATGGTAAACTGAAAGAACGAATTGATATGAGGAGACAAAAATGGAACAGAAATTTAAAAAGTGGTTTCAATCTGAGTGGGTTTGGATCTTACTAATTGCCGCAGTAACAGCAATTAGCAGTGAAATAAAACTGTCGCCATTTAGCGGTGAAAATTTTCGCTTTGGCTTAGGTAGTATTACATTCCTATTAATGCTCTTAATTCGACCGCCTAAAAACTATTTAATGACCGGCCTAGTTGCGGCGATTACAGTTATTACGTTTAGAACATTCATCGAATCTATTTTTGAAAATCAAAGTATCATAGATAGCGTAATCGAGCATTATCCTGCAGGAGTCTTTTATTTTATTTATGTGATTGGATTTAAATTATTTCGATTAGAAAAATATATCGAACAACCAATTCGACTTGGAATCTTGGCGACAGCTTTAGAAATCGTGAGTAATAGCATCGAACATTTTTTGAGAATTTTACTCATTCCAAATATAGAAGTGGTTGTGAATGATTGGCTATTATTAGTTATTGTTGCAGTGTTCCGAAGCTTCTTTGTCGTTGGGTTATATAGCTTGGTAACATTAACCGAACAAAAGAAACGATTGGAAGAACAGTTAACGGTAGGTTCGGGCTTATATCTCGAAACCCTTTATTTACAAAAATCCATGAATCATATTGAGCAAATCATGGCGGACAGTTACGATTTATACCGTCTTTTAAAAAAGGAAGATCAAGAATTGAGCAAACGAGCTTTGCATATCGCACAAGAAATTCATGAAGTGAAAAAAGATTCACAAAGGATTTATTCTGGCCTATCCGAAATAGCACCATTACAAGAACAAGCGTATTATCAAATGACTGAAATCTTGCATATGTCTATAGAAGGAAACCGAAAATATGCGAGCCTTCTTTCAAAAGATATTGAGTTGCAATGTCGTGCAGAAACGGATTTTGTCGTGAAGGAACAGATGTTATTAATGGCTGTCATCAACAATGTCATAGCAAATGCTGTTGAATCTATTCCAGAAAACGGTTCAGTCAGTTTGAAAGAGCGAGAGGTTGCTTCAAATGTAATCTTTGAAATTCAAGATACGGGAAAAGGGATTGATGAAGAAGACTTAGCCTTAATCTTTGAACCAGGTTATACAACAAAGTTCAGTGACAAAGGTGTAGCAGCTACAGGAATCGGCCTTTCTCATGTTCAAGAAGCAATTAAGTTAATGGAAGGAACTCTAGAAATTCAATCAATTTTAGGGGTTGGGACGACTTTCATTATTACGATACCGAAGCATAGGATTGAAAAGAGGGGGGCTATATAATGCGTTATTTTATAGTGGATGACGATGTCGCAAGCAGAAGAATGTTGAAGACCATCATTTTAGACGGCGATATGGGCGTAGTAATTGGGGAAGCAGAAAGTGGAGAGGCTGCGATTCCGCATATTATGACGAGTGATCCCGATTTTGTGTTAATTGATTTACTCATGCCACATCTAGATGGCATCGAAACGATTGATGAATTGCTGAGTCAGGGATTCAGAGGTCATTTCATTATGTTGTCGCAAGTCGTTAATAAAGAGATGGTTGGAGAAGCTTATGAAAAGGGCGTAGAGTTTTTCATTCATAAGCCAATCAATAGAATCGAGGTTCAAAGTATTTTGAAAAAAACGAGCGAACGGTTCGTCTTAAAGAAATCATTAATGACCATTCGAAAATCAATTATGAATTTTGAAGATAATACGCGTGAAGAAACACATCGTACATTAAGAGATGTAGCGCTTTCTATTTTAAATGACATGGGTATTGTTGGCGAAGTCGGTAGCGATGATATTGTAAATATTCTTATGTATTTGGCAGAGCGAGAAGAGCATACGATGCAAATTCCGGCTTTAAAAGATTTATATGAAGTGATTGCGAGTAAAAACAAAGTAAGTAGCGTAGAAATTATGAAAGAAAGTAAAGCGATTGAACAGCGTATTCGCAGAACGATTAATGCGGCGATGAACAATATTGCAACTTTAGGCGTCGTAGATTATACGAATCCCGAATTTGAATATTATGCTCCACGCTATTTTGAGTTTTCAGAGATTCGCACGATTATGAAAGCAATTCAAAATGAAGAGAATGCGAAAAAAGTGAAAGTAAACGTGAAAAAGTTCCTTCAAGTGCTATACATCGAAATGAATGAAAAATATAACAATCCTGTAAAGAAAATCTAATTCAGAAATCGTTTTCATATCAAAGTGGCATGATATTGATCTCAATGATAGGAAATATATATGCTTTAAGCACTTTTTTGAAAATTTTATCTAATTTTTTTGTCGGATTTAGTCGGATTTTCAAAGTCATCTTTAATATAAGATTATAGTTTTTCGAAAATACATGAAAAAAGCTAATATAATCTGAGAGGTGACTCATTGATGAAGAAATTTAAACTAGGTTTAGCGTGGCAAATTTTAATCGGTCTTGTTTTAGGGGTAATTGTCGGAGCCATATTCTACGGAAACGATAATGTTACAACATATCTTCAACCAGTAGGTACAATCTTTATGAATATGATCAAAATGATCGTAGTACCTATTATTATCTCAACTTTAATTTTAGGTGTAGCCGGAACTGGCGACATGAAGAAATTAGGGAAATTGGGATTAAAAACAATTATCTATTTTGAAGTCGTTACAACACTTGCTATTATTATTGGTATTTGTGCGGCGAATATTTTCCAACCTGGTGTAGGTGTCGATATGAGTCACTTATCAAAAGGTGATATTTCTCAATATCAAACAACTACAGAGGAAGTGCAACATGGTGGCTTCGCCGATACAATTATTAGCGTAGTTCCAACAAATATTATCGCAGCAATGGCTAGCGGTAACATGCTTGCAATCATCTTCTTCTCAGTATTATTCGGCTTAGGTGTAGCAGCAATCGGTGAGAAAGGTAGACCAGTTCTATCATTCTTCTCTGGTGTAGCAGATGCAATGTTCTGGGTTACAAACACAATCATGAAATTCGCTCCAATCGGGGTATTCGCATTAATTGCTGTAACAGTTTCGACGTTCGGTATTCAATCATTAATTCCGCTATCTAAATTAGCAATCTTAGTATATGCAGCGATGGCATTCTTCGTAATCGTAGTATTAGGAATTGTAGCGAGAATCGCAAAAATCAATATCTTCAAGTTAATCAAAGTATTAAAAGAAGAATTAATTTTAGCTTACTCAACTTCAAGTTCTGAAACAGTATTACCTCGTGTTATGAAGAAAATGGAGAACTTAGGCGCTCCGAAAGACGTTGTATCATTCGTTATTCCAACAGGTTATTCTTTCAACCTTGATGGTTCAACATTGTATCAATCAATCGCAGCGATTTTCATCGCACAAATGTACGGAATCGATCTTTCGTTAATGCAAGAGATCACACTAGTTCTAACATTAATGGTAACTTCTAAAGGTATCGCAGGTGTACCAGGCGTATCGTTCGTCGTATTATTATCTACATTAGGTACTGTAGGTATTCCATTAGAAGGTTTAGCATTTATCTTAGGTATTGACCGTATCCTTGATATGGCTCGTACAGCTGTAAACGTAGTAGGTAACTCTTTAGCTTCATTAGTAATGGCTCGTTGGGAAGGTCGCTTCGATCAAGAAAAATACGACAATTACTTTGAAAATGAAGAAAAAGCAGTTAAAGCATAATCAACAATTCAAAGAGAATCACTTCGGTGGTTCTCTTTTTTTGCGTAAAAAGAAGCTAGGTTATTCCTAGCTTTTTAAGGTTTATTTAGTATGCACTCCAACCAGCATCAGCAGCTAAAGCAACACCGTTGATTAATGAAGATTCATCTGAAGCAAGGAAAATCGCGATATTTGAAACTTCTTCAACCGTACCAACTTTCGGCATTAAGTTGACGCCACGAGTAGCGACCTCTAAACCGAATTGATCCATATCTTGCATATTAGCAGCGAAGTTCGTTGCGATTTGAGCAGGTGCAATTGTATTACAACGGATACCTTGTGGACCGTATTGTGAAGCGACGTTTTTCGTCATTCCGACAACAGCGTGTTTTACAGCAGTGTATGCAAGTCCGCCACGACCACCAGTAAGACCAGAAATTGAAGCCATATTGACGATTGTACCGCCACCATTTTCAATGAAATGAGGGATTACTTTACGCATTGCACGCATAACGCCTGTAAGGTTAATATCGATTACGCGGCTCCATGTTGCATCTTGTACATTTGCAGCAGCTTGCATTTGATCGCCAACGCCAGCATTGTTTACAAGAATATCTACTTTACTAAAATGAGCAATTGCATCGTCAACCATACGATTTACATCTTCTTCAACAGCTACATTTACTTTTACACCAAATGCTTCAAAACCTTCAGCTGTTAATTCAGCAACAGTTGCATTCAAAGCTTCTTCATTAAAATCAGCGATGACTACTTTCGCTCCTTCTTTCGCATAGCTACGAGCGATTTCTTTACCGATACCAGCTCCACTACCTGTAATAATTGCGACTTTATTTACTAATCGAGTCATATAATTCACCTTTTCTTTCTGTTTTCGTTTAAGATAGATTACGCAATCAAATATTAAAACTAGGAATTTTCAAAAGGTTTAGTTGTAAAATTTCTAACGCTAAACTATCTTAATGATATTATAACTTATTTTTCGCTATGTAAAATAACTATTTTAATATTGTTTGTAATGAGTAGAGTTTTTCTCTGATCATAATTTTGGAGGGTTTTAAATGAATAAGTGGCAAGAACGTTTTGACACAGTAGAGTATATGTATGGCATTGAACCGAACGAATTTGTGAAGCAGCATCATGCAGTATTCAAAGGCAGCAAGAAGTTAGGTGCTTTTGCAGAAGGTGAAGGAAGAAATGCAGTCTTTCTGTCTACTAAAGGGTATATGCTGACAGCATTTGATTATGCACAAAGTGGATTAGACAAGGCGAGAAAACTAGCTGCGGAAAATCACGTTCATGTGGCAACACGTTTAGTAGATTTACTTCAAGATGAAACACCTGTTGAAGAATTCAATGGAGCAGTCATGATTTTTGGTCATTTCCCTAAGGAGCATCAAAAACCTGTATTCGATCGAGTAGTGAATTCTGTTGTAAAAGGCGGAAGAATTATGATGGAAGTATACAGTGAAGAGCAGTTATCTTATAAAACTGGTGGACCACAATCGCTGGATATGCTTTATAATGCTCAGGATGTCCTAAAGTGGTGTAATGATTACAAGATTGAACATTTCTATACAGGTGAAGTAGAACGTAATGAAGGTGCTTTACACACTGGAAAAGCACATGTCATTCAATTTATTATTCAGAAATAAAATATAGAGCATTTCTGTCCTAAGAGAACCGTTTTCGAAACGGTTCTTTTTTATTATAGATATTCCCCGGGAAATTATGGTATATTAATAGTTACCTTGAGTAACTAAAGGAGGGGAGTTATGAAAAATCTATCCGCATTCTTTCATCAGATTATTTTATTTTATAGACCTTTTGAAACGAAACTGAATCAATTGTTAGAAAATCATGGTTTACATCGAGCGCAGTGGGCAAGTCTTTACTATTTAGAGAAGTATGAATCAATGACGCTTGTAGAATTAGCAAAATTTCAAGGTGTCGAGAAGCCAACTGTCACACGCACAATTGCAAAGTTAGAAAAACTTCAATTAGTAGAACCGGTTGTGACAGCAGATAAGCGCGAAAAACGTATGACGCTAACTAATGCAGGAAGAGCTTTATATGCTGAAGTTCGCGAAACAATTGATGCTTTCGAAAATGATTTATTAGAAGACGTACCAATCGACAAACAACAAGAAATAATCGATTTGTTGAAACAGCTACGTGAAAAACTTTAATAAAGAAGGCTTATAAAATGAAAACAGCAAAAGAAAAACTATGGTCAAAAGAATTTATACTAATGTCTGCGATTAATTTCTTATTAATCGTTATTTTTTATTTATTAATGGTAACAATCGCAGAATTCGCCATGCAAGATTATCACGCTACGGTCAGCCAAGCGGGACTTGTAACAGGGATTTATATTATCGGAACATTATTAGGACGCTTGTTCACAGGGAGAATCATCGATCAAGTCGGACGAAAGAAAGTGTTACTGTTCGGCCTGGTCTTTTTCATCGCAACTACATCACTCTATTTTCTACACCTCGGCATTACCGTTCTATTAATTAGTCGATTGGTACATGGGATCGGTGTGGGGATTGCTTCAACAGCGACAGGAACGATCGTGGCACAAACCTTACCAGCTGCTAGAAAAGGAGAAGGCATAGGCTACTTCGCCATGAGTGCAACATTAGGGACAGCGATAGGACCTTTCGTAGGAATATTAATGGCAGAAAGAACGTCATATAATGTCATCTTCACGATGTGCATGGTCATTGGAATCGTTGCTTTAATCTTTGCATTAATCGCAAAAATTCCAGAAGCATTACCAACACCTAAAAAAGTCGAAAGTGAAAAACGAAGCTTCATTTCACAATATATTGAACCGAAAGCAATGCCGATTGCCGTTGTGACATTTTTCATGTGTTTTGGATACGCGGGTATCCTCTCGTTCATAAAATTTTTCGCCAAAGAAAGAGATTTAGTGACCGCATCAAGCTTCTTCTTCGTCGTTTATGCGATCGCGATTTTATTAACGAGACCGATTTCAGGGAAAATGTTAGATCGATTTGGCGGGAATGCAGTTATGTATCCAAGCTTCGTATTATTCGGTGCGGGGTTACTGTTGATCAGTACGGCGCATAGTGGTGCTGTGTTACTCATCGCAGGTGCTTTGATTGGTATGGGGTATGGGAACTTATCTTCAGCTGCACAAGCGATTGCCATCAAAATGACACCGACTCATCGAATGGGACTTGCAACTTCTACTTATTTCATCGCATTAGATGCAGGATTAGGCGTAGGACCATATTTATTGGGTTATTTAATTCCGTCATTCGGGTACGGTAACTTATACATTGGCCTAGGTTGCTTTATCTTCCTACTAATTGCTGTGTACTACTTTTTATACGGAAAAAATGAAACTCTTCAAAAAATTAAGACATCAAATGTTTAAAATTAAATCTTTTTCATTTAAAATTAAAAGGTTTAGTGGTAAAGTAAATATAAACATATTTTAAGGAGTGTTAAATACATGGGAAAATTACAAGATAAAGTAGCAATCATCACTGGTGGCGCTGGCGGTATCGGTAGCGGTATGGCTAGAGCAATGGCTAAAGAAGGAGCAATCGTTGCAATCGTTGATTTAAACGAAGATATGGGTAAAGCAACTGAGGCTGCACTTCAAGAAATTTCACCAAAATCATTCTTTGTTAAAGCGGACTTAATGGATCACGCCAACTTATCAAAAATCGTTGATACTGTTGTAGAAAAATGTGGTAAACTAGATATTCTAGTAAACAATGCACACGTTTCAAAACAAGTTCCACTAGCAGAAACAACACAAGCACACTTAGACTTATCATTCGGTACTAGTTTCTATCCAACATTCTACTTAATGAATGCTGCACTACCACACTTAAAAGAAACAAAAGGTAACATCATTAACTTTGCATCTGGCGCAGGTCTTGCTGGTCACAAAACACAAGGTGCTTATGCAGCAGCTAAAGAAGCAATCCGTGGTTTATCACGTGTAGCAGCTAATGAATGGGGCGAATTCGGTATTAACGTAAATATCATCAGCCCATTAGCATATACTCCAGGTGTTGAAGCTTGGTCTAAAGCTCAACCTGAGTACTATGAAGAAGTACGTAGCAAAGTTCCTGTAGGTCGTTTCGGCGATGTTGAACAAGATATCGGCCGCGCTGCAGTATTCTTAGCTTCTGAAGATTCATCATATATCACTGGTCAAACAATTATGGTTGACGGTGGATCGATCATGCTTCACTAGAATTGATAGTTTTTGTGGCAATTGAGGAGGATTATTGTGGAGGACACAAACCTATTTCAAGTAATTCACAAAACAGAACAATTAAATAATTTAAACATTATTCATTTCACAAAAAATTTCCCGCACAAAATTGGTGTTTCACCGATTCTTGTACTTTCAGAGTTGAACTTAGAGGGAGCGCAAAAGCAAACTGTACTAGCTGACAAGCTCGGCTGTACTCCGGGTGCTATGACGAATATCGCGAACAAGCTTGTTAAGCTAGGTTTTGCAAAACGTCTTTATAATGAAGACGATCGTCGCCATGTATTAATGGAGATTACAGAAGAGGGACGTAATGTCTTTAATGATGCGCAAGCCCGTGGTCGTGAAGCGAGCCAAGAAATTTTTAGCGCGTTAAGCGAAGATGAGTTACAGCAATATTTATCATTAACTGCAAAGTTATTGGACGCAGCTATTGTAAGAAATGACAAAGTTTAGATTGGATTTGAGTTGTACTTCGGTGCAACTCTTTTTTTATTTAATTTTTACATGAAGTACAAGAAATATAATTCTAGGTAGAATAAGGGCTTATAATATAAAAAACTATATGAACGAATAAAATTATTCTAATATTTAGAATTTAATGAAAAATAAAGTGAACGAATCGATTTGAATGATTTAGAATGTGTAATTAATAGGATATTTGTAACGAATTAACTTATTCTGTTGCGAGTTATCAGAGAAATCAGATTAAGGGGGGAGTTTTAAAATGAATAAGAGTCTGAAGAAGTGTGGATCGCTATTTTTAGCATCATCAATCGTCGTTGGAGTATTAGCAGGATTGCGGCACGAAGTAGAAATCTGAGGGAGCTGCTGAAGATAGCGGTAAGGAAATTAAAATCGGGATGAACTTAGAATTATCGGGTCCAGTTGCTTCATATGGTTCGGGAATTGAGAAAGGTGCAAACCTAGCAATCGAAGAAATCAATAAAGCAGGTGGGATTGATGGTAAGCAAATTAAGGTCATCAAAGTCGACAATAAATCTGAATCATCAGAGGCTACAGCGGCAGCAATCAAATTAGCAACTCGCGATAAGGTAGTAGCTCAAATTGGTTCGGTTACATCTGGTAATACACTTGCTTCTGTACAAGTAGCCAATAAGTATAAGATGCCGATGGTTGGCCCATCTGCGACATCACCATCTGTAACGGTGGATGATAAGACGAATAAAGTGAATGACTATGTATTCCGTACATGCTTCATTGACCCATTCCAAGGGAAAATCGCAGCGAACTTCGCGGTAGATACATTGAAGGAGAAAAATGTCGCGATCTTCTCCGATAGCTCAAGTGATTATGCAAAAGTATTAGCGAAATCATTTAAGGAAACAATCGAAAGTAAGGGTGGTAAAGTTGTGTCGGAAGAAGCGTATGTTGCGAAGGATACAGACTTCAAATCAACACTTACTCGTTTGAAATCTCAAAATCCAGATTTCATCTACATTCCTGGATTTTATGAGGAAGTTGGATTAATCGTGAATCAAGCGCGTGATGCGGGAATTAAAGCACCTCTGATGGGCGGAGATGGTTGGGATTCTCCGAAAATCCTTGAATTAGCAGGAGCAGATGCATTGAATGACACTTACTTCACAAATCACTACTCATTTGAAGATCCAGACGAGAAAATCCCAAAATTCGTAACAGCATTTAAAGACGCGATTGAAAAAGTGAGATCAACAGATAGTGAGAAAGTGCAAAAAGCGTTAGCAGAAACGAAGGACTTAGACTTAGTTACTGGTAACTTCTCTGTTGATGAAAACCACTATTCTGTTAAAACGGCAACAGTTCTTGAATTTAAAGACGGTAAGCAAGTATCTAATTCTAAAGTGAATCCATAATGAACTAAATACATAGTGTATCCTTTCATCTTCGCATCACTTTTTATGAGATAGAATATGAGATTGTTAATCTGAGCTGAATTCAGAAATGATTCAATCAACTTTTAACTTAGTATGTGCGTAAAGATAGGAGGTCGCCCCTTCATTGTTGTATAAAGACAAGGAGTGATGCAGATGGAGTGGCTACAGCAATTAGTGAATGGTATATCACTAGGAAGTATTTATGCCTTAATTGCACTAGGATACACAATGGTTTACGGGCATTATCAAATTAATTAACTTTGCACACGGCGATGTATTCATGGTTGGGGCTTTTATTGGATTTTACGCAATTACTTCATGGGGAATGGGCTTCTTCCTAGCATTATTATTGGCGATGGTCATCTATGCTGTACTCGGGGTAGTAATTGAGCGATTAGCATATAAAAGGCTGCGTAATGCAACGCGAATTGCGACATTAATTACAGCAATCGGTGTGTCGCTATTGATCGAGTATACGATGATTTACTTTAGAGGAGCATCTCCAGAAGCTTATCCAAAAGATTTCCCAGAGACGCGCATGATTATTTACAGTCTGGTGTTAATTTTCGTTATGCTATATCGTCCATCAGGTTTGATGGGGACAAAGGAAATTACAGATTTATTCAAATCAAAACGCAAAAAAGAGGGAGAACTTAAATGACAAACCCTTTACTAAAAGTTGAAGATGTAGGGATTCAATTCGGCGGTTTAAAAGCCGTTTCTGGATTGAATATGGAGTTGTTTTCCGGTGAGTTGGTTGGATTAATTGGCCCAAAAGGAGCAGGTAAAACGACGAGTTTCAATATGTTAACAGGTGTTTATAAACCGACGAAAGGCACGATTGTTTTTGACGGTAAAGATACGAAGAAACTATCGCCGCATAAAATCACGAAAAGTGGTGTCAGTCGAACATTCCAAAATATTCGTTTATTCAAGGAATTATCAGTAATCGACAATGTAAAAGTAGCGAATCATAGTTTAGCGAAGCACTCGATTGTCAGCTCTATTTTCAGATTACCGATGCATTTTAAAGGCGAAGAAAAGATGGAAATGGAGTCATTAGAATTTTTGAAAATATTCGGCTTAGATCGCTATAAGGATGAGCTTTCTAAAAACCTTCCATATGGTATGCAACGCCGTTTAGAAATCGCTCGTGCTTTAGCTGCGGGCCCAAAACTCTTGCTTTTAGATGAACCAGCCGCTGGGATGAATCCGGAAGAAACGGCTGAATTGATGGATTTGATTTCTTTAATTCGTGAAAAATCCGATTTAACAATTCTATTAATTGAACATGATATGGGACTTGTTATGGGGATTTGTGAACGAATTTACGTATTGGATCATGGTCAACTTATTGCGGATGGGACACCTGAAGAAATTAGAAATGACCCGAAAGTAATTGAAGCTTATTTAGGTGGAGAGGTGACGGAATAATGCTAAAAGTTGATGGGATTGATGTCTATTATGGTAATATTCAAGCGTTAAAAGGAGTCTCTTTGGAAGTAAATGAAGGTGAAATAGTGACTTTAATTGGTGCCAATGGTGCTGGGAAAAGCACGTTGTTAAAAACACTTTCAGGATTACTAAGAACGAAGAAGGGCAAAATCGAATACTTAGATAAATCCATTACGAAAAGAGCTGCACAAACAATTGTAAGAGCAGGAATTTCTTATGTACCAGAAGGACGACGCGTTTTTTCAAATATGTCAGTAGAGGAGAATTTAGAACTAGGTGCTTTTTAAAGAAAAGATAAAGCGGGGATCAAAAAAGATTTAGATTGCGTTTTTGAATTATTCCCAAGATTATTAGAGCGCAGAAAGCAATCATCGGGAACATTGTCCGGTGGTGAGCAACAAATGTTAGCAATGGGACGTGCGATTATGGCAAGACCTAAATTGTTACTTCTAGACGAACCGTCAATGGGATTAGCGCCATTAATGGTCCAAAACATTTTTAATATTATTAAGGAAATCAATGATGCAGGCACGACCATACTTCTTGTTGAACAAAATGAGCATATGGCACTTTCGATTGCCAATCGAGCGTATGTAATTGAGACAGGAAAATTAGTGTTATCAGGCGATACCAAGGAATTACAGTCTTCTGGTGAAGTAAGGGCAGCTTATTTAGGAGGACTATAAGCAAAAAGCCATGAACAAAAGTTTGATTTGTACATTGCTGTTTTGCTGAAAAAATAAATGATGTAAATTAGTTGAATTTTTTTAATAAATGATTCAAAATGAAATCAAGAACACTAGTTGTAAACGCTTACAGGTCGTGTTGAGAGATTGAAAGGGAGGAATACAAATGATTTATGCAAATCCAAATACAGAAGGTTCTTTAGTACAATTTAAGGCACAATACGAAAACTTTATCGGCGGAGAGTGGGTTGCGCCAGTCAAAGGTCAATACTTTGATAACGTATCACCAGTCACAGGTAAAGCATTCACAAAAGCGCCTAAATCAACTTCAGAAGATATTGAGCTTGCGTTAGATGCAGCTCATAAAGCGAAAGATGCATGGGGAAAAACTTCACCAGCAGCTCGTGCAAACATTTTAAATGCAATTGCAGATCGAATCGAGCAAAATCTTGAAAAAATCGCCGTAGCTGAAACATGGGACAATGGTAAAGCGGTTCGCGAAACATTAAATGCTGATATTCCACTAGCGGTAGATCACTTCCGTTACTTCGCGAGTGCTATTCGTACGCAAGAAGGTTTCTCATCACAAATTAATGAAGATACAGTAGCGTACCATTTCCAAGAGCCACTAGGTGTAGTAGGACAAATCATTCCTTGGAACTTCCCGATTTTAATGGCTACATGGAAGTTAGCACCAGCTATTGCTGCAGGTAACTGTGTTGTACTTAAACCAGCTGAGCAAACGCCGGTATCAATTTTATACATGATGGAATTAATCCAAGATTTACTTCCAGCAGGTGTTGTAAATATCGTAAACGGTTTCGGTGCTGAAGTTGGTAAAGCATTAGCGACGAACAAACGTATCGCGAAAATCGCTTTCACAGGATCAACTGCTGTAGGTCGTTTAATTATGCAATACGCAACTGAGAATATCATCCCAGTAACGCTAGAACTAGGTGGTAAATCACCGAATATCTTCTTCCCAGACGTACTAGATAAAGATGATGATTATTTAGATAAAGCTGTAGAAGGATTTGTAATGTTCGCATTGAACTCAGGTGAAGTATGTACTTGTCCATCAAGAGCATTAATTCACGAATCAATTTATGACGAGTTCATGAAACGCGCATTAGAAAGAGTTAAAGCAATTAAAATGGGTAATCCATTAGATACAGAAACAATGATGGGTTCTCAAAACTCGAATGAACAACATCAAAAAATCCTATCTTACCTACAAATCGGTAAAGATGAGGGTGCAGAATTACTTGCAGGTGGAGAAGCAAACAAACTAAGTGGCGAGTTGACTGAAGGTTTCTATATCCAACCTACAATTTTCAAAGGTCATAACAAAATGCGTATCTTCCAAGAAGAAATCTTTGGTCCAGTTTTAGCAGTTACAACTTTCAAAGACTTCGACGATGCGATTGCGATTGCAAATGACACTGAATATGGTCTTGGCGCAGGCGTATGGTCTCGTTCAGGCGATATCGCTTACAAAGCAGGTCGCGCAATCCAAGCAGGTCGTGTTTGGACGAACACTTACCACCAATACCCTGCAGCTGCAGCATTCGGTGGATA
The DNA here is from genome assembly GCF_003143955.1 of Kurthia zopfii. GTDB lineage: Bacteria > Bacillota > Bacilli > Bacillales_A > Planococcaceae > Kurthia > Kurthia zopfii. The sequence continues at coordinate 6,514 of NZ_QFVS01000043.1, read as the reverse complement.
CAAATTATCTGGTATCGGTCGCGAAAACCACAAAATGATGCTAGATCATTACCAACAAACGAAAAACCTATTAGTAAGCTATGCTGAAAAACCACAAGGATTCTTCTAAATCGAAAAGGATGTGAATGGATATGGTGAAACGCGTTGACGTCACACCAGATGCCTTACAACTCATTAGGTTTCTTAAAGAAAAGCATGGACCGATTATGTTCCATCAATCAGGTGGGTGTTGTGAAGGCTCAGCAGCAATGTGCTATAAGCAAGATGATTTCAAAGTCGGTGGTGTAGATATTCTACTCGAAACACTTGATGGAGATGTCCCGTTTTATATGCATGAAGCGCTGTATAACTATAGCAAGCATACCCAAATTGTCTTAGATGCAATTACTGGTTTTGGAAGTGGGTTTTCTTTGGAAAGCCTAGAAGGAAAGAGCTTTTTATCGAGAAGTCGAATGTTTTCTGATGAAGAATATAAGGAAGTTCAGAAACTACTATGACAAAAGGACGCTGATTATTGCAATCAGCGTCTTTTTCTATAAAAGAGGGTATTGGATATCAGTAAATATTTTTATTTAGATGTATGATTGTGGGGAATTAATTTTTAGGAGGCTACAAAATGATTACAACAAACTTATGGATCAACGGAGAATGGGTAGAAACAGAAAAGTATGATGAATTACAAGCGCCGTTTGATGGCGAAGTAATCGCAAAAGTTGCACGCGCGACACCTGAACAAGTAACGCAGGCAATCAATTGCGCGCATACAGCATATAAAAAATTCAGAACCGTTACAGCATATGAGCGTTCGAAAATCTTATACAAAGTATCGGAAATTATGGAATCACGTAAAGAAGAATTAGTAAGAATTCTAGCGCTAGAAGCAGGAAAACCAATGAGAGCGGCTCGTGGCGAACTAGATCGTACAATCGCTACTTATTTATTTGCGGCAGAGGAAGCGAAAAGATCGACTGGCGAAACCGTGCCATTGGATGCCGCTCCTGGAGTGACGGATCGAATCGGTTGGACAAAACGCGTATCACTTGGTGTCGTATCAGCAATCACACCATTTAACTTCCCATTCAATCTAGTCGCTCATAAATTAGGGCCGGCCTTTGCGGTAGGGAATGCAGTTGTTTTAAAACCAGCATCACAAACACCAATCTCAAGTATTGTGATGGCAGAAATTTTCAAAGAAGCGGGATTACCAGATGGTATGCTACAAATCGTTACGGGAAGCGGAAGTGAATTAAGTGATCCGCTTGTGACGAATCCACTCGTAAAAAAAGTGACCTTCACAGGAAGTAGTGCGGTCGGATTGAAAATCAAAGAGAAGGTTGGATTACGCAAAGTTACACTTGAACTCGGATCCAATGCTGGCTTGATCATTGAACCAAGTGCGCCGATTGAAAAAATTGTTGATCGCTGTGTGGAAGGAGCTTTTGGTTTTGCAGGGCAAGTATGTATTTCATTGCAACGAATTTATGTACATGCATCAATCGCAGAGCAATTCACAAAGGCTTTTGTCGAAGCAACAGAAAAATTAGTCATTGGCAGCCCATTGGATGAAAATACAGATGTAAGTGCGATGATCAATCCGAAAGAAGTCGATAGAATGAAAGAATGGATCGATTCTGCGATTGCAGAAGGTGCGAAAGTAGCGACGGGTGCAGTCTTTACGAAACGAACATTAAAACCAACAGTAATGGTTGATGTAAAACCAGATATGAAAATTGTTTGTCAAGAAACATTTGCGCCAATTGTATCGATTGTTTCATATGAAACATTACAAGAAGCTGTGTCACTTGTGAATGACTCGGATTTAGGATTAAATGCAGGCATTTTCACAATGAATATTGAGGATGCGATGTTTGCAGCAGATGAGTTAGAAGCGGGTGCGGTAATTATTAATGATATTCCAACATTCCGTACAGATAATATGCCTTATGGTGGCGTGAAAATGAGTGGTTATGGAAAAGAAGGAATTAAATATGCAGTAGAAGAAATGTCAGATATGAAATTCATTACGATAAAAACAAAACTATAATTTTCTATTGTAAAATAAAACAGATAAATACTGTATTTTAAGCGTTTTTGTATTGAAATATAACAGTTATTGTAATATCATTAGTACAGAAAAAGAAGTGAGAAGGAGTGTTACGATGTTAGAATCATTACCGATGTCTTATTCAAAATCTGTCCAAACGAGATTAGTATTACCACCTGATACAAACCATATGAACACAATTTTTGGTGGAAAGGTTTTGGCTTATATTGATGAAATAGCAGCGATTATTTCAATGAAACATGCGAAAATGCAAACTGTTACGGCTTCATTTGATTCCGTAGACTTCATCTCACCAATTCGTTCGGGAGAAATTATGGAAGTTGAAGGAGTAGTCAGTGCAACTGGGCGTTCGTCGATGGAAGTCTATGTTCGCGTGTCGTCGCTCAACCCAGCAACTAATGAGCGCCGATTAACAACGGAGTCATTTGTGACAATGGTAGCTGTTGATGGCGAGGGCAATACTCAACCAGTCGCACCGGTACATCCTGAAACTGAAGAAGAAAAAAGATTGTTTGAATCGGGTCCGGCTCGCCGCGATCATCGTAAAGCGAAGCGCGATATGCCCCACTCATTCTTTTAATAACTCATTGCGTCAGAAGGAATATGCGTCGTATCACCAACCATAGTGATTTCGGCGTTTTTTTCTTTGTCTATTTTTACGATTGTTAAGCTCGTTCCATGAATAAATGGAGGATCCCATAAGTTATTTAACGGCAAATTGTTAAAGTGAGCGATCAAAAGTTTTTTGACTACGCCATGCGTGACGATTAATACTTTGTCATTTTCTTCGTAACGTTCACAAATATCGTGAATGACTTGAAGCGCGCGATCTAACACCTCTTGAAAAGATTCGCTTTCATCTAGCGTGAAATTAATAGGATCTTCATAGTATTTTTTAAATTGAAGTGGAAATTCTTCTTTAATTTCATTCTCGGTCATACCTTGCCAGTCACCGGTATTTATTTCCTTCAGTTGTTGCTTGAAGAAAATAGGAATCTGACGCTCGTTGCAAACGATCTTAGCGGTGTTTACAGCGCGTCCGCTTGGACTAGAATAGATCGCATTAAATCGTTCGTTGGCTAATCTTTTCCCTAAAGCAGATGCCGCTTGTTTACCTTGAAACGTCAACGGAGAGTCGAACCAGCCCTGCATACGCTTTTGAAGATTCCATTCAGTTTGACCATGACGCGTAATAAAAAGCGTAACCATGATTGATTCCTCCTTTATATATATGGACATATTGTAGCTGAGTTTGTCCGTTATAGAAAGAGGTTCAATGTAGATTACGCTTTTAGGGCTTCGTATTAGTTTAATTCATATGTGATTTCGAGCAATTGTTCAGCAGAGCGAGCGACCTGAATTGTACCATCTGATAAATCTTCTAGTAATTGAGAGATTGTATGGATATCTTCAGTTGTATGCTCATTGATCGTTTGAATACCACAAACAGCTTCAACGATTGTGAAGAATGCATTCGATAAATCTTCTTGCATATGCACGCCTTCGTTAATTTGACCATCGACAGCATTTACAGAGGTAGACATATTTTCAATGTTGTTTTCTGTTTCTAAAATTAATTTAGAAACATTTTGAACAGCAGATTTTGTTTCTTCAGCTAGTTTACGAACTTCTTCCGCAACTACTGCGAATCCTTTACCATGCTCACCTGCACGAGCCGCCTCAATTGAAGCGTTAAGTGCTAGTAAATTCGTTTGGTCGGCAATGCCAGTCACCAAATGAACGATATCATTGATTTGTTGTGAAGAAACCTTCAATTTAGACATGGTTGCATCTAAAACTTGTACACTTTCAGACATTTTCGTCATTAAAACATTTTGTGTATCTAATAATTTACGTCCATTTTCGGATTTTTCCTTTGTCGAATTTACAAATTCTAATCCTTTTTGAGTAGAAGCAGAAATATCGTCAGCCTGTTGCGATAAAGATTGGATTGATGCAGTCGTTTCTTCACTGACAGCGCTAAGTTCTTCCGATGTACTTTGGACAGTATGCACTACTTGTTGTTTCACGCGATCATGATTGTCACGAATGGATTCTAGTTTATTGTCGTAAGCTTCAATCACGAGCTGTTGTTCTAAATTGATTAATTTTGTAAATGCTTTGACCGCTTTACTAACGTCAGCAAGAGATAAGTTACGGCTTTCTACAAAGTCGATGAATGAATTCGTTAGAGATTGAAATGAGTTCAAATACCATTTAGAAGGCAGACCGATTTTCACGTGAACATGGGCGATGATTTTGCGTTGTTCGATGTAACGCTCATCAATGCGGCCATTGAAAATTTCTTGGATATGCTTTGTTAAAGTAACTTTCAAACGATCCAATGTTGAATGATTGTTAATGATATGCGTCAATTCAGGTGCTTTTGTAATGGCATTGTAGAATGATTCGACCATTTGATTTACAACATTTTCTGCATGTGGCTGAAGTTGATGGATAATTGCTAGGTCATCAAGAGTCAGTCCAAGTAGCTCAATCTGTTTTTCTAAAATAGGATACTTTTGTAAATTTATTGCTACATGTGCTCTATGCTCCTCGATGTGAAAAGCAGATTCTTCTTGTTGTTTTTTATTGCGATTCCAAATCATAGTGATTCCTCCGGCAAAAATTAGTAATAAAGTCTTTTTAGTAGAAAAAATAAATATAGTTTATAAGAACTTAAAAATGTAAAAAGGTGTAAAAAATATAGTTTATTACTCTGTTTATATCTATAATTTATCATTTTATCTAACAGAAAAGAATATGAAAGTCAGAAATAATAAAAATAATGGAGGAAAGTGTATATAAATTCGACTTGTTAAAGTAATATTTTGTTATAAATACTTTAAAATGGTATTATAGCAATGTAAATTATAGGAGGGGTTTTGATGGATCGAGCGAGAGGTTTCAAATTTGCATTACCCTTAGCAGTTGTTGTGGCAGTATCTTCTTTAATGATGTTGAATGGCCAGTATGAAGAAGTGCCGATGGAAAATCGAGTGCTGATTACAATCGGTGCGACAGTTATTGCATTTATAGTGTCGTTTATTTTATTTGGTCTAAAAGATAAAAGTAATGATTAAATATGTACATAAGAAAACTGCACCTTCATTACGAAAGTGCAGTTTTTTTATTTTTCTTTGAAGAATACGAGCCAACCTCGGCGTTTGAAGAAGGTAAGCATATAAATAACGACGAATAGCATGAACCCTAAAATAATGAAGTAGCCATAATGCCATTCAAGTTCAGGCATATTCGTAAAGTTCATGCCGTAAATCCCTGCGATAAATGTTAGCGGGATGAAGATGGTCGACACAATTGTCAGTGTCATCATAATATTGTTCATTCGAATCGCATTCATCGACATATGACTATCACGCATATCAGCGGTCAATTCGCGGTTCGACTCAACCATTTCGGTCAGCTTCACAAGGTGGTCATGAATATCACCGAAATAAGCTTTTTCCTGTGGAATGAGGTTTAGGCGATTCGAACTTAAAATCCGATACAACAGGTCGCGCATCGGTAAGACGGTTCTCCGAATATGAAGTAAGTCGCTTCGTAAATCGAATACATCATGCATTAAATCCACACTGTTTTTATAATCTAGCTCATCTTCAATCGAATTCAGATGATCCTCGATATTGTAAATTAGCGGGAAAAATCCATCGACGAGTTTATCGATTGTTTGATACATGACGAAAATTGTACCTCGTTCCCAGCGATTAGGGTGCGAAATCAATCTTTTGCGTACGATCTCAAATTCTGCAACAGGCAATTTATGATACGTCACAATGAATTTAGGTGATACGAATAAATTGACCTCTTCTGCTATTAATTCTTCCGGATTCAACTTATGAATGACCGTGAAAAAGTAATCATCATAATAATCCACTTTCGGTCTTTGAAGTCTTGTTAGAGCATCTTCAACAGCAAGTGGGTGGAAGTTGAAAAATGATTCAAGTAGTTTGTTTTCTTGAGCAGTAGGTTCGTCAAAATCGACCCAATACCACTCGAATCTATTCTTTTTAATATCTTCTAAAGGGAAGTCGGTCACCAATTGTTGGTCCAACGTCAACCCTAGTGTATGAATCATTTGCTCACCTCATCTTATAGAATCTCTACTTATATATTCCCATAGGATAAATAATTTGTCACATTTCTATCTATTTAACATCGTTTCGGTAGAATTCCCCCAGCTTCTATAAGTGGGGGATGAATACCGTTCAGATTGAGGGTTACCGTTTGTAACTCGAAAAACTGATATAAAGGTCTTATCGCCTTTTTCTTTTAGCCTAAATAAGAACATATGTTTCTTTTTATTAAAATAAGGTATAATAAAATCAAGAAATCATCTTAAAAAGGAGGTAAACCTTATGGAACAATTGAAAGCCTACAAATTCAGAATTTACCCAACAGAAGAACAAGAAATATTCTTTGCGAAGACGT
>NZ_QFVS01000042.1 GCF_003143955.1 Kurthia zopfii | reverse complement strand
AGCTAAAAGAAAAAGGCGATAAGACCTTTATATCAGTTTTCGAGTTACCAACGGTAACCCTCAAACTGAACGGTATTCATCCCCCACTTATAGAAGATGGGGGAATTCTACCGAACAGATGTTAAAAGATTTTAGCGCAGAGGAGATTGCAGAAATCGCTGGATTTTTAGGCGTTTCTGCGATTCAACTCGAGCGTAAAGGCAAAGTAACATTACAACAATTCGAAGAACAGCTCATGACATCTGCATTTTCTCATATGACGCTAAAAGAATTGATTGAAGCCATTTTGAATGAACAACTAGAAACGAAAATACAAAAAATGCAGGAAAAAGAAAATGTAAATAGAAACTTTGTGCAACAACTAGAAAGCATTCTAACTAACTATCCAACATGGTTACAAAAGATTTTAAAATGCGAATCCGATAGTCGTTTTATTTGGCAACAACAAGCCACTATTTTACGAGATCTAGAGATTGTGGCAAAAGCGTTGGAACAACATCTTATTAATAATCAATTTATGCGATTGCCTCTTTTTGCTCAACAAGCGACTGGGAATCCACATGCATTTGATACAAATACAGTACTTGGAAAACTATTAGTTCATGCTGCTTTTAGTTTAAATAAGCAAAGCAAAGCATATCCGAAAAATACAGAAGAACGTGTAGATTTACTAGCTACACTAAAAATTGTGCAAGACGATTTATGGAATTTTGTTACTGTACAAGGTTTAGTCGGTTATACTTATGACTCGATTCATAAAGTATGGGAAGCAGCTAACCAAACAAAAAGTGCGCTCAATATGCCGATGCGTGAGTTATTAAATATTACACGCGTACAACCACTCTTTAATAAAAGTGTATATATAGTAGAAAATTCAAGTGTCGCCTCTACGTTAATGGACATAAATCCAAAAGCACCAATTATTTGTACACATGGTCAAGTACGGATGGCTGGTTGGCGCCTATTAGATTTACTTGATCCAGATGTAGCGATTTATTATGCGGGAGATTTAGATCCTGAAGGCTTACACATCGCACAAAATATTCTAAAACGTTACGGTCCTCGCGTGAATCTTTGGCGAATGGATGTGCAATGCTATCAAAATGCCATGAGTGAAACATTATCCGATGATCGCCTGGCAAAGCTAAAGTCAATCACCATACTGCCAAACGTTGTCGAACAAATGCAACAAAATAAAAAAGCCGCATACCAAGAAGCATGGATCGACCTTTTGATTGAAGATATACGGAGGAATGGAAAATAAGCTTACTCGACTATATGAGTGGGCTTTTTTGGCTCTTTGTCAAATAACGTTGGTGAGAGTTTTCAATTGAATAAAAATCGATTGGTTTGAGCGAGATCACGTTTCATTTATGAAGTGTGGCTCGCTCTTTTTAAATGGAAGTGTAAATAGATTCGATTGCGATAGTTTTCAAAGTTTCTGTATCCATAGGCAACTCGATTTAAGACTTTGATTTTATTGTTGATTCCTTCAATTCTTCCGTTGTTATAAGGGAAGAGAAAGCTGTTTTTAATTGAACTTAAGTGATATTTTAGTGTTTTAATACTTCTTTTAAAATCTTTTGAAACGCCCTCTGCTAAAGGCTTCTCAAGGATTTCTGTTAGTTGTTCTAGGTTCTTATCTTTCAATGCAATTAAGATGGATTGGTAAAGATTATAGTTCATTTTCAGACGTTCACTATAGCTCATAAGTGTCTCAACGACCGTCGCATCAGTGGTTTGGCCAAATAACGGGAAGTTTTTATAAGATGTAAAAGAAAGATCAAGTGCGTTTTTTAAGGGAAGTTTCCAATACTTTTTCAGGCGGCGGTATTTCTTCTGATCTGCGCCATTACTTGTTCTAAAGTCATTCATGACACTTATTCTTAGCTTATTCCTGTAGAGATTGATGAGTTGGACGAGATGAAATCTGTCGATAATAATCTTCGCTTTTGGGAAAAGCTCTTTAATCAATTTTTCATAACCTGCATTCATATCAATCGTGATGGTTTCAACTGCACAACGTTGGGCATAACTGTAGCGAGACAGGAAGTGATCCTTGATATCACGACTTAATCGAGAAGATAAAATCCCCAGAATCGTACCTGTTTTGGCATGAATATGTTCAAAAGTCATTCTTCTTTTAAAAATCTTTTGATTGACGCAATTCGTAGCGAAGTGGATATTTGAGTCTTGTATATCTAGAAAATTTATTACTCTAGTCTGCCTAACATATTTCTAATAACGATTCTTTCTCTGTTGGCCAGTCAGTTTTAGGATCTAGTTTTGTCTAGCGTGTTGTACGGTAGTTTGGTTTGTTGAAATATTCTGGTCTTTTTCTTTAAAGAGTTGTTAGGGTTCATCTAGGGACAAATGATTCGCTTCCAAGTAATTATTGAGTGTTAGCTCCAGGCGATTCTTTTCAGTTATGAGTTTGTGTAGATTATTCGACATTTGTTTGATGTGTGGCTGGTGTATTGTAGTCGTGATAAAGGAGGAGCTAATGTATTGATCAACTCATCGATTTGTTTTTTTTGAAAGGTTTGCGTGTTGTCTATTTAATATTGAGAGAAGTTGTTGGCCGACTTGGAAATTGAACTTTTCCTTTTCCTGATGTATTTGCTCTGTCAATTCCTTAAGGTTAGTAAGTTTTTTTACGAATCTCAGTCATAGTGTATACTTCTTTCTTTTCGCAATACTCTAACAACAATGGAGCATATATGTTAAGTGATTGCATAGGAGAATGCATTTTATGGAAGGAGCAAGTAAATCACCATTTAGTGGTTACGGAGTAGCCTTTATATTTGAGTAGTTCTTTAAAGGAAAAGGATTAATCAGATTTTGGATGAGCTTGAATATGAAGAGTTTGAAAAGTTATAGGCGCAGCATCAGCGAATCCAAAAGCAAACTGGCTTAAATTAGAAGAGAAAATGATGGTAGTGCTTGAAAAAAATCACCAATATTGCATATGGAGAATACAATTATAATTTAATAAATCATATAAATTTATTAAAGACATAAATATGTGAGATTGTTAAAATTAAATATGATTTACAATTAATGTTAGGTTGTCAATTGATTTATATATGCTTGTTTTAAAATTTTTGGTACTTAAAAATGGTGTGAGCCATTGATATATCAACATTTATTAAGGGAGGAATATTTTTGAATAAATTACCAATTTGTTCGTTAGATTTAGAAACTCGACTACAGCTAGACAAACTTACTTATGAAAGTGAAGAGTATGTCAAAGAGACATTAGAAGGTTTTGCTTTTAAATATTTCTACGAAGAGATTATGCAAGAGTTAGAAAATACTAAAGATAAGTTAAATGATGAAAAGCATAGTTTAGAGCTCTTAATGTTAGATCGAGATATTAATGCAATTATGAAAATTCTTAAAAAGTATGAATCAAAGTTACAAACTGAACAAGATGAAGACTTATTAATACTTTATTCGTTTATTTACGAAATTGGACTACGCTATCGTTACACACTAGGGCTGTATGAAACGGATGAAACTTTTAGTAGTTATAGAAATCGTAAAATAGAAGATTTAGATGGAATTTATGAAGTTAACGATAAAGATTTCAAATTAACGACGCTTGCGATTTCACATAACGAAGTAATTGATGATTCGCGTACCAACTATGTAGATATTTTGTTACAAACGGCAAATTCATATTGTGATGAGGGGGATCGTTTTAAAAGTGCGTATTATGAAATAAAATCTCAGCTTCGCCATTTTGAGTTGCCCACAAAATATGATTGGAGTCTAAATGTCTATGGTTGGCGATTTGGTTATTTAGAGCAACGAGCAATTCAAGCAGAAATTATCATGCATTTAAAAAATAAGCTACGGGATGCATTATTAATTGATTTTAAATGGGAGATTCAAAAATACATAACGGCATTAAATATTGTGTATTATGTTAATTTGAAGGTAAGCAATGTACATATTGAACAAAATCCTGTCAATTTACCAGAAATGGATTATATCGACGCATCTTACATTAGTACAGGGATTTTAGGAGCGAGTATGTATAATGCCAGTACAGTATATGCAGATAATGTTCGAATGCTTGGAACAAGAGGACATGGAATAGCTGCGGAACGTGCAAATGATTTAATTGATAAAGTATTAGGAAAAGAAGCGATATTGCTAGGCGACGACAATGCCAAAAATGGGGCAGATCGTTTAGTAAATGGTCAAGCAGTTCAAACAAAATATTGTGCAACAGGCGGAAAATCGATTAGTGAATGTTTTGATCAAGGAAAATTCCGTTATGTTGAAAATGGACGACCAATGCAAATTGAAGTGCCAAAAGATCAATATGAGCAAGCAGTACAGTCGATGCGAGATCGTATTCAACGTGGAGAATTAAGTGACTTAGGTATTACCAATCCAAAACAAGCAGAACAAATTGTACGTAAAGGCAACGTATCGTATAAAACAGCGCAGCGTGTTGCCAAAGCTGGAACAATAGAAGGGGTTACTTATGATGCAGCAAAAGGTATGGTAACAGGTCTTCAAACGTTTGGTGTTTCTGCAACATTTTCATTTGCTACGGCAATTTGGCGAGGAGAAAATGCCGATGAAGCATTAGAGCATGCATTAAAAGATGGAACTGCAATTTTTGGACGACATGTTATGCAGCACGTATTAACGCAACAAGTTGGAAGAACAGCAATCGAAAAAAGTTTACGTCCTGCAACAGATTATGTTGTGAAAAATATTTTAGGAAGTAAAACTTCAGCTCAAATCGTTAATACCTTTTTCCGTAGCACTTCACAAGGGTCTATTCATGGAGTCGCGGCCTTAAATAATTTATCTAAGCTTATGCGAGGAAATATAGTGACTATGGCGATTACTACCGCCGTCCTTTCAGCCGGCAGCATCTATGATATCATCAATGGACGAATTTCAGGTTCGCAATTATTTAAAAATATTGGGACGACAGGAGCTAGTGTAGGTGGGGCGGCAATTGGTGCAACAATGGGTTCTGTCGTTCCGGTTGTTGGCACGATCATAGGTGGTTTTGTTGGAGGGTTTATTGGTGGGAAAGTGTCGAAAATGGCACTTGATGTAGTTATTGATGATGACTCTCTTGGAACAATGGAAGACCTGAAACGAATCTTTGTGGAAAATATCGAAGAACTTCAACTTGATCGGGATGAATTAAATTATATTGTAAGAAAAATATTCGATGAAAAATCATTGCCTAAAGAGCTTAAATTAATTTACTCAGCAAATAATTCAGAAGAATATATTTCTCGAAAAATGGATCGATATATCAATGTTATTTTAAAAGTTCGTCCTAAAATTAAAGATTTCAGCAATTTTGTAGAAAACTATCAACACTCTGTTGAAGTATAAAATATAGTTTTAAATGACTCTGAAAAGGAGCTTCTATCTCATTGGAAAAACGTTACCTTTTAGTTTACAGGTTCTTATTTATCTTAGTATAGATTATCAATCTGCAGAGTTCTTGTTGACGTCGTTGAAATTCATTAATAATTATTTTTCTCAATTATATTCTCCGTTTTAAGCTCGAATTGTAATGTCAGTATACTGGAGATTTTTTTGATGAAAATAGAAAAACCCCGAATAGGTCCACTTTTTTAAAGTGTCCACTATTCGGGGTTCAATTCATTGAGGAATTTGTCTTGCTAGGTCTAAATGGTTACTCATAAATAATAAAGGAATTAATTATAATGTCTCCATGTAATCATCAAATTTATCATTGTCGTAAGAGTTTGCTTCTTTTCTAAATGTTTTCCCTTGATATTCGTAATATACAATTATTGAGGCATAATCACGATTATAAAATGTGGATTTACCATTTGTAAGATAATAAACTTTAGGAGCATGATATTTTGGTTTAATTACAAATGAATCACCATAGAAATACTCGCCTTTATACTTAGTTACAAGTGTTAAGTTTCTATTATATTCCGAACGAACTACATCTATCATCTTTCCCTTAGTTAAAATTTTGATGTTATGTTTACTAGCGTTGGCTATTGCGATATCAAATTGATCAGTAGTAGCAAGTCCATCATATCCGTAATACATATGAGCCCAAGTATATACTTGGGGTTTATCGACTACCTTGGTTTTTATTTCTATTTTATTAGAATAAGTACTATACTTAATCTTTTTCTTTTCCGAATAACTTCGAATTTTATAATAATAGGTCTTATTCATATCTAGTTCTTTATGAGTGAACTGAGCATTTGTCACTTTTTTAAGTAATTTGAAATTACCATTTTTATACTTAGAATAATACACTGCATAACCATCTGCGCCTTTTATTTCTGTCCATTTCGCAAAAGTAGAATAACCTTTCGAATTTGTAGAAAGCACTTTGGGCTTACCAATTGCTTTACTATCAATATTTGAAACAAGAAAGAATGAAATTGAAATAAAAAAAGCGGTTAAATATGTAATACATTGTTTCATAGTTGAATCCTCACTTTGTTTTTAGTTCAATTGTACCTAATTCAAATATAAAATAAAATAGTAAATTAAAGGGTTAAGAGTAAATATATTGATTTATTTTCTATTGTTTTCATTCAAAGAATTCAATATCATCATATGCTTTAGTCCAATGGTATGGTTGTAAATCATTTAGAAGTTTATATTGAGGCTGATCATTATTAGTTGTTACAGCAACTTTGATTTTATTACCCCAATATAATAATCTTTCTTGGCAAGTCCCACAAGGAGTTAGGATTTTAAAGTCGCTTAATTCATCATCTCTTACAACACAAATGGAATGAGTGATAATATTTTGATATTTATGTGCCTCTAGTGTAGCCCCTGTCTCAATACATAATGCATTAGACGCGTTAATAATTTCAGGTGCAACGGATGTATAAATTTTTCCGTTTTTTGAATACATAGCTGCAGCACCACCCCAACCATTAGGATATCTTTGTTTAATCAAAGATTTAGCTTCTTCAAAAAGCATTTGTTCAATATTCATTTTATGTACCTCCTAAACCTATATTAAAATTAATACTACTATAGTTTGGTGCAAAAGTTTCTTTAAACAATTAAGGCTTATAAAAAAGGTGAAAGTAAGATTTGCATCTCCCTACATCCGTAACCTAATCCGGTCTTGTCATGAATTGATTAAGCGATGCAGTCTTCGTAACTGTGTCGCTTCTTTTTTTGCACTCATGATCCACCAGATTGAATCTCTTTTATAGGCTGGGGGAAGTTGATTGAAGAATGCCCAAGATTTTGGGTTCTTTTTGATTTCATCTTCATATTCCTTTAGTAACTCTATATTTCGGTTTGCAGCAGAATAGCCAGTTTGATCTTTTCGGTTATTGAAAAGGGTTAAGCCGCTTGGTCGCATTTGATTGCGTTCAATCAAGCGTTGCGCCTTTTGCACATTCACTTTACTCCATACGCTGTTTGGATTTCGAGGAGTGAAGCTGATTTTATAGTGTTCGTCGTCAATTGACTTTCGAATGCCATCAATCCAACCAAATGCAAGTGCGCAATCGACTGATTCTGACCAAGTGAGGCTAGCTGAATTAGATTTTAATTTTGAAAAAACTACCCAAATCTCAAGCGCCGTGTCGTGATGCGCGTCTAACCATTCAATAAATTCTTCCTGATTCAGAAAATGGATGGCATTTTTCATTCAGATAACCAATTTAAGATCATTTTATTTAGTTCCTCCGGGCGTTCTTCTTGAATCCAATGACCAGCGTCTAAGCTTTCTATATCTATATTTGGTACGAAATCTTGAATGTTTGGAAGGGGTGGAATAATATCTTTTTCACCATAGACCATTAAAGTTGGTTGATGAATAATAGGAGATACTTCAGCTAATAAATGCCAGTTTCGATTTAGATTTCTATACCAGTTTATGCTTGGCGTGAAGCCAGTTTGCTTGAATCCATTCAGATAAACAGCGAGATCCTTGTCACTCATTACTGCTTCACCCAACGCTTGTGTGGAATTTGCTAGATTGATCATTTCCATACCTTGACTTGGTGCTTGTGCAGGTATATTTTTTCGATATAGATTTGTAAGGAACTGTGCTGCATTGTCATCAAGAATCGCATCTGCAACACCTGGTTTTTTATTGAAATGAACAAAATAATAGTCTTCCCCGAAAATTTCTTCTAAAAAATCAATCCAAGGTTTTTCACCGCGCACTTGATACGGTAAGCATAAATTTATGATTTTACTAACGCGTTCAGGATGCAGCATAGCCATATTCCAAACGACGCTTGCACCCCAGTCATGCCCGACGAAAATCGCATTTTCATACTGATAGTAGTCTAATAATTCGACAAGGTCACCAGTTAAATGCTCAATATCGTATTTTGTCACTTCTTTTGGACAAGTGGAGTTACCGTAACCGCGTTGATTTGGAATAATGACGTGATAACCTGCTTCTACAAGGGGAGTCACTTGATATCTCCACGAATATGCGTGTTCCGGCCATCCGTGACAAAGGATGATTGGTTGCCTGCCGACGCCTTGTCCTGCTTCAAAGACTTCAAGTTCAATAACGTTCACGGAAATAAGTGTTGGTGTGGGAAATTCAAAATTTATGTTCATAAAATGCCTCCTAAATAATCGTAATATAAGCTACAAAACAATACTATCACGGTTGTTTGACAACAGTCTGTCAACTTTGAGAATCCATTTTATTGATATTTTTCTGCCATTTTCTTCAGTTTCATCGTGACTGCTTCGCGTAAATCTGCTGGGGCGATTACTTCAAGATGCTCACCAAAACTGAAGAGTAGTGTAAGCAACCATTCCTTATTAGGGAGTGTGGCTCGGACAAGTAGTTCACCTGAATCTAAAATTGAAATATCCTCTTTTTTAAAAACATCCTCCACACGAGATTGCATCGTAGACGAAATTTTCAATTCAATAGTGGTCATAATTGTTTGTTCCTCAAACGATGATTTCATCTCATAATATGATTTCTCGCGACGTTCAAATTGTTGATTTTCAGTGGAATAGCCGTTAATACGAGAAATTTTGAATGTTCGATAATCCTCCTTTAAAAGGCAATAAGCAAATAAGTACCAAGTGTAATTTTTAAATACGAGTGACATCGGTTCAACACGTCTTTTACTCACCTGATTATTAAAATCTCGATAATCAATCTGCAATATTTGAGTATGTGTAATTGATTTTCTAATCGCTCTCACCAATGCCTTCTGTTTAATAGATTCCCCAAAAGGATGCAAATCAATAATAATTTGTTCCATTTGTGATTTCAGTTCATCTGCTTTGTTTGTTGGAATAATATTTTCTAGTTTTTCAATCGATGATTCTAGCTCAATATCGCCCACCGTGGCATTAATATCTTTGAGAACAGATAGCAGGGAAGATAAATTATTCAGCGTCAAAACTTGATGATTTAATTTATAATTTTCATAAATACTAAAGCCGCCATTATTCCCGGCGTGTGAAATAATCGGGATGCCAGCTAGATTAATTGTTTCAATATCACGATAAATAGTGCGCACAGACACTTCAAATTTTTCAGCAAGTTCATTTGCAGTAACGCGATTTCGATTCAGAAACATCACAATAATGGTTAACATACGTTCAATTTTCATGTGGATCTCCTTTTGGAAGTTTTAATTAGTATACCCTACACCTATCATGTTGGATGAAGAACGAAATAAACAAAACATTTAATTACATATTTTGTTTATTTTATATATTTTTAGTAGTATAAATGGTACTATTGTATAGTTACATTGGAACTATATCTATGTAAAAAAACTTAAAGGAGCTTGGTCATATGAAAAAACTAGTAAGTTTATTAATGGTACTCACATTAACAATTGGTACATTAGTATCTTTCAATCCAAAAGAAGTACAAGCAAAATCTTTTGAAGAAAAAAGAGCTTTATTTTGTGGAAAAGACTTTCATTATATTTTATCTTCTGGAGATAAAGATTCTAAGGTAGAGGCGGGAGATACATTTACACTCGATTTTAAATGTAATGGTACAGCGACTTCTTATAGTGCTTATATAAATGTATACCATCCAAATATCCCATGGTTAGACGGCTACGATTATGGTAGCAAAGAATTCACGAAGAAAAAAAATTACAAATTCAAAGTCAATCATAGCGGTTATGCTCAAGCTGTTTTCACATTTAAAGATGCAAAGGGGAAAAAACTTAGAGTTTATAGTAATGGGAGTATCCCAGTTTACAGTACGAAATCTCCTAAAATAGCAAGTTTAGAAGGCGGCACGGATCCTGATAAACTAAAAAGGAAATCTTCCTTCACAATCAAAAATAAAGAAATATTATATATAACCCCAGATTCTAATTTTACAGATATAAATTTTAAATTATCTGGACAATTATTAAATGATAAGAAAAAAGTAATAGACAAAAAATATGTATACAAACCTTATTATTATTTGTTAACCGTAGAACCACCTAAGCCGGGAATATACTATGTAAAAGTGACTCAAAAAAATACTTATACCGGTAAAACTGCTTCAAAGACAAGTAAGTTGATCGTGAAATAAATTATAAAACTCCCTCTAGCTTTTTAATACAAAAGTTAAAGGGAGTTTTTTGGTTCTTAATGCTCGTCTTCAAATTGTCTATTACTATAGGCAACAGGATTAATGACTTTGAATTAAATTTTATACCGAAAGCAAAGCGCTCTATTCTAGATGAAACGAAACATATAAAGTATATGTAATCGAACACAACGCCTCAACTCCTAAAAGTATGATTAGAGGAATAAAGTTGAGTTAGTTAGTAAAGAACATCTCTAGAGAATGGATTACCGTTCTTTTAGGGATGTTTTTTCGTGTAAAAAAGAGTTTTCCATCATTTACTGCAAAGTGTAGTGAATTTTAATCAACGTTATTTATTATCGAATTTGTTAAATTACAAATTAAAAGGGAACTAGACGCATCTAGTTCCCTTAAGTGCAAGCCGAAGCAATGCACCGCTTTTTGTGGCGCTTTGTCAAATAAAGTTGGTGAGAGTTTCCAATTGAATAATAATCGGTTGATTTGAGCGAGTTCACGTTTCATTAATGAAGCGTGGCTCGCTCTTTTAGTTCAAAGCGTCAATAGATTTTGGTTCGAGAGTTTTCATAATTCCTGTAACTAAAAGCAACTCTGTTTAAGACTTTGATTTTTTTCTTAAATTCATTAATTCATCAAATTATTAGAGTGGAAGTAAAGGTGTTTTAATCGAATTTAAGTAACTTTGTGGAATCATAAATTATTAAAGAAAAGTAAGTTGAAAGACGTAGGTTAATAAAAGTGAATTTTCACAGTTGTAATAGACACTTGAACAAATTAGAAAGGTTCCTCTATATGTAATATTAGATTTTGAAGAATTGAACTAGCTTGAAATGATGAAGTTAGTTAACTGGTACATAGCTAGAATTCCAAATTGAAAATATATTATTAAGTAACTTTTGCAAGGAAAGTACAGTTAGATTACTGAACAAAGGCACTCAATTTCTTATTTTTGAAGGGGGGGGAGATTGTTCAATTAGCTGAAGAAGACATTCTTGGTAATCTGTGAAAGTATTCTTTTCTTCTTTTGAAGAAAAGTAGTAGAAATCACTTGAATAGCAGTAAAGTTTAAGTGGATTTTTCACCGGAAATACTTTGAAATAATAATAGTATTTTATATATCAATAGTATAATATAATATAATGTGCCTATAATTATCCATATATTATGTAATGGTTATAATCAATAAATTGGTATTTAGAGGTTTTTAAGTCTTATTTATTTGATTGGTCATATTATGTCCAATTGCTTATGTAAGATAGAACTAACGAGGTGATTGATTGAATGAGTCTAGAGAAAGAGTCGCAAGTACATCGGATTTTGTCTATTTATGACCGACTAAAAAATACCGAAATAATTATGAAAAAGAAAGAAGCAGCAAGGTTTCAAACAAGCGAAAAATCGATTCAGCGTGATATCGAGAGTATCCGAAACTATTTAGAACTAGAAAAAAGTAATGAGTATATTGATTATGATCGTTCGAAAAAAGGATATATTTTAGAAACGAAATCACCAAGTACTCTAAGTAATGAAGAAATATTTGCTATTCTAAAAGTACTAATTGAATCTAGAGCATTTCCAAAGGGTGAAATGGGAAGTTTAATCGACAAACTAACAAACCTTGTAAAACAAAGCGACCAAAAAATGATTAAGAAAATGATGGCAAATGAAGAACACTTGTATGTCGAATTAGATCATAAAAAGGCATTATTTGATGAGTTATGGAAGTTATCATTAGCGATTCAAGCGAAAAAAGTTATAAGAATGCACTACAAACGAGAGTTAGAAGAACGGGCAAGTGAGCGAAGTGTAAAACCTTTGGGAATAATGTTTTCTGATTTTTATTTCTACCTAATAGCATTTCCAGTGGGAAAGGACTATGGTTATCCAACCATATATCGAATTGATCGAATAGTAAATTTTGAACAGACATTGATTCAATTTAAAATACCGTATGATTCTCGATTCCAAGAGGGAGAATTTCGTAAGAGAGTACAATTTATGTATACAGGTGAGTTAATCAAGGTGAGATTTAAATTTACTGGACCATCACAACAAGCTGTACGAGATAGATTGCCAACTGCAAAAATTTTAGAAGTGCTTGCTGATGGTGTAATTTTTGAAGCTGAAGTATTTGGATCTGGAATAAAGATGTGGTTTTTGAGTCAAGGAAGATATGTTGAAATAATAGAACCAAAGAGTTTAAGAGAAGAAATGCTAGCTGATATTAGGGCTATAAATGAAATATACAATACTTAAGAGAAAAGTATAAATATATTTTGAGTATTATTGAATCAGCTGAAATAAATAATTCTAGTAAAAGATGTGAATTAGCTTGAAAAAATTAATTTGAAGATAGGGTGTTGGGAAATGGTGGGAATAAGGGGTTTAGAAAATCCGATTCTATTAAATGAAAAGAATGTTAATGAATATTTAGTAATCGGTACTATGAGTTCTGGTAAATCTACATTTTTAAATAGTTTAATTGGATTCGAACTTTTCCCTTCAAAAAATGAAGCTTGTACGGCGAAAATCATTTCATATTACGCTAACCCAGCAAGAGATGAGTTTTTATTTAAATTTAAAAATCATAATAAGCCGACTATTCAAAAGAAATTAGATAGTAAACAGATTGAAGAATGGA
Organism: Kurthia zopfii; assembly: GCF_003143955.1. Classification (GTDB taxonomy): domain Bacteria; phylum Bacillota; class Bacilli; order Bacillales_A; family Planococcaceae; genus Kurthia; species Kurthia zopfii. The sequence continues at coordinate 8,387 of NZ_QFVS01000042.1, read as the reverse complement.
ATGGAAATTCGGAAATGAATGAGGTTTTTATTGAAGGCCCTATCCGTTCAAGTAAGAAAAAAAGTTTTGGAGTAATTGATACACCAGGTCCAAATAACTCAATGGATAAGTCACATCGTAAAATGATGGAAAAAGCACTTAATAATTCAAAGTATAAAAAAGTTTTTTACATATTAAACGCTACTCAACTCGGTACAGAAGATGATAGAAACTTATTGAGCTTCGTAAAAGAGAATTGTTCTAAATCTAAAATAATATTTGTTGTAAATAAATCTGATGAAATAGATGATACTGAAGAAGAAAACTTGAATATAGTTTCAACAAATGTAAAAAAATATCTAGAAAAGAATGGATTTAAAAAACCTGAAATTTACTTTGTTTCAGCATTAAGTGCTTTATTAGCAATAAAAAGTATTAATAAATATGACCTAACTAGAAAAGAAATAAGAGATTATAAAAACCTAAGTATTCTATTAGAAGAAAACTTAGCTTCATATAACATTAATAATTCTATGAAAAAATCTAGTAGTGGAAAAATTGAAAATAAACTGTGGAATAATTCTGGGATTCCAGAGTTAATAAATATACTTTGAGGTGAAAAAATGAAGGTAACAATGAAATATAATCCATATAAAGTTGAAACTCAAATTTTGTTAGAAGATGAGAATATTATGGAAAGCACTAAGTTTTCAGCTAAAAAAAATGAGAGACTTCAAGTTTGGATTGAGAAACTATTTCCAATGCTGGTTGATGAAATAAATGATGACATTTTTGATTTTGAATTTATGGGTACAATACCAGATTTTGAAGATATTCAATTATACGCTTCAAAATATCCAAATGTAACAGTAACCCATATTCAAGTTGAAGAAGTAGATGATAAATTCAGCCGACTGGAGGAATTAGTTAAAAAGATGAAGGAAGGTCCTTTTGAACAATTGCGTGATGATAGGATCGAAGCTAACTTTCAAAAAGCTCTAAATAGTGAGTTTGAAATTGCTGTAATTGCAACTATGAGTTCAGGGAAATCAACTTTAATCAATGCTATTTTAGGAAAAGAACTAATGCCATCAAAAAATGAAGCGTGTACAGCTAAAGTATCACGAATTAAAAATAATCCAAATATTGAAAATTACTCTGCAATAGCTATTGATAAAGATGGCGAAGAATTTAAAACAATAAAGAATGCTACAGTTGAAGATTTTGCTGAGTTCAATGATGATCCTAAAATTCATTTAATTGAAATTGAAGGTCATATTCCAAAAATAAAATCCGGTAAAATGAATCTAGTATTAGTTGATACTCCAGGACCTAATAATTCTATGGATGCATCTCATAGGCAGCATACACTGTCAGTTATTAAAAGTGATGATAAACCGATGGTACTTTATGTGTTAAATGCGACACAACTAAGAACAGACGATGATTTAGCATTATTAAATACTGTGGCAGAAGCAATGGGAGTTGGAGGAAAACAATCTAAAGATCGCTTTATTTTTGCAATGAATAAAGCAGATGCTTTTGATCCTGAAAAAGGTGAAAGTATCGAAGGTGCAATTGAAAATGTTAGAGAATACTTGGAACAACAAAATATTGAAAATCCAAATATCTATCCGCTCTCATCACAGGTAGCAAAAGTAATACGTAAGAAGCAAAATAATATAAAACTGACTCGTTCTGAAAACGGAACTTTGAATGGTATTGATTTGTTTATTGAAGAACCTTCAATGCATTTAAATCAGTATGCACCAATCAGCCCTTCATTAAAAAGAACAATTGAAGAAGATATTTTGGCGAATAATGATAATGAATATATTCCTGCATTACATTATACAGGTATTACAAGTGTCGAAGCTGCAATTAATGAGTATTTAGAAAAATATGCAGTAACTTCAAAAATTACAAATGCTGTCAATACATTCCAACGGATTATTGAGCAAGAAGATATGCAAAATAATATTGAAAGAACAATTTTAGAGGACTCGAATCAACGAGAAGAAATTAAAAAAATTATGGAGTCTATTACTACTGAACTTGAAAAAGGAGATAAGGCTGCGGAATTTAAAAAGAAAATCAAAAACATGGATGTTAGTATGAATCAATTCTTTAGCGAAGTGAATAAAAAAACATTTAAGCGTCTTGCAGAGATCCCAAATAAACTACGCGGTAAAGTGAAGAAATATGAGGCTGAACGCATTTTATTTAATATTCAAACAGATGTTATGCATTTACAAGACCAACTAGTAACAGATTTAGAGAAAAATATTAGTACAACACTTCGATCAAAAGCGGAGTCATATGTTACAGAATATCAAACATATATTAATGGTATAACTAGTTTTGAATCAAAATCAATTAAGTTATCAAATTGGAACAAAGCGATTATATCCACAGATATTAATGTAAATAATTTATTGGAAAATTACTCTAATACAGAGCAAGTCGTTGTAGGAACGAAAACTGTAGCAAATCCAGATAGAAAATGGTTTACATTCTGGCGTTCAAAATATGTAGAGAGAGATATTTATGAGGATGTAGAATATGTGGATTTAACAGCAATTAAAGACGAACTATTTACTATTGAAGAAACAGTAGACAAAAACATTAAAGATGCTATGGAGTTCACGGAGAAAGAGCTATTGAAACTGAAAAAGTTCTTTATTTCAGAAATCGAGCGTCTTGAAAAAATCATGAAGAAACGTGTAAATGATATTAAGGATTTAGCAGAGAAATCAAATAATATTGAGGAACAGTTAAAAATTCATCTTGAAAAACGTAGTTGGTTAGAAAAATTTATTAGCGAGTTGGATGATGTGCTGGAATTAAAAGAAAAGGCTGGTGTTTTAAGTGAATAAATTAATGCAAGCAATAACTAATCAGAATGAAATGGAAATTAAAAATTGTTTAAAAGCGTATATTACAGCTGATCCATCGGATTTAGATAATTCAATTAAAAAGGCTTTGAAGCAAATTGAAATCAAGAAAATAAATGTTTGGGAACAACATAATGGGGATTCCTTAAATACTAATCAAGTAACATGGACACAGGATTACTTTGTAGATTTACAAGTTGATTTACGTATGAACTTTTCTAAAGAGCGATTTGCACATATGTTAGAAGTCGGAAAGGTAGCATTTCCAGCACCAGTAGAGCAAATTAATTTATCTAAAAAAACAATATCGAGTGAAAGTTCAAAAATGAATACGAGTCAAAAAGGTACTTCAGGAAAAAAGGATCAAACGCTACTGTACATGGGAATTACAGGCATAGCAGTAGTGATTTTGACGATAGTTTTAGTAAAACTTCTCAAGAACGATTAAAAGAAACAAATACCCGCAGTGTAGTTCAAGAATATTGGGAAAATTTTATGAGAACAGGAAAAATCCCACCGCAAAAAATATTAAATCTAATCTGTAAATTATTTGGTGGTCAATTTATTGACGATCTCGAAGTACAAAAAAATGAATCAATCAAACATCTAATTGAGATGAAAAATCAAAAAATTGAAGAATTATTGAATGAGAAAGAAAATCTTATTAACAAACTAAGCAGTTATGAAAAACATAACCAAGAGCTGATGGCAACAATAAATAAATTGAAAAAAGTAGAGTTTGAGCTAAAAGAATTCAAAGAGAAATTTAATAATAAAAAAAATCATATTATGCCGAAATTTCCATCTAATGATTCTGAAGTGAATAAAATACTTAAGTGGGAGGACGAAGATGAATGAATTAATGCAGTTAAGTGAAAAAGTAGAACCTGCAATACAAAGTTCAGTTCAGTTGCTAGGGAAATCCTATTTATCAAACTTAGCGAACTATAATGTTGCTCCAAAAATAGAGTCTGAATTAATGACAGAGTCAGAATTAGCAAGACAAATTCGTCTTTTTGAAATCACAAAAATTGTATACGATAAAACGGAAGATATCACTGAAAGACTTGTGAATGTTTACAATACTTTAGGGAGTTTAAATAATTCTCTTATCTTAATAATTGATAGTGATGGCAGTGAAATTAAGTTCTACTTAGGAACAAGGTCATATCAAATATCAATCGCTCAAGAAAGTTTATTAAAGAGCATGAAGGGGAATTTCCCGGGAACCAAACTTACTAAAATTACAAATGGTGGTTCTACAGATTTAATCAATTCAGTTATTACCGGTAGAAAAAGTAGATTGAGACGCACTGTAGCAAGTGTATCTGGTATTCCAGCTTTTAAAGACACTGACAAGGAAACTTTTGTCCAGGGGCTTGAAAAATTCATTAATGCAATGCATGGAGAAAAATTTTCGACTATATTACTTGCAGATGCCTTAACTAGTGATCAATCTCTTGTGATTAAACAAGGGTACGAAAATATGTACTCAACGTTGTCTAAGTTTCAAAAAATAGATTACACTGCTGGGAAAAATGAAAGTCAAGCATTAACAGAGAGTCTTAGTGAAGGAATTACTGAATCAATTAATGATAGTATTGGACAAACACAGAGTTATACGAATACTAGTACTCATGGTACGAATGAGTCTAAAAGCAAAGGGAGCAGTTCAGGTGGAGTGTTGGCTCCTTTTGGAATAGGAATAAACAAAGGTAAAAATACAAATAAAACAGAAGGAATAAATCGTTCCAATTCATTTGCAGAATCGAACGGATCTACTTCAACAATAGGAAGTTCGAGCGCCACTTCAAAAAATATTTCAAATAATACAACTAATACAGAGGGAACTTCTCAAACAGTTCAAGTACATGTTGAAGATAAGCGTGTAACGGAATTATTGGATAAAATTGATTTACATTTGGATCGATTAAATAGTGCGGCTGACTTGGGTTTATGGCAATTCGCAGCTTACTTTTTAGCAGATGATGAACAAACAGCAACTGTAGCGGCAGCAAATTATCAAGCTATCATTCGTGGAAATGAGTCTGCAATTGAAGGAACGGCTATCAATATCTGGAATAGTGAACATATTAATAATGTGCCTGTAAGAGAATCTTTAAAACAATTACAACATCCAAAGTTCCAAATTAATGAGTTTGGCTTAGGTTCAACGACTCCAAGTTCACTTATCAATACAAGAGAACTGGCAATTGCATTTGGATTGCCTAGAAAATCAATAAATGGATTACCTGTCGTAGAGATGGCAGAATTCGGTCGTAATGTCACTTATTTATCGAAGTTTTCGAATGAGAAAAGCGTAGAAATAGGTAATGTTTATCATATGGGTGAAATAGAAGAAACGAAAGTTGATTTAGATGTAAAAAGCTTGGCCATGCATACTTTTATTACAGGTTCAACAGGGTCGGGTAAATCAAATACTGTATATAAATTATTAGAATCATTATTAAAACAAAAAGTGAAGTTTTTAGTTATAGAGCCTGCAAAAGGAGAGTATAAACATGTTTTCGGTGGTTATGAAGATGTAAATGTATTTGGAACCAACCCAAAACAAACGGAAGTTCTACGCATAAATCCTTTTTATTTCCAACCAGAAATTCATGTCTTAGAACATATTGAGAGACTAATAGAAATCTTTAATGCTTGTTGGCCAATGTATGCTGCAATGCCTGCTATATTAAAAGAGGCGGTTGAAGAAGTTTATCGTAAAACAGGATGGCAACTGGAGTCATCATTAAATTTCAATAGTAACCCCCAATATCCGACAATGAAATTATTGGCAGAAGTCTTACCTAATATTATCGAAAAATCGAGTTACTCAGAAGAAGTGAAAAGTAACTATGTAGGTTCACTTGTAACTAGAATAAACTCTTTAACTACAGGTATTTTAAGTAATGTTTTTGTAGATAATGAAATAGACAACAAACTATTGTTTGATGAGAATTGTATTGTTGATTTAAGTCAAATTGGTTCTGCTGAAACAAAATCAATTGTAATGGGGATTTTATTCATGCGTTTACAGGAGTATCGAATAGCATCGTCTACAACAATGAATATCCCATTAAAACATGTAACTGTGTTAGAAGAGGCACACCACTTATTACGTAGAACTTCTGGTACACAGTCAGATGAAGGGGCAAATATGCAGGGGAAATCGGTAGAAATGATTACAAACGGGATAGCGGAGATGAGAACATATGGAGAAGGTTTTATTATTGTTGATCAATCTCCAAATCTATTAGATCCTTCGGCAATACGTAATACTAACACAAAAATTATATTGAGATTACCAGATGAATCAGATCGAATTCTAGTTGGTGGGGCTGCAGCACTAAATAATCTTCAATATAATGAAATCACTAAACTTGAAACTGGAGTTGCTGTTATCTATCAAAATAATTGGTTAGAAGCCGTATTGTGTAAAGTTCATATGTTTGATAATGAAAAGCCTTATCGTTATAACTTTGATATGGTTAGTCATATTAAAGAAGGTAGAGAGCGATTCGCAGAGATAGTAACAGGTCTCTTAACTAAAGAATATGATACTGAAGACATGATAACAAAGATCCAGATGAATAATAAGTTAAATACTATTTTAAAGCAACAAATTATAAGTGAAGTTAATGATAATGCGAACTTGACTATATTAAAGCAAGGGAATGAAGTGCTTTTGGGTGAGTTCTTTGCTAGCTACATTCCCTTACCAGAAGTGATTGCATTTTCAAATAATGCATATTCAATACAAGACTTTAATAAAAAATTCCAAAAAGCAATAGCAATGTATGTAGGACATCTTGAGTGTAATGACTTGATACAAGAATGCTTAATGATTTACTACTGTAAATTAAATTCATCTTTTGTAAAATACTATTTAGAGTGGTTTGAAGATAAAAAAGAAGGTGTGATTATCTAATGTCGATAATAGGATCTTCATTATCAGAAGTTGTAAGTTCAACAGTAGAAAAAACTCAAGAAGTACCAGCAATAGAAAATGTTAAGGAATTACCAACATCTACAACTGAAGGTACAGAAGGAAATTCAAATGTAGAAAGTGATGGAGAATCAAGATCAGTTATCTGTAGAAATGAGTCTTTAGAAGGTGATTGCCATCCAATTTCAGGAGTAGAATTTGAGAAGAAAACTGTGGAGTTACCTGATGGAACACAAATTGAAGGGGTATTTCCAATTTTTGAATCGGAATTTGATGCTCAATTAGATGAAACTCAATACAATCAGTCTGATGCAAAACAATTCAAAGAAGCAAATAATCAGTTGAAGGAAGCTATTTCAAATAATCCGGAGTTAAGTGAACAATTTACTGACGAACAAATCGAACAAATTGAAGCTGGAGATACACCTGAAGGATACGTGTGGCATCACTCTGAAGAACCAGGTACTCTCCAACTAGTTGATACTACAACGCATGCTCAGACTGGACATACTGGAGGACGCTCTTTATGGGGTGGTGGTAGTGATAATCGATAAAAGCGGAGGAAATAATATGAATTGGGTTTTAGTAAAACCATTAAAAAAGTTAGAGTTAATCAATGAATTTGAGCAGAAAAATAATATTACATTTCCAAAAAGTTTTGTTGAAGTAGTTCAAAAATATAACTTAGGTCGTCCAAGACCAAACGTATTCGATACTAATAAAAGCAAAGAACGAATTGCAAAATGCTTATTATCTTTTGATACTGAAAATAAAGAAAATATTTGGGATATGTATTCGTACTTAAAGAAACAGTTACCCGAAGACGTTATTCCATTTATGGTAGATCAATTTGGTAATTTCATTTGTTTTTATTTCGATGCATTAACATCAGAAGTTTCAGTTGTTTTTTGGGATGTTGAAAATCAACAAATTGAAAAAGTAGCTGATTCATTTGAAATATTCATTTCAAACCTTTATGAGTTATAATTAATAATTCCAGTAAATAAATATAATACTATGTCTACAAGTATGAGTGAGATCACCTAAAAATTATTAGGTGTGATCTCACTCATATTTTTAGGAAGTTTTTTAAGTTTAAGTTATCAGAAATAGTTCTTCTACTTTTGAATAGATTTGGGAATTCAAATCTGTTATTGAAAAAATTAAAAAGAATTAGAGATATTTATAATAAATTCGGGATATTATATTCCCCCTAGAAAGTATCTAACATAGGACAGAGCTTATGACTCCATCAATAAAACAGCCATTGGAATTTTAAAATGTACCCTATCAGATAGACACTTTGAAAAAAGTTCTCTGAAAGGGTACTTTTGTTTATAATGAAAAAAAGATGTTGGAGCGGATTAGAATGACTAAATATTATTTTACTAGAGAACAACAAGAACAATTAAAATGTAATCCCAATGTACAAGCAGTAAGTGAAAAAGCAATTACATATACGGATGCATTTAAACGACACTTTATTGCAGAATATGAGAAAGGGAAAGTACCACGTGAAATCTTTGAAGAGGCAGGATTAGACATTGAATTAATTGGTCTTG
>NZ_QFVS01000041.1 GCF_003143955.1 Kurthia zopfii | reverse complement strand
GCTAAAAGAAAAAGGCGATAAGACCTTTATATCAGTTTTCGAGTTACCAACGGTAACCCTCAAACTGAACGGTATTCATCCCCCACTTATAGAAGATGGGGGAATTCTACCGAACAGATGTTAAATGCACACAAAGAATTTCTAGGGTTCCGTAAATCAAATTGATTTAGCTGGTCCGAGAGAAATTCCGTACGCAACCACTTAGCGTATGACACGGAAGGATAAAAGCCTGGGAGTAGACTGTTGATAAAACAGCTTCTCTCAGGCTTTTTATTTGAATAAAGGAGGAAATTATTATGAAACATTGGGCAATCGTCGTTTTCGCATCCCTTTTAGAAGTCGTCTGGGTGATTGGTTTAAAACATGCAGATAACTGGTGGCAATACGCGATTACAATCGCAGCACTTGTTTATACTTTCAAACTTTTATTAGATGCTGGGAATCACTTACCAGTAGGTACACTTTACGCAGTCTTCGTCGGACTTGGGACAGCAGGTACTGTCATTGCCGATATTCTCATTTTTGGCGCACCTGTTGAATTCGTCAAAATCGCATTGATTGGCGTATTACTCGTCGGGGTAATCGGCTTAAAAATTGTCACACCTGATCAAAAAGGAGGTCATCAATAATGGCATGGATCGCATTAATTATCGCAGGATTTTGTGAAGTATTCGGTGTTGCCATGATGAACCGCTGGCAAATCGATAAAAACTGGAAAACCATCGTCGCTTTAATCATTTCATTCAGTATTAGTTTAAGCTTGCTTTCATATGCGATGAATACAATCGCAATGGGTACTGCTTACGCAATTTGGACTGGAATTGGTGCTGCTGGAGGTGCGTTAGTCGGCATGCTATTCTTCAAAGAATCGACCGATTGGAAACGCATCGTTTTCATCACATTAATTTTAGCTTCAGCAATTGGTTTGAAATTGTTTTCTTAGCGATTATAATGAGTAAAACATGAAAAAGAGGTGTTCGTTTTGGATATTAAAAAAATTACAACGGCTGAAGATTTAGAAAAGGCCTTTTCGATTCGTAAAAAGGTATTCGTTGAAGAACAGAAAGTACCTGTGGAAGAAGAAATCGATGGCTTTGACGTTTTAGATGGTGATTGCGAACACGTTCTTCTAACAGATGATCATGGCGCTGTAGGTACTGGTCGCGTTCGTCTAGTTGATGGCTATGGCAAAATTCAACGCGTCGCTATTTTAATCGAAGCTCGTAAAAATGGTTACGGCAAAGTAATCATTACGAAACTAGAACAATTAGCTGCTGCTCGCGGTGCTAAAAAAGCAAAACTTGATGCACAAGTTCATGCAATTGGTTTCTACGAAAAATTAGGCTATACCGTTCAATCAGAAGTATTCATGGATGCAGGAATTGAACACGTCTTAATGACGAAGGAATTATAAAAAAATCTACGTTACATGTTGAACTGAACCCCGAATAGTTGATACTTTAAAAAGTGGACCTATTCAGGGTTTTTCTTATTTTCATCATTGAAAGAAATAACGATGAAATCCCTATTGAATATGCAACATTTAACGAATTTACTTACCTCTGTTTGGCAAACATCAAAATATGAGAATATGCTTCGACAATTAACTGTAGAAGAGTTTGAAGAATATAATTCTAGAGCGAAAGAAATTGAAATTGGATAATAAAATGTTGTTCTAAGGTATAATTTAGCAGGCGTAATATATTTGTGTTATGTGATTTATTAGAAGTTAGGAGTTGTAAAAATGGAAAATGAAAAATATCCTATGTGTCATTTATATGCACAAAAAGATTGGGCAGACGATGGACATATAATTGCTAACAAAGAGGGGTTGGAAAGATTAAGAAATTTAATTGATCTTGCTTTAGAAAAAGGGTTTGGTAGAGCAGTTTTTTGGCCAAGTGATATGGAAGGTTATGAATTATATATTGCATGTGTTTCTGAAAAAGATATTAATTTAATTGAATTACCTTATACTTCTGATGATTATCCAAATTCAGGTAAAATGAATAAGATGTATGATTTATTTCCTGAGAAAGTTTATGAACTTAGAAAGTAATAAAAATATATAGTAAAGCTATATTTATGTAAATTACATATATATATTAGTTATCTAGTTTCTGTTTTTAGTTATCTCATGATTTTATTTATGGATAAATCGTTTTGTCTCCAATAAAATCTTTTTTGTAATTTCAAATCTTTTTCTCCTTTTTGTAAAATGACTTTTTAAAAGAAGACTAAAAAAACCGATGAAAGCTCTACTTAATATGTAGAACTCCCATCGGTTTTTAAATTGCTTTTCTTAGGTGGCTTCACTAATGTATAAATAATTCCACCAAAGATGAAGATGATCCCAACCGTCTGTACGATTGAAGGTATGAAATCCAAAATGAACATATCTAAAATAATTGCCACGAGCGGATCGACGAATACTAAAGCCGACACAACAATCGTCGATAATTTACGAATACTATTGAAAAATAAATAGTAAACGAAACCAGTGTGGATAAATCCAGTACCTAAAATATACAGCCAATTAGATGTTGTTAAGCCATTGAATACCGCAAAGTCTACCAACGGCAATAAGATCACAATGCCGACCGCTGTTTGCACAAATGTTAATGCGTACGTCGATAAATGCGTAATGCCCTTACCTACAAACATCGTCAATGCGTAGCAAATCGCTGATAACATCGCCCAGACGAATCCTGAATTCATTAAATCACTTACCGAACCAAGTTGATTCAATCCAACGATGAGGACACTTCCTAAAAAGCAAAATACAATCGCTATGATTGCACTAAATGACATCTTCTCTTTTAAAAAGACACTCCCCATAATGAGGACGAAAATCGGTGCTAAATTATAAATTGAAATCGCCACAGAAATTTCCATAACATCGAATGCTTTAAATAAAAACACCCAGTTAAACACGAGGAAGACACCACAAATCAAAGTTTGAATGACTTCTTTTCTAGACCATTGCTCTGTTTTATAACTTTTTGTTAGTACCCACAGCCCGCCTAGAAAGAGTGTTGCACAAATACAACGCACAAAAACGAGTTCCTCCGCAGGAATACCTGTATTGATTGTAAAGAAGCCAACTGAACCGAAAATCGCCATGGAAATCGTCAATTGGATTGCTGCTTTTAAATTCATATTATTACCCCATGTATGTATTATTTAAATTTTCAAACTATTATAGCATAAAAAGAAGATCATAGCTTCCTCATAGAAACTACGATCTTCTCTTTATTATTCAATCGGAACCCAAAGTTCAACGGAAATTTTTCCAGACTCTAAATCCCGCGTATAAATTTCTACAATTGGTGCATTTCTAAAATGGAAATACTCCGATTTTTGAATGAGCTGAAGAAATTCAATCGAATCATATTCTTCATTTTCACAGACAGCGATGACATACTTACCTGAAGATACCATCACTTCTTCATTCGTCTCTAATTTTATTGAAGAATCTCCAACAATCCCTGCATAATAAATCCCTGTATTTTGAACATCTTTGTCATCTGATAAAATGACACCATATGTCGTTCGAGGGTATTTATGCTGCTGTTCAAGTGCGTTCGATAGCTGATTTCTTGTGCGAATAATATCTTCTCTCGTAACTAATTTTGACCGAAATCCTTTTATTCTAAAACCGCTATGTGTCTCAATTCGAACATACATGAGATCCGCCCCTCTATGCAGTCATACGCTATGATTCATTTCTTCCCGGTAAAAAGACAATACCTAAAGCGAAGCTAATGATGCCCGCGTATAAAGCATATTTAATCAACGTAAATTCTGTTACACCTAAAGGATACAACATCCCAACAACTAATAAAAACATTCCGATATAAAATAATAATTTTGCAGACATTCTCACCAATCCCTTTCAATGGATTTATATATTTTTCTCTATAAATATAACTCTTTCCCTTTTAATGGGTTTTTCAAACATTATTTCAGTAGTTTAAATGGAATTGTAACTAACACAACATTTCTTCTATAAAGTAGGTATGCCTTAATCAACATACTCGATTGGTTGTGTAAAATATTATGCCATCCTTTTTTAGGAATGAATTGTGGAATCGTTATAGATACTTGATAATTGTTTTCTCGCGCTCTTTTTTCCACTTTATCAATGAATTTTGTTAATGGTTGAATAATACTTCGATACGGTGAATACAATGTCACTAAACGAATATCTGGTTGCCATTTATTCCATTTTTCTTCGAATGCTTTCATCTCGTCTTTATCAAATGCGATATAAACTGCAATCAATACTTCTGGATGCAATTTTTGAACATAATTAATGGAATTCTCCACCATTTTCGTAATACCTGAAACCGGTATAATCATGACATTTCCATCAATCGCTGGCATCGGATTTTCAGCATCTAATTTCAACTGTGGTCCTATGCTGTCATAATGCAGTTTTATACGATGGAAGATGATGACGATGACTGGAATAAAGATGAGAATTGGCCAAACATGCGTGAATTTCGTCATGAAGAAAATCGCCGCTACTGTAAAGGAAATAATCGCTCCAATCATATTAATCGCGAACTTCCCTTGCCAACCTTTTGGACGCTCTTTCCACCATTTTTTCATCATTCCTGACTGTGCCAAAGTGAATGGAATGAATACTCCTGTCGCATAAAGTGGAATGAGACTTTCCGTTTTCCCACCGAATAAAATGATTAAGACAATCGCTGCGAGTCCCAGTAAGATGATGCCGTTGGAATAACCAAGTCGATCTCCTCTTATTTGGAACATCCGAGGAATATATTTATCTTTTGATAAATTCACAGCTAATAAAGGAAATGCTGAAAATCCTGTATTCGCAGCAAGAACTAAAATTAACGCCGTCATTCCTTGAATAATGAAATACATAATCCCTCTACCAAAACTCTCCTCAGCAATTTGAGACACGACCGTTTGATGCGCATTTGGCACAATGCCGTAGTAATAAGCTAAAAACACGATGCCCGCAAATAAGATCGCGAGTAATCCACCCATCGCGAGTAAAGTTCGCGTTGCATTGATTGGGGCAGGTTTACGAAAATTAGGGATGGCATTTGAAATCGCCTCAACCCCTGTTAAAGCCGAACTACCTGAAGCAAAAGCTTTTAATAATAAGAATAAAGTGACACCCGCTACAGGCGTTCCAACAGCTGTATGTGCGGCCATTGGTACTTCGCCATTTGCAATTCGATAAATACCAACGCCCATTAAAATAAATAACGAGAGTACGAATAAATACACTGGATACGCTAAAATTGTCGCAGATTCCGTTACGCCTCGTAAATTAAGGATTGTTAGTAAAATAACGAAAATGACAGCCATTAATACACCGTAATGATGCAAAGAAGGAAATGCTGACGTAATCGCATCCGTTCCAGCTGAAACGCTTACTGCTACTGTCAAAATATAATCGACTAATAGCGATCCACCTGCAATTAACCCTGCATTTTGGCCGATATTTTCTTTTGATACAATATATGCTCCTCCGCCATGAGGATACGCGTAAATAACTTGTCTATACGAAAAAATTAAAGCGACAAGCAAGACGATGACACCAACCGCAATCGGTACGGAATACCATAACGCAGCTGCTCCGACAGCCATTAATACAATTAATATTTGTTCTGGGCCATAAGCTACTGATGACAATGCATCTGAAGATAAAATCGCTAATGCTTTTGTTTTACTTAATTTTTGATCCATCAGCTCTGATGATTTTAGTGGTCTGCCAATTAAAGAACGTTTTATGAAACCCATCATAAAGCTACACCTGCTTTCATGAAGCTCTTATTTCAACCAAATGAGAATAAAAAAATTGTCCACAGGCATCAAGAAATAGACCTGTAGACAATTGGTTTTTTGTCTGACAAGTTCACACTTCTTCTCTGTAACGCTTACGAGGTTAGCTGTCGGATTCGGGCAAAGAGTAGCCCTACCTTTCATGCAAAAGGATTCACCCCAAAAGATTGGGTCCCCCGTGTTTTTTACTTCAGCGATTTAGAAATACGAAACTTTTTTTAATTTGTGTTGTAATAATACTCCCGCTTTGTTCATTTGTAAATATTTTTATTTCGCTTCTTCTAAAGCTTGATATTTTGTCACTTTCCCTAAGTAATACCACAATAATGTCGCGAGAATGATTGCGACAGAAATGAAGATGATTCGTGCATCGATGAAATCAAATAATGCTCCGAAAATTAACGCACCAATTGGACCTGTTCCTACTGATACCGTTTCGATTAAGCCGAAAACACGTCCTCTATAACGATCTTCTACTGACCTTTGTATAAATACCCCGATTGGCGTATTTGTACATATATTCATCGCCGATAAACAGAACATAATACAAATATAGATAATGACCGCATTTTGCATCGACATTTCAAAAAATAATGGCAGTGATAATGAAGCTAAAAATAAACAAACCATTGTAGAAGCACGTCGGATAAACGGGACCGGATTTTCCATATTACTTCTCACGGATAAGTAGACGGAAGCAATTAGCATACCGATCGCGCCTGCCGCTTGTATGAATCCTACATTTTGCGAAGGCATCGACAATGTTTGAACAAGGACGAAAACTAATCCAACACTAATAGCAGATGAGAAAAAGTTAATCCACACATTCATCCACAACAAGGATTTAATAATCGGCTTTCCTTTTAAATAGGACATGCCTTGCTTCATACTTTCGAGCATTTTTTCTTTTTTCGTAGATTTCTTTTCTTCAAATAAGGTGAAATCCATTGAAGCTTCCAAAATTAATGCGACAAAATAGGCGCTTGCCATTGCGATTAAAAACACTTCCATCGACACGAATCCGTATAGCATACCACCGATGACTGGCCCACCAATCCCTCCAATTGAATACGAAATTTGGTTAAATGATAATGCTTTTTGAATGCGATCCTTGCCGACTAAACTCGGAATCGCACTTGAAAATGCGACACCGTTAAATGCTCCAATCGTTGAGAAAATCGCTGTAATCGTATAAATTGCCGCGACAGACATGCCAAATGCATATGTGTAAATAATGAGAACGACTACCGACAAAGTAATCCCCGCCATACTTAGTACGACGATTCGCTTTTTCGAAAAACGATCCGCTACATATCCAGCAAACGGCGCGGCCATTGCTCTCGGTAATACATTGAATACCATATTCGTCGCAAATGATAACGCCGAACCCGTCATCGATAAAATATATAAACTAATACCAAAGCTAAACACTGTAAATCCAAGAGATGACAGCATTTTACTCGTAAAAAAAGTAATTAAATTCCGCGTTGCTCTTGCTTCAATCGAAGCGTTCATTCCCCCAACCCCTTTGTTTCGATTCTCGTAATAGTTTATCAGAGTAAACGCATCTGTAAAGGGGAACAGTTGTCATAAGAAACAAAAGCGTATTATATTTGAGTAACTAGAGAAAAAAAGGAGTTTTTATTATGCCAACGATATTAGTAGTAGATGATGATTCGCGCATTGTCGACTTAGTTCAAACACACTTAAATTCACAAGGTTACGCAACTGTTACCGCTTCTGACGGAATGGATGCGCTAGAAAAATTAAAAAAATCCTCATGTGACTTAGCTGTAATCGATGTCATGATGCCCTTTATGGATGGATTCCAACTGACGAAAGAAATCCGAAAGAAATATGATCTTCCTATATTACTACTAACTGCAAAAGATCAAATCGCGGATAAAGAAGCGGGATACGAAGCGGGGACGGATGATTATTTAGTGAAGCCTTTTGAACCGAAAGAGTTATTATTCCGTATTAAAGCATTGCTACGTCGCTATGAAATAGATGATGAGCCTGTTCTTCGTATCGGAAATATTATCGTCAATACGAAAACTTTCGAAGTGACAGTCGATCAACGCTCATTATTTTTACCACCGAAGGAATTCGATTTACTCGTCTATTTAATCCAACATAAAAAACAAATTCTTAGCCGAGATCAATTAATTGAACAAGTATGGGGCATGGATTTTGAAGGAGATGAACGAACAATCGACGTACATATTAAACGTCTACGTGAACACTTCAAATCACTTGCACCACAAGTTCATATTAAAACGATTCGAGGGATTGGCTATATGATGGAGGAGATTGAATGAAATCTCTTTATACGAAATTCGTCGTCTACACAGTCGCAATCATGATCGGTAGTGGTTTGATCGCATTCGTTCTATCGAATGTTTACTACCAATCGAAATTAAAGCCTATAAATGATACGAAAAACACGAATATCGCCTTGGATATCGCAGAATTCGCCAATCGACATCCAGAGGTTAAATTAAATGAATATCTTGAGAATACGGCTGCGGTCGGCTATCAATTTTATTTAGTTGATGAAAAATTCCAAGTAGATAAATACGGAGCTGATTTCCGCCAAAATAATATTACGAAAAAAGAAATTCAAGCCGTTTTAGATGGCCATATTTATCATGGGATTCGTAATTTCCCACAATCGACTTTCGTCACTGGATTTTTTGCCAATGAATTGCAAAACTCGATTGGTGTGCCGCTCCAACATAACGGCAAAAACTATGCCCTGTTCATTCGCCCCGACATTAGCCTATTATTCGGCGAAATGCATATTCTTTTCGGCATCCTTTTCGTACTTGGCTTCCTATTAAGTATTATTTTCGTATTCATTAGTACGAAATATTTAGTGAATCCGATTCGAACATTAACGACCGCTACGCAAAAACTTGCGCATGGTAACTTCGAAGTACAATTGGACGTATCCCATCGTGATGAAATCGGGCAGCTCGCGAAAAGTTTCACGCATATGGCTGACCAATTAGAAAAAACAGAAGAAACGCGTAAAGAATTCATTTCCAATGTTTCGCATGATATTCAATCCCCTTTATCAAATATTAAGGGCTACACAAATCTCCTTGAAAAAGAAGATTTATCAGCGGATCAAAAATCACAGTATGCGACAATTATTAATGGTGAAATTGATCGCCTGTCACAATTGACGAAGCAATTACTACTATTAACTACACTCGATCAAAATAAAAATCTCGTTCACGCAGTGCCTGTAGATATCGCTGCGCAAATTCGAGAACTCATTCGCCAACATCAATGGCAAATTGGCGAAAAAGGATTGATGATTAGTTACTCGCTTCCTGAAGTATCAATTGTGGAAGGCGATGCTACTTTCTTCAACACAATTTTCGACAACCTTATTACAAATGCGATTAAATACAATCGTGAAGGTGGGCAAATTGATATTGAATTACGTGAACAAAGCGATCGTGTAAATATTCAATTCCATGATACGGGTATTGGCATTAGCCCTGAACAGCAGGAGAAAATATTCAATCGCTTTTATCGTGCGGATACTTCAAGAACGCATACGGTGGCTGGAACTGGACTTGGCTTATCAATCGTTCATTCGATGGTTCATTTACACAACGGTTCCATATCCGTCGACAGCAGTTTGGATGAAGGTACGACATTTACGATCTCTTTACCTAAGACTTATAAAATTTAAAAAACCAATGGATATAGTGAAAAAATCACTATATCCATTTTTTTACAAAAATTATTCATATTCTATTCATATTCCCCCCGTATAGTAAGGGTATAAACAAATCGAGGGAGGATGATGGAGATGTTATCACTATCATTAAAAGAAATTAAATTTTTCAAATTACGTTACATTCTCATCGGCTTCATTCTATTTTTCGTTGCTTCACTAGTATTCATTATTAGTGGATTAGCAAACGGTCTAGCAAACGACAACGCTTCTTCAATGAAAAACATGAACGCCGTATCATATTATGTTTCAAAAGACTCTGAAAACCGCATGGATCGCTCAAGATTTGCCGCGACAGACGCAGAGAAAATTTCAAATGCAAACGCACAACCTTTAGGTATTCAAATGTTCACACTTAAAAACAAAAAATCGGACAAAAAATTAGACGTTACGATGATGACAGTAAACCCAGAGCAATTCTTAATGCCATCAGTAACTGAAGGTAAAACAATTTCTAAATCATCTAAAAATGAAGTTGTAGCAGATATTACACTTCAAAAAGAAGGCGCTAAATTAGGCGACGAACTTTATGATGAAAATACAAAAACAACATTAAAAATCGTTGGTTTCACTGAAAACCAAACATATAGCCATACACCAACAGTTATTATGAATAACAATTCTTGGTACAGCATTTTCGGCGGTAAAGAAAACGCTGGATTCAATGCAATCGCACTTAGCGATACTCACGCAAGCACAAAAGCAGATGTGAAAGATGCGATTAAAGATGGTAAATTCGTTGAAAAAGACG
Source organism: Kurthia zopfii (assembly GCF_003143955.1). Classification (GTDB taxonomy): domain Bacteria; phylum Bacillota; class Bacilli; order Bacillales_A; family Planococcaceae; genus Kurthia; species Kurthia zopfii. Next base: position 12,362 of record NZ_QFVS01000041.1, on the reverse strand, counting down.
CTTTAATCAAAACAATCCCAGGTTATGAAGCAGAGCAAAGTTCATTAATGATGATGTTAGCATTCCTAATCGTCATCGCAGTATTCGTACTTGGTGCATTCTTCTACATCATGACAATTCAAAAAGTGAACCAATTCGGGATCTTAAAAGCAATTGGTGCTAAAAACAAATTCTTAATCGGTTCTACAATGCTACAAGTATTCATTTTATCTGTAGTAAGTATCGGTCTAGCAATCGGTTTCGCATTCGTATTACAACAAATTATGCCTAATGGAATTCCATTTGTCTTTGACTTCAAACTTATTCTTCAATTCGGTGGCGCATTACTAGTAGTATCTTTACTTGGCGCACTATTCTCTACAACAAGTATTGTCAAAGCGGATCCATTACAAGCAATGGGGAGAGCTGAATAATGATTACACCTTTAAAATTAGTAGACGTGAATAAACAATTCAAAGACGGCGATCGCCAAATTGAAATCTTAAAAAACCTGAATCTAACAGTTGAAAAAGGTGAATTCGTCGCTGTAATTGGCCCATCTGGTTCTGGTAAAAGTACCGTTTTATCAATCGCTGGCGCACTACAAAGTTCAGATTCTGGTCAAGTATTAATCAACGGTCGAGACATTAGCGGCTATTCAGATAAAGAAAAATCACTTGTTCGTTTAAAATCGATCGGTTACATTTTCCAAGCAGCAAACTTAGTTCCATTTTTAAATGTGCGTGACCAATTAAAATTAGTGACTGAACTTGCTGGCGAATGGAATGATGATGCGAAAAAACGTGCAGATGATTTACTTGAATCTGTAGGTCTTACAAGCAAAGCGAAAAAAGCTGTACAACATTTATCAGGTGGGGAAAAACAACGTGTAGCAATCGCTCGCGCATTCATGAACAACCCTGAATTAATCCTTGCCGATGAACCAACAGCAGCACTTGATGCTTCAAGAAGTCGTGAAATTGTTGGCTTAATTGCACAAGAAGTTCATGATAAAAATAAAGCAGCCGTAATGGTAACGCATGATGAATCTGTGCTAGATTTCTGCGACAAAGTTTATGAAATGCATGATGGCGGATTACGCTTACGTAAATAGTAATTTCAATGAGAGGTAGACGAAATGTCTGCCTCTTTTTCTACCCCTTTTGAGTTAACTTAAAATAAAAATAGGTTGACACAAAACACAAAAAAGTATTTAATTGGATATTGAAAAGGGTGTATTTCTTTATTTCATACAATTTTTTGAGGGGGATTTTCAAAATGACAACTAGTCAGGCTATGACAGCATCAAAATTTAAAGTCGTCGATCTCGTTTATTGTGCGATGTTCGCAACATTAATGATGATTGGCGCTAACATCACTTCATTCGCACCATTTATGGTAGTTGGTGGTGTACCCATTACACTACAAAGTTTCTTCGCCATCTTAGCTGGATTAATGCTAGGAAGTAAACGTGGTGCAATCGCCGTAACGGTCTATATGTTAATCGGATTAGCAGGCGCTCCTGTATTCGCTCGTTTCAGCGGCGGATTTAGCCAAATTTTAAGCCCTACTTTCGGCTTTATTATTGCCTTTATTTTCGCAGCTTATATCGCAGGGAAAATGATTGAAAAGAATAATTCAAAAACGATGTACGTTGCAGCAGCAATGGTCGGTATCACATTCAGTTACCTTGTCGGCACGAACTGGATGTACTTCGCTTATAAACTATGGTTTGCAGCACCAGAAGGATTTACATATGGTATGGCGTGGTTGTGGATGCTACCGCCTTTACCGAAAGATATTATCTTATCTGTATTATCAGGATTCTTTGCATATCGTATGCGAAATGTAATTAAAGGGGTGCGCTAATGATGACAAAATATGATGAACTTGCCACGAAAATTATCGACAGCAATTACTTATTAACGGATGAAGAAGCGATTGAAATTCTAACTTCGCCAAAAGAAGATTTACTCGTACTTTTACAAGCGAGCTATCGCATTCGCCATCATTACTTCGGTAATAAAGTGAAATTAAATATGATTATTAATACAAAATCAGGCCTATGTGCTGAAAACTGTGGTTACTGCGCTCAGTCAATCATCTCGAAAGCGCCGATTGAAAAATATGCCATGATGAAACAAGAGGAAATCGTCGAAGGTGCTAGACGAGCAAGTACAGTCCAAGCAGGAACTTACTGCATCGTCGCAAGTGGTCGCGGCCCAGTTAATCGCGAGCTTGAAATCGTCATTAATTCTGTAAAAGAAATCAAAGCTGAAAATCCGAATATGACGATTTGTGCATGTCTTGGAATTTTAAAGCCAGATCAAGCAGAACGATTAAAAGAAGCTGGTGTTGACCGCTACAACCATAACTTGAATACTTCTGAAAATCATCATGAATCGATTACGACATCTCACACTTATACAGATCGTGTTGGAACAGTTGAAAAAGTGAAGACAGCTGGCATTTCACCATGTTCTGGTGTCATCATCGGTATGCGAGAAACATTCCAAGATGTCGTACAAATGGCGAAAAGCTTACGTGTACTCGATGCTGATTCGATCCCTGTAAACTTTTTAAATGCTGTTGATGGGACACCACTTGAAGGTACAAAGGAAGTTACACCGCTTTATGCTTTACGTGTCCTTTGCCTATTCCGCATGATTAATCCAACGAAGGAAATCCGCGTTTCTGGTGGTCGCGAAGTGAATTTACGAAGTCTGCAACCTTTCAGCCTTTACGCTGCCAATTCGATTTTCATCGGAGATTATTTAACAACGGAAGGTCAGGAAGAATCTTCAGATATTCAAATGCTTGAAGATTTAGGATTTGAAGTAGATTTAGAACCATTAACGAAAGATTGCGTAACACATTAATCCATTACACATAAAAATCCCGTATGATCATTGAATCATACGGGATTTTACTATTTAAAATAATGCAATTGTATTTCGTTCAATTTCTTTTAAAGTCATATAAAGCCCTTGTTGTTCCATCAACTCTTCTGGTTGACCTGCTTGTACAAGTTTACCATCTTCCATTACGAGTATTTGATCCAGATCTTCAAGCCCAACTAAACGATGACTCACGAGAAGAACCGTTTTACCAACTGTTTTCTTCATTAACTTTTCATGCAATTTTCTCGCTGTTGATGGGTCCAATGCGGAGAATGGCTCATCTAATAACCAGACCGAAGTATCTTTCAACCACATTCTAGCAAGTGCGAGTCTTTGCTTCTCACCACCTGAAAAATTCTCCCCTTTTTCATCCACATGTTGATCCAAGTCAAAATCAAGTTCCATCTCATCAAGTACTTCACGTAACTCATCATCCGTCGCATCTCGTTTTGCGATGATTAAGTTTTCTCGTACAGTACCGTAGAAGAAATGATTCTGTTGGAGTAGCACCGTCACTTTCGACCATAAATCTTCAGACTTAATCTCTTCTAAAGGTTGCCCTGCAATTCGAATGATCCCTTTTTCAACTGAATACATATCCAGTAGCAACTGCATAATCGTTGACTTCCCTGAACCACTTGGCCCGACAATTGCGGCTCTCGTTCCCTGTGGTACGACGAAATTAATATCTTTCAAAGTCGCAGTATCCGCATAGTTAAATGACACTTCTTGCATCGCCAATGAAAATGGTTGTTTTTTAATCAATGTACCTACATCCGATTCCTTCCCTAGAGGCTCTGTAACGACTTCATCCAATCTTGCCATCGCTTGTTCTGATTCCTTTTTAAAAGTCGGTACAAGCGCCATAGGAATCGCAAAATCGAATACTGTCAATGTCATCAACACGAGCATCGCTAAAAATAGTCCATTCAACTGACCTGTCGTCACGAAATACGAACCGAGAATTAACACGCCCGCTACCGTCAACATCGCTATGAATGCATTGATTGCCTGATCTCGAATAATCATACGTCCTTCTCTCGCCTGTTCCTCCGCATAATCATCTGAAATCGCCATTAATTCTTCTGCTTGCTCATGTAATTTATGACTTAAAGCGAGGTCACGATAGCCATATAAAAACTCAGTAGCTTCCGTCGATAATTCGCCACGTTTTTTCAGTTTCGCCATTCCAACTTTCGCGTGACTGTTCATCAAAAGTGGTGGAATGATGACTGTTGTTAATACAAGACTTATTAATATGACGAACGCAATCCAACCTGAATAGAACATTGTAAAAAGAATCGTCGTTAAAAAGACAATTGCCGTCACAATAGGCGGATAAAATACTCTTAAGAAGAAGTTTTGTAATGTCTCCACATCTCCAACAATTCTCGCAAGTAAATCGCCACTACGGTATTTCGTAAAAATACGTGGCGCAAGTCTTTCTAAATGATCGTAGAAGTTCATGCGTAAATTATTTAATATCGTCAATGTCGCTTCATGTGAGATGATTCGCTCAAAATAACGACTGACCGATTTAACGAAGCCGAATAATTTCAAACATGCCGCCAAAAGTAAAATGAAATATAATGGTGGTTTTAAGGCAGCTTCAGAAATAATAAAGCCACTCATCGCAAATAATCCGACCGCAGTAATGCCACCAACCGCTCCGAGAACAATGGATAGAAGAACTGCTTTACGTTCTTTTAATACCGTATCAATGAGTTCCTTCATATTGTTCCCCTCCGATCATTTCTCGATAAAGCGTGCTTTCCTTTTGTAGTTGTGTATGAGTACCTATCATCTCAATACAGCCTTTATTTACAACGATTATTTGATCCGCATTTACAATCGTATGCAGTCGATGTGCAACTGTAACCATTGTCGTCGTTTTCGCAAACGCATCCATGGCATTTTGCAATAGTTGTTCCGTTTGTAAATCCAAACCCATTGTTGGTTCATCGAAAAACACAATTTTCGGCTGTTTATAAAATGCTCTCGCAATCGCCACTCGCTGTTTCTCCCCGCCAGATAGCGCTCGCCCTCCTTCACCAATTTTCGTGTGAACACCATTTGGAAGTGATTCTACCCATTGATCAAGTTGTGCTAATTTAATAGATTCAGCCATTCGGTTTTCATCAAATTCACCTTGTGCCATGGCAATATTTTCGGCTACAGTTCCTGTGAATAAATAAGGATTTTGTGATATATAGGACATACCACTAAACCATTGATCTTGTGAATAATGACTTCTCAACTTGTCATTGATGAAAATCTCACCTTGTTCAAGCTCATAAACACCCGACAAAATATTTAATAATGTCGATTTACCTTGCCCAGTTGGACCGATGATTGCCACTCTCGATTTCGGTTCGATCACAAAATTTAAGTCCTTCATCGTAAAATGTTCATCATAGGAGAACTGACCATTTTTAATTTCTAATTTCGGTAATTCTCTTAAAGTTCCTTCTCCCCATTGAACGGGTTGATCCTGCGTATTCAATTCCTTTTCAATCACTTCCGCAGCAGCCATCGACCCTCGCCCTGTATGGAATGCACTGCCTAAATCTTTTATTGAATTATAAAATTCTGGCGCAATCGCAAGAATGAAAAACGCTTCCGCAAAATGCATCGTTTCAAAAGTAATCATTTGGTACGCGATTTCAATGGCAATTAAACCAATGCCCAATGTCACAACGAGCTCAATGAAAAAAGTTGAAGCGAATGCTACTTTTAAAATACCCATCGTTGATTTTTGGAAAGTTCGATTACTTTTCTCTAATTCATCTCGTTGTTTCTTCCCTTGCCCGAACAATTTCAACGTTTGTAGCCCTTGTACTAAATCTAAAAATTTCCCTGAGAAATTCGATAACTCCATCAATTGCTTCTCAGATTTCTTCTGCGTCTGCATCCCAACAATAATATAAGCAACTGGAATCAGTGGCGCAGTGAATAATAAAATCAAACCACTATAAAAATGTGTCATCGTCACAGCTACTAATAATACAATTGGCACGATGATCGACTTAATCACTTGTGGCATATAATCTCGGTAAAAACTTTCTAATTGATCAATCATCTCGACGAGCATCGTTACTTTACTACCCGCCTGTCCTTTCATCGATGATTGTAGGGGATTTTTCTCCCATTTTCTAAGCAATGCCTGACGTACTTTCTTTTTCACACGCATCGACATTTTGACACCTAAATAGTTATTCCATGAATTAAATAACACGCGTAAAACAATCGCTCCTATTAATATGCCAAACAATGGCAAAAGCGATTGGAAACTATTTTTATTTATGAATACAGCGTCGACGACTTTTACGATCATCGCTGATTGAATTATGATTGCAAAACTAATGAACAATGAAAAAATAATATTACCAACTAATACGCCTTTTTCTTTCATCGCCCAACTTTGAAGCCATTTCATCCGAACACCTTCTTTCTTCGATAACCTAACTATAAAATAACTATTCCTTTTTTTCCTCCTTCTGTAACCCTTTATTGACGGAGTTCCTTTTTCCTTCACAAAGTTTCCACCTGTTATTCACAAAGTCACGTATATGTAAGAATTTAGACATAAAAAAAGAAACCGCCACTCATGTAGAGCAGGCGATTCCCTCCATTATTGATGCCATGTATATGTGTACAGTTCTTTATTATGATAGACAGCTATGAAATAATCATCGCCATTATTCTTCTCTTTATAAAAACCGTAATCACCTTCAGTTAGTTTCGGGTGATGTTCTTCGAATGATGCTTTCGCATCCTTACGCTCAGCAATCGTCTGTTTTTCAAAATTCCGAATCTTCTCTTCATACTGTTCTAAAGTTTTCGCAGTTAATTTCTCCATACCTGAATCTTTCAGAGATGGTGCTTCCTTAAACGCGTATAAAGTTGCCCACTGACCATTGCCGGACTCTGTTGATTCCGTCGCATAAATCGGTGTTTCTGAATCTGGAGCAGGAATCGTAATCCCCCATTCCTTTTCGTATGCATCTACAACTACTTGCGGATCCGTACCACCCTTACCAAGAAGAATGAAAAGAGCCGAGGTGATTAAAATGACGAACAAAAGGATAAAATAATATTTCTTTTTCATTTAGTTACTCCTAACATGTTGATATTATAAGCATACCAAAAACGCTCGAATTATACTAAATGATACCCTAATATGATTAATTCTCCATTGCGACCAGGCATACGCTTTCCGTGATCCATATAGCCGCTTTTTTCATACAATTGATGCGCGCGATCATTGCCGCTGTCGACCGCTAATGTAATCTCATTCTTTGTTGGATAATGTTCCTTAACAAATGCCGGTAACTTCTCTAATATTTTGCGTGCATAGCCTCTTCCTTGATAACGGAAATCCGTTGAAAATGACCGCAATAATACACTGTCTGGACCACCTAGAAATTCAGCTACACCAGCCCCTTCCTGTAAGACAAAAAACGACACAAATAAATCATCTTCAAAAGCTAAAATAGCATTTCGATCATCATCTAAATGCTTCACTGCTTCAATTGGCGAAGCGGTATATAGCAACTGATCTTCAGTTAAAATATATTGCTGTAATGCAGCCTCATATTGTTGAGAATATTTGATTAAATCCATACTAACACCCCTTTAACAAATCATACCAAAAAGAACATACGTTCGCAACTTAAATTGAAAAAGCGCACAATTTTAATGTACGCCCCATAAATTTACTTCAATGATTGAATTGTCTTTGCAATCTCACTACCCATCGTTAATTTTTGTCCTTCATAAACTGTTAAACCTTTTCTCATTTTAAAATAAGAATAATCTTCATGATCATCCACATATATCACACCATAATCCTTCTTAATTTCGAATGGTTCGCGATGAACAAACGAAACAAGTTTTTTCGCTTGCTCTAGCGCTCTTCCACTATCTTTTGTCGTCGTGTGGATTGTATAGGCCCAACCTCGATGATTCCAAGATGTCCACAATGATCCTGCTCCGGCATCTTGATATCCTTTTTGACGATTGCCTAAACTTACTTTTCTACCTTGCTTCGTAAAATCCATATAGGCTAATGCTTTTTTCGCAGCAGCTTCAGTTTTATATGTCGTTCCCTTCATCGTCATTTGCGGTTTTAATTTATTCAAATCGACTGAATTAATCGGTACATTTTTATGAACCGCATAATATTTAACATAGTATTTATTTTTTGAAGAAATCGTTTTTGCAGTCCAATATTTTTCCTTAACTGGCTTCAAATAATTCGGTAATAGAACAGGTACATCGGTTGTTAATTGCTTTTTCACATTGGCGTTAATAGATGAAGGCTGTACTGCTTGAACTCCAGTCGCAAAACTGAAAACAATTGATAAACTCGTAACCACGGGTATTACTTTTCTCATAATAATCCCCCCATATTCTTTTTAATTAAATTCCCTTTTGAAGCAAAAATAAAACTGATGCTTTTTGACGAACATCTTGATACATTAATAGTACACTTTGATGGTTTAATCACATAAGGAGGAAGGTCATTTGACGGAATTAATTACGACTCAAGTCATTTATATAGCGCTTTTCATATTAATTATTCACTCGATTGAAACACTTGCCTATTCTGTTCGATTGTCTGGCGCAAGAATCGGTTTACTTGCTTCCGCGTTATCACTTTTCAATATTTTAGTTATGGTGTCACGCATGGCAAATATGATGCAACAGCCATTCACAGGTAATTTACTCGACCGTGCATCCGAAACTGGTTCGATCGAGCAGTTAGAAAGTCAGTTCCGCATCATTATCGGCGCTTCTACTTTAGGCACTTTACTCGGCATTTTATTATTCCCGACATTTATCGCCTTATTTTCAAGAGCCATCGTACATCTTACCGAGGTAAATGGTTCAGTACCGGCACTTTTCAAAAAAGGACTTACGGGCGGTTACTTAAAACGAGGGTTAAAACATATCCATTTCCCTCGTTTCTCTGATTTAAAGGGCGTTCATTGGAATGAAGTACCGTATCGCTTATTTTTCATCAATATTGTCATTACAGCGATTTATACAATTGGTGTTTTATCCGCTTTATACGCCGCTGCACTTGCTCCAGAACGTGCTTCAACAGCGATTATGGCATCTGGTTTAATCAATGGTGTCGCAACGATTTTATTAATCGTACTCATCGATCCAAAAATCTCTGTCATGGCAGATCGCGTATTAAAAGGTAGTGGAAGTTATGAACAATTAAAGGCCGCGAGTTTCATGATGGTCATGTCGAGACTGCTTGGTACTTTGCTCGCTCAAGCATTATTTATCCCGGTTGCGTATTATATCGCCTGGTTCACGAAATTCATTTAAAAGTAAATTTAGTTGTAATTTACGTCATTTTTGATACAATACGTATGGCAATTATGAAAGGAGGTTTGACCGATGTCTTGGGAAGTTTTAAGTATTATTGGTACTGTAGCATTCGCAATTTCTGGTGCGATTGTTGCGATGGAAGAAGAGTATGATTTATTCGGTGTGTATTTACTTGGGATTGTCACTGCATTTGGAGGTGGTGCAATCCGTAACTCATTAATTGGTGTACCCGTTTCAGCACTTTGGGAACAAACATTAATGTTTCAAATTGCACTAGTTTCGATTACGCTCGTTTTCCTTTTTCCGCAAAAAAGTCTTGCACATTGGAATCGTTGGGGCAATTATTTTGATGCCATCGGTCTTTCCGCTTTCGCAATACAAGGAGCGTTATTCGCAGTAAATCTAGGACTGCCTGTTTCAGCAGCGATCGTCGCAGCCATTTTAACTGGGTCTGGTGGCGGTATTATCCGTGATTTACTAGCAGGTCGCCGTCCACTCGTTCTAAAACACGAAATTTATGCGGTGTGGGCTGGGATTGCAGGATTGATTATTGGACTGGAATTGATTAAAGCGGATTGGGTACTTTACACATTATTCGTTGTCATTACAGCATTACGAATCGTTTCGTACATCTTCAAATGGTCATTACCATTCAAATCTTTGAAACCGACCATTATTAATAAATAACGTATATTATAAAAAAACAGGAATCGCATTTTTCTACGCGATTCCTGTTTTATTTTTGGATTGCCTCTTTCCAGAGGACTAATTTTTCATCATAACTTTTCACATTCTTACCTGGAACAGGACTCGTTGAAGGCAGTCGAATGAATTCAATATGTGGCCAACCTGATTGTTTATAATACTTTTTGAAAACTTGTTCTGCTTTTCCACCATTGAATAGTACTTTTCGAATTTGTGGATATTGCTCGAATAACCAAGCGAAATCATTTGGGATTTCTTTTTTAATTGCGGAATCCAAACTGCCTTGGCGTTCACATGAAGCGATTGTATCCCATAAACTTATTTTATGATGCAGTAAAAATGCTAAACGTTCTTCATATTTTTCTGGAATTGGTTCATCAAAAATCGTCGTCAGTATCGACCAAAAATGATTGCGTTCATTGCCATAATACTGTTGGCGATCCAAGGAAATTCGCCCCGGCATCGACCCTAAAATTAATAACTCGCTCTTCTCATCAACAACAGGTCGTAATATATTTTGAATCGTCATTACGCTAAGTATTTTTTTAAAGACTCAAAAGAGTTCTCAAGCACTTCGAATGAAGGTTTTGCTGCTTTTGAATCCATTTTTTCATCAATTAAATTACGTAGTTTTACATAATGACCTTCAAAATCAAAAATTGCTGATTGGAATTTTTCAATTTCAGGAATCGCAGCAAATGAAGCATCCATCAATAAATACACCTCAAAAGAATGTTTACTCGCGCTAAATCGAGAAAAATTCTTCATTGCATCTATGCCAATATCAGCCCCATTTTGTAAAGTTTTCGCACTTTCAACAACGGTAGTTGCAGCTTCTAAAATTAATGATTTCTGTGTTTCGTTCATGATCGTCAACGACCCTTCTATTTTATTATGCTCTTTTAATTGTAGCACAGCTATGCAATTTTTTTGAAAATTGTGCGTTGAAAACAAAAAACAGAAACCATTTCAACATGATTTCTGCATGAGACCTCTTATAAATATTTTTGTACGTTTTTTATAAAAGGTTCGACGTTTTGCTCATCAATAATATTTTGAAGCATTTGAATTTCATCATCTGCTTCAAATAAAACACGCGGCTCGTTTTTAAAATTATTTCTGATGACAATTCGCTCAATACTTTTATAAGGAAATGTGTCTTGGCGAGGCTTCTCTCTCACTTCACATAAAAAAATCAGTCGTTGATTCGTTGCTACTAAACGCCCATTACATTGTTCAATTGTACTCGTAGGTAGTCTTAACTCTCCTCTGAGTTCATCAATAACCTTCTCATCAGGTAAAAGAATCTGTCCAACTCGGTCATCTACTAACATACCGCAACAAACCTTTCTTTATTAAGAGTATTACCTTTTAAATACCCACTTCACAAACTTTTATTCTTTATACGTAGACTTTACACCCTTTTTCTTCTAGCGCTTCAATCCACGCAGGAATCTTAAGATGTTCATTACCTCGCATATCAATTCGTTCAATTTTATTCAATTGTAATATTTCAGCTGGTATTTGAGAAATATTATTATGACTTAAATCGAGTTCTTTTAAATTCGTACAACAGCCAATTCCTCTTGGAAAATCAGTCAATAAATTTCCGGATAAATCTAAAACTTCTAAATTTGAGATTGGAACAACGACTTCCGGAATTTTTTCCAATACATTATTTCTTAAATTCACTTTTTTTAATTTCGGTAAAATATAAATCGATACAGGTATGGAATTAATTTTATTATCACTTAAATCTAATTGTTCCAATTGAAACAACATACCAAGTTCTTCGGGAAAATTATGCAATTCATTATTCGCTAAATTCAATGACTTTAATTTCCGTAAATTACCAATTGTCACAGGGATCTGGTGAATTTGATTATTATGTAAGTTTAGTTCTATTTCTAAATTTTCTAGTAACCCGATTTCGGCTGGTATTTCTTTCAGTTTATTATCATTTACGATTAGTGATTTCAGTTGTTCAAATACTTGTAGCTTTGAAGTAAGTTCAATTAGCTCATTATTGGCTAAAATCAGTTGTTCGAGCTTAATACACTCAAATAATTCATTTGGTATTGTATTCAAACGATTATTCATTAAATCCACGTTTGTAAGTAGTTCATAGTTATCATTCGACTGTAGTTCTTTTAGTCCTAAAATTTGACTGTTCATCGTGATCAATCTCCTTTCATCATTACCTATTATACATCTATTAGTTATATCGACCTACACCTTTGTTTTTATAGTGAACATTTGTATGGTTTTCAAAAAATGTCAGCCTTTTATTTTTTCCTAGCAAAAAAGGTTCTACAATAAATAACGTTGGTGAAGAAAAAAGCACCGATCTCTCATCAGATCGGTGCGGAAACTTCATTAACGTTATTTTTATTCAAAAAAAATAGAAAACAAGTGAGTTTCCCTATAGAATAA
>NZ_QFVS01000040.1 GCF_003143955.1 Kurthia zopfii | reverse complement strand
GATTTAGAGCCAAAATACTATTAGCAATCAAGTATAAGAAGGTTGGTTTACATCTGGGCTGAATTAAAAAAAGGTGAATGAAATTGAAAATCCAATTTCATTCACCCCAACATTTGACACAGAGCCTAAAAATCGCACTTTGAATTTAATCAAATGTGTATATTTTGTGAAGTGGAAAAACAAAAAACTAGGAGTGACATAGGATTAGGAATAAAGTTCAAGTTTAGAAAAAATAAATGTCCCTACAGATGCTTTTTGAAACGAAAAAGAAATGTTATAGTAACAAATAGAGTATTTTTGTTAAAAAAACTCACATAGTTATTACATATTTTTCTAATGGAAAAATGTAGTCCAAAAGTCATTCGTATTTTTAAATGGTGAAAAAAATTTACAAACCATTTACAATCGAACTTAAATGCTTTTATAGTTCTTAGTACCTTTTAAAATTTAATGTGTATTTAAAGTTAATGAATAAGTAAACACTGTAATGATGATGTTAAACGCCTATTATATAACATTGTTGACTTGGGAACATGATTTAACAATATAAATAGTACAAAAAATCTAAAACGTTACTTTTTGCCTATGAATATAAGTCTTATAGTAATAGACAGGTTGGATTATATTTATTACAATTATAGTAGTTAAGCAATCGGCAAATATAAAATTTACGGATGAGGTGAGATGAATGAGTTTTTTTAGTGGAACAATAAGCAATTTAGAAAGTGGAATTAAATACGCGAATGTAAAGCAGAAGACAATCGCTCAAAATATTGCAAACGTAGATACACCGAATTATAAAGCAAAATCAGTAAGTTTTAAGGAAATGCTTTCAGACGCGACAAGTAATAGCGTATTGGCATACCGAACAGATGCGAAACATATAGATTTCCAAACTGAGGCGAGTTCACCAGGAGTATTTAGTTATTCAAATCTAGCTTATCGTCAAAATGGTAATGGCGTTGATATGGATAAGGAACAAGCGAGTTTAGCGAAAAACTCTATTTATTATAATGCGATGGTTGAGAGAGTGAGCAGCAAGTTCAATTCACTTCAAACTGTTATTAAGGGTGGGAACTAATTATGTCGATCTTTCATAGTTTAGATACAACTGGTTCAGCTTTGACTGCTCAGAGATTACGTATGGATGTAATTTCTTCGAATATGGCGAATGCCGAAACAACTAGAGGCAAGCAAGTAAATGGCGAGTGGGAACCGTATCGTAGAAAATCGGTTGTTCTGTCATCACAAGAAGGTGCGGGTTCTTTTGCGACGCAATTGAACGCTGCAATTGGTGCAAGTACTAAATCTGTCGGCAATGGTGTTAAAGTATCTCGTATTAATGAAGACAAAGAAACGCCATTCAAGCTAGCATATGACCCAACAAGTCCAGATGCAGACAAAGATGGCTACGTACAATTGCCAAATATAGATCCTCTAAAAGAGATGACTGATTTAATCTCGGCTACAAGATCGTACGAAGCAAATGTAACAGTTTTTAATGCAAACAAATCAATGCTTACGAAGGCATTAGAAATAGGTAAATAACGCGTATAAGGGGGATTAATAATGGAGATTTCACCAATATCGGTTGTACAACTCGTTTCACCAACTTTAAATCAAACAGCACCTGTTCAAAATGTGAAGACGGAGCAAAGCTTTGGCACAGTACTGAAAGACGCAATTAATTCGGTAAACGAAGCGCAAAACCAGTCTGACTTAATGACAAATAAATTAGTATCAGGTCAAGATGTTGATTTATCCGATGTTATGATTACAGCTCAGAAGGCAAGTGTGACGTTGAATACAGCGTTGCAAGTTCGTAATAAAGCAGTAGAAGCTTATCAAGAAATTATGCGAATGACAGTTTAAACAACGGTTAAATCGTATCTAATAAGAATAAGGATATTCAATATAACCGGAGGCCTAAAATGAATGAGAGAATGAGTAAGATGAAAACCGACTTAACCAGCTTCTGGCAAAGTCGATCGAAACGACAAAAAGGTACTTTAATAGGACTGCTTACAGCAATTATTGTTGGAGCGGCCCTTATTACATATTTTTCAACGAGAGTTACCTACGCGCCGCTATACTCTAATTTAACAGCTGCTGAAGTTGGACAAATTAAAGAACAGTTGGATACACAAGGCGTAAAATCTCAAATTGATGCTGGTGGTACGGCGATTTCTGTACCGAAGGATCAAGTGGATACACTAATTGTAAATCTAGCTTCACAAGGATTCCCTAAATCAGGCGAAATTGATTATTCATTCTTCTCCCAAAATGCTAGTTTTGGTATGACGGATAACGAATTTAATGTAATCAAAATGGCTTCAATTCAAACTGAAATAGCGAATTTAATGAAAAACATAGAAGGTGTTAAAGATGCGAAGGTAATGTTGAACTTACCTGAACAAAGCACTTTCGTGAGTGAGCGAGATAAGAATAAAGATGCCAGTGCTTCAATCGTCCTAAATACAGCACCAGGTCAGCAGTTTTCGGAAGAACAAGTCCGCACATTGTATAACTTGGTGTCTAAGAGTGTGCCGAATTTAAGCACGGAGAATATCGTGATTACGAATCAATACAATGAATACTTTGATTTAGCTTCTGGCGATGGTTCAGAAGGAAATGTTGCAAGTGCAGGAAATCAACTTGCAGTGAAAAAGCAAATCGAAAAAGATATTCAACGTCAAGTTCAGTCGCTGCTAGGTAACATTATGGGAACTGGTAAAGCGATTGTAACGGTAACTTCTGATATTGATTTTACAAAAGAAAATCGTGAAGAAAACTTAGTCGAACCTGTAGATAAAGAGAATATGTCAGGTATCGAAATAAGCGCTCAAAAAATTAATGAAACATATACTGGCGCAAACGCAGGAGCAACAGGTACACCAGAAGCTGAATCAACAACTGATAACTTCACAAACTACCAAGCAGGCTCAGGCGATGGCAACGGCGATTACGAAAAAACATCTGATACAGTGAATAAAGAAGTGAATCGTATTAAGCGTCAAATTGCTGAAAGTCCTTACCGCGTGCGTGATTTAGGAATTCAAGTAGTCGTAGAACCACCAAAAGCGGATGATCCGACATCACTTGAAGCGACTACTCAAACTGATATTAAAACAATGTTAGCTTCAATTGTAAGAACTTCAATCGACAAAAATTCAGCAGGACAATTATCTGATGCAGATGTCGAGCAAAAAGTTACAGTTTCTGTACAAAAATTAAATGGTAAAGCAGAACAAACAACTCCAACTTCTCCAACAATTCCTTGGTGGGTATGGGTAATTGGTGGAATTCTGTTAGTGGTAATTGCATTATTAGCATTCTTTATGATCCGTTCTCGTAAAAAAGATGAAGAAGAAGAGTTTGAATTCGACGAAGACTATGAAGAAATAGATGTAGATGATATTTCTGATGAGAAAGAAACTGAAGGTACTGTTAGAAGAAAACAACTAGAGAAAATGGCGAAAGAAAAACCTGAAGACTTTGCAAAATTACTTCGTTCATGGATTTCTGAAGAATAGACAGGAGGGCAATTAACTTGGCAACAAAGAAAGAAAAAGAACTAACAGGCAAGCAGAAAGCCGCACTTCTGCTCATTTCATTAGGACCAGAAGTATCTGCAGCTGTATATAAGCACTTAAACGAAGAAGAAATTGAGCGTTTAACATTGGAAATCTCAAGTGTGAAACGCGTTGAACCTGAAATAAAAGAAGAAATCATAGAAGAATTCCATACCATTGCACTTGCTCAAGATTATATTTCACAAGGCGGTATTGGCTATGCGAAAACGGTCCTTGAAAAAGCATTAGGGAATGATCAAGCGCAAGCGATTATTAATCGTCTTACTTCTTCATTACAAGTGCGACCATTCGACTTTGCGAGAAGAACGGATCCAGGACAGATTTTCAACTTTATTCAAAATGAGCATCCTCAAACCATTGCATTGATTCTATCTTATTTGGAACCAGCGCAAGCAGGAACGATTCTTTCATCATTACCGCAGGAAGTTCAAGCAAATATTGCAAAACGAATTGCGACAATGGAATCGACTTCACCAGAAGTAATCAGTGAAATTGAATCAGTACTTGAACGTAAATTATCATCAACAGTTACACAAGATTACACTGAAACAGGTGGCGTAGATGCAGTAGTTGAAGTTCTAAATGGAGTAGATCGTCAAACAGAGAAAACAATTCTGGATGCACTCGAAATTCAAGATCCAGAACTGGCAGAAGAAATCAAAAAACGTATGTTTGTATTCGAAGATATCGTTACACTCGACAACCGTTCGATTCAAAGAGTTATTCGCGATTCGGAAAATGCCGATCTTATGTTGGCAATGAAAGTATCAAGCGAAGATGTCAAAGAAATTATCTTCAAAAATATGTCGCAACGTATGGCTGAAACTTTCAGAGAAGAGATGGAAGTTATGGGGCCTGTACGATTACGTGATGTAGAAGATGCTCAAACTCGAATTGTAGCTGTAACAAGAAGATTAGAAGATGCTGGAGAAATTATCATTGCTCGTGGCGGAGGAGATGACGTCATTGTCTAGAATCATTCGACAATCGGAAGCTGATCCATCAGTGCGTAAAATTGAAGTGAAGAGCTTCTCTTTTTCGCAAGAGTTAGATGAAGATGAAGTAATCCCAACGTTATCTATTCAAGCTGTTTTAGAAGAACAAGCAAAAGTACGCCAACAACTGGATTTAGAAATGAAGCAAGCGCATGAACAACTTGCATTAGACCGACAAAATCAGCTTGATGAGTTAGAAAATGCTCGCTTAGCTTGGCAGGAAGAATATGCCCAACTAAAGCAACAAGCATATGAAGAAGGTTTTGCAAGTGGACATGCGGATGGGGAGCAGAAGATTGCAGAAGATCTCCAAGTAGTCATTCAAAAAACGAATGAAACGACTGAACTTGCTATCCAAAATGGCGACCACTATTTACAAGCACAGGAGCAGGTAATACTGGAATTAGCGATCAATTGTGCAAATAGAATTGTTGGCAAAAGCGTTACCGAAAATCCTGAAGTGTATGTAGATTTAGTAAAAAGAGCATTGATCGAAGCACGTGAATCAGATTTCATTAAGATTTATGTCGCTGCGGAACAATTTGAACTATTAACGGCTAAAAGAGAAGAACTTGAAACATTATTACCACCGGATTTATTATTTACAATTTTCATTGATGGTTCATTAAATAAATTGGATTGTTACATTGAAAGTAATACCGGAAGAATGATGGTTTCAGTTGATGCTCAATTAAATGAACTGAAGAAAACCTTAGTTGCAATTTTAGAGAATGGAGAGTGACAACGATGAAAGCAGTGGATTTATTAAAACATATTACAGAAGTTCCGACTTTTAAAAAATTCGGTCGTGTATCTCGCGTCGTCGGATTAATGATTGAATCTCATGGCCCGGCTAGTTCGATTGGCGATGTTTGTAAAATCCACGTGCAGTCTACAACACAAGGTCATCAAGAAATATTGGCTGAAGTTGTCGGATTTAAAGATGAAATCGTTGTGTTAATGCCATTCACTTCATTGAAGGATATTGCGATCGGGTGTTTAGTTGAAGGTACAAATAAAGCACTTGAAATTCAAGTAGGCGATGAATTAATCGGGAAAATCCTAGATTCAATGGGGCGACCAATCGATGGTTCAATCTTGCCAAAAGGTTTAATTTCTGTTCAAACAGAAGGAGAACCTCCCAATCCGCTTACAAGACCACCAATTAACGAAACATTGGAAGTTGGTGTGAAAGCAATCGATGGGATGCTAACTGTAGGTAATGGGCAAAGGATTGGTATTTTCGCCGGTTCGGGTGTCGGGAAAAGTACGTTACTCGGCATGATTGCTCGAAATACAAAAGCTGATTTGAATGTCATAGCATTAATTGGAGAGCGTGGTCGTGAGGTACGTGAATTCATTGAGCGAGATTTAGGGCCAGAAGGTTTAAAACGTTCAATCATTGTCGCAGCTACTTCAGACCAACCAGCTCTTATGCGAATTAAAGGGGCATTTACAGCTACGGCAATCGCAGAACATTTCCGCGCACAAGGGTTGAATGTCATGTTAATGATGGACTCGGTGACGAGGGTTGCGATGGCTCAGCGTGAAGTAGGACTTGCGACAGGCGAACCACCTGCGCAAAAAGGTTATACGCCATCTGTATTTGCGATTTTACCGAAACTATTGGAGCGAACAGGGACGAATGAACATGGTTCCATCACAGCGTTCTACACGGTGTTAGTAGATGGGGACGATATGAATGAACCAATTGCAGATACTGTTCGAGGGATTTTAGATGGACATATCGTCTTGGATCGGAATTTAGCAAATAAAGGGCAATATCCTGCAATTAATGTTTTAAAATCTGTCAGTCGATTAATGAATCATATTGCGACACCTGAACATGTTGCAGCAGCTACGAAACTTCGAGAGTTGTATTATACATACGCGAAAAATGAGGATTTAATCAATATTGGCGCATATAAAAGAGGATCTTCAGCTGAAGTCGATTTAGCGATTCAATATGAGCCGTTAATCACGAATTTCTTGAAGCAAGGATTCATGGATCCCGTGTCAATGGAGCAAACTGTGAATGAACTTACGACATTAGCTCGAGGAGGCATGTAATGGGAAGTGTTTTCCACTATCGATTTGACCAAGTAATGACCATTAAAGAACAGGAAAAGAATGAATCTGAAATGGCTTATAAAGAGTCTGTCAGTGACTTCGAAAAAATTGCGACAGATCTTTTTGAAGCATTAAAGAAAAAAGAAGATTTAATCATTTTCCAGCAAGAGCGAATGAGTACTGGGTTGAGCATTTTAGAAATGCATAACTACGCAAATTTTATTGATAGTATCGAGAAAAAAATCGCTGAGTTACAACAGAAAGTTATTCAAGCTCGTTCAAAAATGGAATGGTTTGAAGCGAAGTTATTAGAAATCTCATTAGAATGTAAAAAGTATGAAAAAATGAAGGAAAAAGAACAAACTTTATTTAACTTAGAGCAGGATAGGATTGAAGTGATTCAATTGGATGAGATGTCACAAATCGCATTTTATAACAAGGAAGTTAGGTGAAATCATGGCTAAAAAACAAGCACCTTCAAAAAAGCCAAGACCACGTCAGACTAATGAAGATGAACTGGAGCAAGAAAGCAAAGGGCCGGGGAAATTACAGAAATTATTCTTTTGGGTGATTATTCCCGTGTTGTTCACATTAGCAATCGGTTTGATTGTCGCTGAAGTAACAGGTACGAATGTTTTTGAAAAAGCGAAAACAGTCATAGGTGGTAAAGATCAAAAAGAAGATGTAAATAAAGAAACTACTGAACAATATAATCAACAAATTGTTGCATTAAAAGCACAATTAAAAGAAAAAGATGCAATCGTCAATCAATTACAAACGAAAATCGACTCAAATAAAACGGATGCCGCAAAAGCAGAAGTTGAAAAGAAACGCTTAGAAAAAGAAGTGACAAAACTGCAAAATGGTAAAGCCGATACGAAAACGGATATTAACGCTTTAGTAAAAACTTACGAACAGATGGCACCGAAATCAGCTGCAGCTGTGATCTCTACTATGGGCGATGATAACGCTTTGAAAATATTGAAAAATTTAAAACCTGCAACATTAGCGCCGATTTTAGAAAAAATGACGCCTGAAAAAGCAGCGCACTTTACCGAATTACTTTCTAAGAAGAAGAAAAAATAATAATTGAGAGGAGGTGAAAAAAATGGTAACAATCGTCGCGGTTGATAATCTTAGTCAACCGAGTAAACCAACTTCAACTGCGAATAGCAGTACGAAGAATGATGTATTCGCGAATACTTTACAACAAGCTCAAACTGCTACATCGAAAAGTGATGCAAAAGTTGAGGAGCAAAAAGTAGATTCAACTGTAAGTGAAGACACTACATCAGACAAAAAGACACAACCTCTTACTTTAGAATTTTTATTACCTTCTGCAAAGGTAGATGAGCAAAAAGTAAATGAAGAAGTCGTTGATTTTACGGCATTATTTCAAATTACGGATATCCAGAAATTAATCGTTTCAATGGGTGGTCAACCACTTGCTGAAGGTGAACAATTATCGATAGAAAATGTTGCACAAGCATTAGGTATGACTGAAAAAGAACTTCAATCATTAGTTATGAAGTTAACAGATCAAGTTGCACCAACAACCAACCTTTGGGAAGCGCTAAGTCAAATGGATTCAAAACTAAATGCTGTGCTTCAAAATATTGCTTCAGCAATGAAGGGGCATGGAGATGCTAAATTAACGAAGCAAGAAGCGAAGTCAGCGATTGCCTTATTGAAAGTTGTTGAATTAGCAGGTCCGAAAACGGATTTATTATTGAAACAAGAATTGGCAGTTTCACAGACGAAAGATTGGTTAGCCACTTTAGCAACGCAAGCACCGGTAAAATCAGCACAAGCTGAATCAACTTTACCATTTGCAAAAACGTTGATGAAATTCCAATTGAATCAAACAGAGCTGACAACTCAGCAAGCTACTTCAGTAAATAGCGCTCAGCCAACTGTAGCTCCAAAAACGACCTTTACAATCGTGTTACCAGCTAATGCAACACCACAATCACAATCAGCAAAATTTGTTGAAGAATTTCAAAATGTCATGAGTCGAGCGCAGTTTGCAAGTAACGCAGCAGGTACAAGATTATTAATCAAACTATATCCAGAGAATTTAGGAACGATTCGAATTGAATTAGTTCAAAAAGATGGTATGTTATCAGCGAAAATTCTTGCTTCAAATGCTTTAGGTAAGCAGATGTTAGATAGTACATTGCATCAGTTGAAACAAGGTTTTACGAATCAAAACATCCAGTTAGATCGAGTTGATGTAGCACAAGCACTTTCAGAACCTTCAAAAGGAGAGAGAAGTCAACAATTCGGCCAACAATCATCACAGCAAAATCATAAAGAAGAAGATGATCAGCAAGCTTCACCAGAGCAGTTGAAAAGCTTTGATCAATTACTCGCAGAAATGGAGGAATCCTAATGGCAGAAGTAAAGGGCGTGTCGGATTATTATTTACCGACATCAAAACCGGGTACTGGGAATAGTAATTTAGGAAAAGATGATTTTTTGAAAATCCTTATTACGCAATTACAAAACCAAGATCCAACGAGTCCAATGGATGACAAGGAATTCATCGCACAGATGGCGCAATTCTCATCTTTAGAGCAAATGAGTAATATGGCTGGAGCAATTGAAAATTTAACAGCAGTTTCTGTTCAATCTCAATTGATTCAATTCAATACTTTCATTGGCAAAACAGTTACATGGCATGGAATTTCAAAAGAGTTAGATGAGGCTGGCAAGCCAGTGACAAATACAGGAACGAACAA
Organism: Kurthia zopfii; assembly: GCF_003143955.1. Taxonomy (GTDB): domain Bacteria; phylum Bacillota; class Bacilli; order Bacillales_A; family Planococcaceae; genus Kurthia; species Kurthia zopfii. The sequence goes on along the minus strand of NZ_QFVS01000040.1, from coordinate 15,187 downwards.
AGTAGTATCGGTGAAGTATGATGCTGGTGAAGCGAAGTTTATTCTTGATAATGGTAAAGAAATCTCAGCGGCAAATATTTCAGAAGTAAATGACTTTAATGCAGGCGGTTCTTCAAATTCATTAGTAGATGCTAGTATGCTCATTGGCAAAAAAGTATCGTTTCTAAATGAAGCAAAAGAAGAAGAATCAGCACAAGTTACATCCGTTTCTAAAAAAGATGGGAAGATTCAATATTCATTAGCAAATGGTAAAGTAATTACTGCAGACCAAATGACATCCATTTCGGCCTAGGTGAATACGATGAAACCAATTCACATAATTCAACCACCCATCACACAAAACGTTCCAATAAAACAATCAAAACCAATTCAAAATAGCACTAGCTTTGCGAATATGCTGACAGAAGCGCAGCAAATGGTCAAAATTAGTAAGCATGCATCACAGCGAATGGCTCAAAGAAATATCGAAATTAGTCCAACAGAATGGCAGAAAATTGATGATCAATTGCAAGTTGCGAAAAATAAAGGATTAAAAGAATCACTTTTTTTAACGCAAAATGCAGCATTAATTATTAATGTGAAAAATCAAACTGTCGTGACAGCACTTGACCGACAAGAGGCAAGCGAACAAATATTCACCAATATCGATGGTGCAATTATTTTATAAAAATTTAGGCGGGACCTGTAAAAGGGCGCCTTCGTACTACTGACTGCTTGATGTAGTACATCCAAAATCGAAGGGAGAACTATTCAATATGTTACGTTCTATGTATTCAGGTATTAGTGGTTTAAAAAATTTCCAAACGAAGTTAGACGTTATTGGTAATAACATTGCCAACGTTAATACTTACGGCTTCAAAAAAGGTCGAGTAATCTTCAAAGATTTAATGTCTCAAACAGTAGCAGGCGCAAGTGCACCAGGTGGAGATTTAGGTGGTACGAACGCGAAACAAATCGGTTTAGGAGCTAGTTTATCAGCCATCGATACAATGCACGAGAAAGGTTCAACTCAAACGACGAACCGTACACTTGATGTAGTAATCAATGGTGATGGTTACTTAGCATTTTCAGATGGTGCCAACAAATACTATACTCGTGCAGGGAACTTATACCTTGATAAAGACGGTATTTTAGTAGCTCCAGATGGTAAGAAATTACTTGATTCTTCAGGTGCTACATTCCCAGGAGTGCCACCGGAAGCGACTCAATTAACAATTGGTCAAGATGGTACGGTTACGTATATTTTACCTGGTTCTGATGCTCCACAAGTATTAGGTCAAATGGGTGTTACACGTTTCTCAAATCCAGAAGGTTTAACGAAATCAGGTGGTAACTACTTCACGGTATCGAATAACTCTGGTACGCCTAAAGATGATCAAGTACCTGGTGCAACTGGTAACGGAACAATCGAATCTGGATTCCTTGAAATGTCGAACGTAGACCTTTCAGAAGAATTCACGGAGATGATCGTTGCACAACGTGGTTTCCAAGCAAACTCTCGTATTATCACGACTTCAGATGAGATTTTACAAGAGCTAGTTAACTTAAAACGCTAGTTTGATTGATTTATAAAAAGGAAGGGGGCCGGGCTGGTTCTTCTATGACCTGCCCTATATCCTATGATTCATGTGACAAGATTAAATGGTAAGAAATTTTCATTAAACGCGCTATACATAGAATCGGTCGAGGAGTTTCCTGATACGACAATCACGTTAACGACCGGGCGAAAATATGTTGTTTTAGAAACGGCTGAGCAAGTACAAGTGGACATGATTCGTTTCTATAAACAGGTACAACTCCTATCAAACCCGCATTTAAGAGGTGAAGAAGATGAAGAATAATAAGTTATTAACAATCATGCTCATTATTTTAGTATCCATTACACTTATTGGTGTTGTGGCACTAGTAGTAGTTACTCAATTCTCGAAAGATCCAGGGAGCGCAGCACAGCCTTCAATCGATGAAATTATTGAACAATCTGTTGATGTACCTGAATTAAGTACGAATCTATCGGATAAACGCTACGTGAAACTATCATTAAAAATCCAAACAGATAGCAAAGAAGCTGCAGAAGAAATTGGAAAACGTGATTTCCAAGTGAAAAATATTTTAGTCGAATTGCTATCGGATATGAGCAGTAAAGATTTAGAAGGACAAAAAGGTAAGGAATTATTAACGAATGCACTGAAAGCAAAATTTAATAGTTTGATGCAGAATGGTGAAGTACAAAAAGTTTATATTACCTCCTTTGCAATATCATAAGTAATTAAATACTAGAATCTAAAATTGGAGGTGAGCAGATGGCTGGAGATGTATTGTCACAATCCGAAATTGATGCCCTTTTATCGGCATTATCTACAGGTGAAATGACAGCTGATGATATAAAGAAAGATGAAGAAGCGAAAAAAGTAAAAGTTTATGACTTTAAACGCGCGCTTCGTTTTTCAAAAGATCAGATTAGAAGTTTAACTCGAATTCATGAAAATTTTGCTCGATTATTGACAACATTCTTCTCTGCTCAGCTTAGAACCTATGTACAGATCACTGTTGCGTCAGTAGACCAAATACCATTTGAAGAATTTATTCGATCGATACCGAATATGACATTAATTAACGTTTTCGAAGTACCGCCTTTAGACGGTAATGTATTAATGGAAATCAACCCTAACATCGCATATTCAATGTTAGACCGTTTAATGGGTGGTACTGGTTCAAGTCACAGTAATGTAGATAATCTAACTGAAATTGAAACGAAGATCATGACAAATTTATTTGAAAGATCATTCGATAATTTACGAGAAGCATGGTCAAATATTGCAGACATCGATCCAATTATGACTGAGCTAGAAGTTAACCCACAGTTTTTACAAATGATTTCGCCGAATGAAACAGTTGTCGTAATTTCATTCAATTCAATCATTGGTGAAACGAGTGGTATGATCAATATTTGTATTCCACACGTAGTGCTAGAGCCAATCGTACCGAATTTATCAGTGCGCTATTGGATGCAGTCGAATACGAAAGAAGTGTCACCTGAACAACAGGCGATTATTAAGAACAATGTAAACCAATCAATTCTACCTGTCGTAACCGAACTAGGCACTACACAAATTTCAATTGAAGATTTCTTGTTACTACGTAAGGATGATGTGCTTCAATTAGATAAATTAGTGACGGATCCACTTTATTTAAAAGTAGGCGATGTTCCTAAATTTATCGTACAACCTGGTAAGGTGAAGAAAAAATTAGCAGTTCAAGTTTTAGAGTCTTTGAAAGGAGGAGATGGTGATGATGAGTGATGAAATGTTATCGCAAGAAGAAATTGAAGCTTTATTACGTGGGGAGTCATTAGATACGAAACCAGAAAGTAATGAAGAAACGAGTGAAGAGTCTTCGGAAGAGTATAATATTGAAGAATATTTAGATGATATGTCGCGTGATGCACTAGGTGAGATCGGAAACATTTCATTTGGTAGTTCAGCAACAGCGTTATCTTCACTTCTTGGGCAAAAAGTAGATATTACAACGCCTTCACTAAGTATGATAAACCGAAATAAATTAGAGGAGGAATTCCCACATCCGTATGTTGCAGTTCAAGTTGAATATACAATCGGATTAATGGGTATGAACTTACTCGTAATTAAACAGTCAGATGCCGCAATTATTGCTGATTTAATGTTAGGTGGAGATGGTTTAAATCCAGCTGATGAACTGGGTGAAATTCACTTATCTGCAGTACAAGAAGCGATGAACCAAATGATGGGTTCAGCTGCGACATCAATGTCTACAATCTTTAATAAGAAAGTAGATATTTCACCACCTTCAATTGATTTAATGAATTTCTCAAGTAATCAAGGAACAGAAAATATTCCGAATGATGACTTGTTAGTAAAAGTATCTTTCCGATTGAAAATTGGTGAGTTAATTGATTCGAATATTATGCAATTACTACCGTTGAATTTCAGTCAAAATCTAGTGAAATCATTGATGAATCCAGATGGAGAAGACGCTTTTGAAGAAGAAGTTCAAGCAACGCAAGAACCAGCTGTAGAGGCAACACCTCCAACTCAAGAAGCGCCAGTTCAACAACCAGTTGCCACAGCACCAGAGATGCAACAGCCGATGTATCAGCAAGCGCCACCGATGCAACAGCAGCCGATGATGCAACAACAACCGATGATGCAACAACAACAAATGCAACAGCCAATGTATCAACAAGCACCACCGATGCAACAATCACCGCAAATGAATGTTCAACAAGCACAGTTTATGGATTTCGAACAAACAAATCTTAAACAAGCTGAAGCGCGTAACTTAAATATGCTAATGGACATACCGTTGCAAGTAACTGTAGAATTAGGTCGTACGAAACGTTCTGTGAAAGAAATTCTAGAATTAGCGAGTGGTTCAATTATTGAGTTAGATAAATTAGCTGGTGAACCAGTAGATATTTTAGTAAACAGCCGTTTAATTGCAAAAGGTGAAGTAGTTGTAATTGATGAGAACTTTGGTGTACGAATTACTGATATACTTAGCAAGGAAGACCGTTTGAATAATTTAAGATAGATTTTTTTATTGGAGGAAGATAATTATGGGAAAAAGAATACTAATTGTAGATGACGCAGCATTTATGCGAATGATGATCAAAGACATCTTGACTAAAAATGGTTTTGAGGTTGTTGGTGAAGCAGCAGATGGAGCTCAAGCAGTTGAAAAATACAATGAACTAAAACCAGATTTAGTAACAATGGATATTACAATGCCTGAGATGGACGGTATTGCAGCTTTGAAAGTAATCAAAGAGAAAAATCCAAGCGCATTAATCATTATGTGTTCAGCAATGGGCCAACAAGCGATGGTAATCGATGCAATTCAAGCTGGAGCAAAAGACTTTATCGTTAAACCATTCCAAGCTGACCGTGTAATTGAAGCGATCCAAAAAGCGTTAGGGTAATCCAATGTATAAGCAATCATACAAACAGTGGCTTTTCGCATTGGTTGTCGTGATGATTTCCGTATTATCTTTTTCAGTGGCTAGTACAACTGTACAAGCAGCTGAAAAAGAGGGTATGGTTAGCGACAATTTACAAGATTCGAGTAAAGATTCTAAAGAAACTCCTAGCAAAGAACAGCAAACAAATGAAGAACCGATGTCGACAGGAATGTCAGCATGGGAATACATAAAAATCGTGTTAGCATTATTATTTGTTGTGGGACTGCTTTTCTTTGTACTGAAATTAGTCAATCGAAATAATAAAAAATATCAATCTAACCAACTACTACAAAATTTAGGTGGCGTGTCAGTTGGCCAACAAAAATCAGTTCAACTTCTTAAAGTAGGAGATTCGTTATTTTTAATTGGCGTTGGTGATGATGTCAATGTCTTAAAGGAAATAACAGATGAACAAGAACAACAAAGATTGATCCAGCTTCACGAAGATAAGCAAGAATTCGCAGCACAAGTACCATATATTACAGAGTTGTATTCAAACGTAAAACAGAAATTTACGAAGCAACCAGCAGTGAAAGAAGAAACGAAACCATTTAAAAACGAGTTAGATGAAAAATTGGCTCAAATTAAAAAGAATCGCCAACAAAGTTTAGATGGATGGAATCAGAAGGAGAAAAAAGACGATGAATGATTTACTCCAAGCGTTTTCAGAAAGTAGTGGCTCAAATGTTTCTACTTCTGTGAAACTAATGATTTTACTAACGGTTATGTCATTGGCGCCGAGTATATTAATTTTAATGACTTCATTCACTCGAATTGTCATTGTACTTTCATTTGTCCGAACTTCGTTGGCAACACAGCAAATGCCGCCAAACCAAGTAATTATCGGCTTAGCTCTGTTCTTGACGTTCTTCATAATGGCGCCAACATTCCAAGAAGTAAATAAAGAAGCGTTACAACCACTATTTAAAGAAGAAATTTCTTTGGATGAAGCTTATGAAAAAGCGAGCATGCCGTTCAAAGAGTTTATGAGTAAGCATACTAGACAGTCTGATTTAGATTTATTCATTAGTTACTCTGGCGAAAAAGAGCCGAAGTCATTAGAGGATTTATCACTGACAACATTAGTACCAGCGTATACTTTAAGTGAATTAAAAACAGCATTTCAAATGGGTTTTATGATATTTATACCGTTTTTAGTAATTGATATGATTGTTGCGAGTGTCCTCATGTCGATGGGGATGATGATGTTACCACCGGTAATGATCTCGCTACCATTTAAAATATTATTATTCGTCTTAGTTGATGGATGGTATCTCGTTATGAAGTCACTTTTAGATAGCTTTTAGAGAAAGGGGAAGGATTAAGTGTCACAAGAATTTGTTATATCTGTAGCAGAAAGGGCAATTACAGTAATTTTGCTCGTATCCGGCCCCTTATTATTAGTGGCATTAATTACAGGTTTGATGGTCAGTATTTTCCAAGCAACAACTCAAATTCAAGAACAAACTTTAGCATTCGTACCGAAAATTGTCGCGGTATTAGTCGGCATCGTGTTTTTTGGTCCGTGGATGTTAACGCATGTAACTTCATATGCTAAAGAAATTTTTCAAAATTTAACAAGGTTTATAGGGTGAGTAAATGGCTGAACTAATTCCAAAGCTACCCGTTTTTTTCTTAATACTCGTTAGATTAACAGCATTTTTCGTGACAGTTCCATTCTTTTCATACAAAACGATTCCGCCACAGGCACGTATTTTTCTCGCGATTGTATTAGCGTGGATGATGAGTTATTCCATCCAAACGACGAATATCATCATCGATGAGAACTATGCGATGCTCGTTATAAAAGAAGCAGTAGTTGGTTTATTGCTTGGTTTAGTCGCTTTTATTATTATTTCGGCATTACAAATTGCTGGTAGTTTTATTGATTTTCAAATAGGTTTTGCGATTGCCAATGTTATTGATCCGATGACTGGCGCACAAAGTCCGTTAATCGGTCAATTCTTCCAAACGATTGCGATGCTTGTATTAATCGGTACGAACGCACATTATATGCTCCTCGACGGTATTTTTTTTAGTTACGAATACATACCGCTTCAAAGTACATGGCCACACTTAGGTGATGTGGCACTCAGTACGTTTATTATGAAGACATTTACAGGGGTGTTTGCAATCGCATTCCAAATGGCAGTACCAGTTGTTGCGACGGTATTCTTAGTCGATTTAGCGCTAGGTATTACTGCGAAAACAGTGCCACAACTAAATATCTTCGTTGTAGGTTTTCCGATAAAAATTGGCGTGAGTTTCATCGTGTTGCTCATTATGATGGGTGTAATGGTTGCAGTGATGCAAAAACTCTTCCATGTGATGTTTACAGCTATGCGAGATTTCATGGTTATTATAGGTGGTGGATAGGCGATGCTATTACAATTAGATTTACAGTTTTTCGCAGGTGAAAAAACGGAGAAGGCAACGCCGAAGAAAAGATTAGATGCACGTAAGAAAGGGCAGGTTCTAAAAAGCCAAGACGTTACAAGTGCAATCGTTCTACTATCCATTTTTACATATTTACTTTTCGCAGGATCGTCCATTCGTGATCGATTACTAATATTTTTGAGGGAAACTTTCACTCATACAATTGCAGTAGATACGATTACAATTCCTTCAGTAATGAATTTATTGAAAGATACATTGATCGAGATGGCAGTCATATTGCTACCAATCATGCTTATTGCAATGGTCGCAGCAGTTGCAGCCAATTTCTTTCAGTTTGGACTATTATTTACGACTGAAACATTAAAATTTGATTTGAAGAAAATCGACCCAATCAAAGGGTTTAAAAGAATCTTTTCGATTAAGGCGATTATCGAGCTTATAAAATCTATCTTAAAAATCTCTTTTATCGGAACAGTTACAACAGTCATTATTATGCTGAACTTGACGGATGTTTTAAGCTTGTCGTTTAAAACACCGGGCGATACTTTATCGACGATTGCGAAGTTAACAGCTATTATGGGGATTGCTGCGAGTTTAGTACTCGCATTCATCTCAATTCTCGATTACTTTTACCAGAAATTCGACTATGAAAAAAATCTAAAAATGTCCAAACAAGATATTAAAGATGAGTATAAAAATGTCGAAGGGGATCCATTAATTAAATCGAAAATTAAGCAACGTCAAAGAGAGATGGCGATGCGACGAATGATGCAAGAAATTCCAAATGCCGATGTTGTTATTACGAACCCGACGCATTATGCAATCGCGTTAAAATATGATGACATCACAATGGATGCGCCAAGAGTCGTTGCAAAAGGTACAGATCATGTCGCGCAAAAAATTAAACTAATCGCCAAAGAAAATGATGTCGTCATGGTTGAGAATCGACCTTTAGCAAGAGCGATGTATGATCAAGTCCAAATTGATCAACGAATTCCAGATGAGTTTTTTAAAGCAGTAGCGGAAGTTTTAGCGTATGTATATAGAATTAAACGGAAAATTTAAGGAGGTACAACTATGAAAATTCGTGATATAAGTGTATTAGCAGCAGTTATTATGATTGTTGCAATGCTTGTTGTTCCATTACCTCCGTGGCTAATCAGTTTTTTAATCATTGTCAACTTAACATTAGCTCTACTTGTACTATTAACTTCAATGAATATGCAAGAAGCGCTTCAGTTCTCAATATTCCCATCACTGTTACTACTATTAACTTTATTTAGATTAGGGTTAAACGTATCGACAACTCGTGCGATTTTATCAGAAGGTGACGCAGGTAACGTAGTTGAAACCTTTGGTACATTCGTTGTAGGGGGAAATATATTAGTTGGTATTGTCGTGTTCGTCATCCTCGTAATTATTCAGTTCATCGTAATTACAAAGGGTTCTGAACGTGTGTCTGAAGTAGCGGCACGTTTTACGTTAGATGCAATGCCAGGTAAGCAAATGGCGATTGACGCTGACTTGAATGCGGGACTTATTTCGGAAAAAGATGCTCGTGAACGACGCGAAAAAGTCGGGAACGAAGCGGATTTCTACGGTGCCATGGATGGTGCGACTAAATTCGTAAAAGGTGATGCAATTGCAGGAATCATCATCGTAATCATCAACTTACTAGTAGGTATGATTATCGGTGTTGTTCAAATGGATATGGAATTCTCAGAAGCAATTACTCATTTTACAACTTTAACAGTTGGTGATGGTCTTGTATCTCAAATTCCAGCATTATTAATTTCTACAGCAACAGGTATTGTCGTAACAAGAGCAGGTTCGAAAGGGAACTTAAGCTCGGATATTACTGGTCAATTATTAACAAATCCAAAATTACTATATATTGCGGCAGGTACGATTTTATTATTAGGATTCTTCACACCAATTCAATTGATTTTCACAGTGCCAGTTGCACTTACATTAGCGTTTGCAGCTTATCGAATTAGTTCGTTAAGTAAGGAAACGGAAGAAGAAATCGAAGAAATTGAAGAAGAAGTTACAACTGATAATTTGAAAAGTCCAGAAAATGTTATTAACTTATTAAATGTCGATCCAATTGAATTTGAATTTGGTTATGGTTTAATCCCACTCGTTGATGCTTCACAAGGCGGCGATTTACTCGACCGCGTCGTGATGATTCGTAGACAATTGGCATTAGAGTTAGGTATTGTCATCCCAGTCGTTCGTATTCGAGATAATATTCAGTTACAACCGAATGAATATCGCATTAAAGTTAAAGGAACAGAACTAGCGAAGGGCGAGCTACTTCTTGATCATTACTTGTCAATGTCACCAGGTGACGATGACACAATTGAAGGAATTGACACAGTCGAACCTTCATTTGGTTTGCCAGCTAAATGGATTAATGAACAAGTAAAAGAAGAAGCAGAAATGCTTGGCTATACTGTTGTGGATCCACCAAGTGTCGTGTCGACTCACTTAACCGAAATTATTCGTGCAAATGCTTCCGAGTTACTAGGTAGACAAGAGACGAAACAACTAATCGATCACTTGAGAGAAACAGCGCCAATATTAGTCGATGAATTAACGCCAACACCTATGTCGATTGGTGAAATTCAGAAAGTATTATCGAAATTATTGGATGAAAATGTATCGGTTCGTAATTTACCAATTATATTTGAAACACTTGCAGATTATTCGAAACTAACTTCCGATGTTGATGTATTAACGGAGTATGTTCGTCAAGCACTAGCACGTCAAATTACGACGCAATATGCAGGAAATCAAACGGAATTAAAAGTATTGACGGTATCAGCAAAAATCGAAAAAATAATCGCTGACAGTATTCAGCAGACGGATCACGGCAATTATTTAGCAATGGATCCTCAAGTAACGCAATCGGTATTGGAATCAATTGCGAGTGAACTGGAAAGAACTTCATTTATTGAACAATCACCAGTCATCCTTTGCTCACCAGCTGTGAGAATGTATGTCCGTCAATTAACGGAACGTTATTTCCCGCAAATACCGATTTTATCTTATAACGAATTAGATGCTTCGATTGAAATTCAAAGTATTGGAGTTGTGAATGTAGAATGAGAATGAAAAAATATATTGCTGAAACAATGCCAGAAGCAATGAAAAAAGTACGAAATGATTTTGGTGAGGACGCAGTTGTTGTCAGCTCAAAAGTCATTCATACAAAAGGATTCTTAGGAATGTTTAAGAAGAAAATGTTTGAAGTAGTTGTAGGTTTAGATCAAGAGGAGCGAGTAGTAGACACTCGCCCTGATCTTGATCGTTTTGAGAAGAAACAAGAATTCGATCAACAAAGCATGCTAACACAGCAAAATGACGATATTCAAAAACAATTACTAGAACTAAAAAAAATGATGCGTTCAGTCAATCAACCTTCTTCAAATACATTACCAGCAGTCATTCAGCCAGTATATCAACTACTTGAAGAACAAGAGTTAGACAAGGAACTCATCACAGAAATTTGTGATGAGCTTTTTGGCATAGTGAATGTAAAACCAAATGTAACGACAGAACAACTTATGATTTCAGCTCAAGAAGCTATGTATCGTATGCTTTCAAAAATGCCTATGGGTGGATTAGATTTCAAACAGAAGTTCGTGAATGTTTTAGGGCCAACTGGTGTTGGTAAAACAACAACAATCGCTAAAATTGCGGCAAGAGCCGTATTAGAGAAGAAGAAAAAGGTCGCTTTCATAACGACAGATACGTATCGAATTGGTGCAATTGAGCAACTAAAGACCTATGCGAATCTATTGCATGCTCCAGTGGAAGTAGTGTATACATCCGAAGATTATAAACGAGCGATTGAGCAGTTCTCTGGTCATGACCTAGTGTTAATTGATACAGCAGGTAGAAATTATAAAGAAGTGAAGTTTATCGATGATTTAGAACAACTAATTGATGTGAAAAATAATGCTCTAAACTATTTAGTCTTATCATTAACTGCGAAAGAACGCGATATGACAACGATCTTGAAGCAATTCTCTAGTTTTGAGATACAGCAATTAATTTTTACCAAGCTAGATGAAACAAATACTATTGGCTCAATGATCAATTTAATGGTTAAATATAATAAGGGACTTGCTTACTATACGGATGGTCAAGAAGTACCAGAGAATATAGAAGAGGGTTCAGTATCTCAACTTGTTGAACTATTGTTCCGAGGAGCTGAAAAATAGTGGATCAAGCAGCCATTCTTAGAGAAAAAATGCAGCACCAATCCAGTGGAACTTGTCGTACGATTGCAGTAGTCAGTGGTAAAGGTGGAGTTGGGAAAAGTAACTTCACTACAAACTTTTCTTTGACGCTTGCAGAGAAAGGCAAACGGGTACTGATTGTTGATATGGACTTAGGTATGGGGAATATTCATATTTTACTAGGCAAATCGGCAGGTAACAGTTTAACAAATTATTTACAAGGCGAATGCTCAATTCAAGCCATCATACATCACGATGAGGATCGCTTAGATTTCATCTCAGGAGGATCAGGAATGACCTCTCTCCTACGATGGTCGGACTTCATGTTCGAGCGTCTCCTTTTCGCCTTTGATGAGTTACAAAAGAACTATGACTTTATACTTTTTGATATGGGAGCAGGCGCAACGGATTGGTCATTGCAATTTATGATGTCGGTTGATGATATCTTTGTCATCTCAACAACTGAACCAACTTCGATTACAGATGCCTATTCAATGATGAAATACATCCATACGAAAGATACTGAGAAGGACTTCTTCTTAATTTGCAATCGCGCATTGTCCAGTGATGAAGGAACGACAACATTGCTCAGACTCAAAACGACGATGCAAAGGTTCTTAAGTAAAGAAATTATTGAATTAGGAGTCATACCAGAGGATTTGCAAGTTCGTAAAGCAATTAACGAGCAAATACCTTATAAAAAAAGGTATCCGAACTGTATTGCAGCGAAATCAATTAATAAAATTGCAGAACGTTATTTAGCAAATGATCTAGTTAGTCCTATTGAAGTAATAGGGAAAAACCCGTTTTTATCAAAATTAAAAGGACTTTTTACAAAGGGAGGGGCCTGAGTCAATGACTTCGATGAAAAAACTATTAGTTGTAGATGATTCAGCTTTTATGAGAAAACTCATCACGGAGTTCTTCAAAGGGAATAATGAAATAGAAGTAGTTGGCACTGCAAGGAATGGACTAGACGCCATTGATAAAGTGAAAAGACTACAACCAGATGTTGTGACAATGGATGTTGAAATGCCGGAAATGAATGGTGTAGAAGCGTTGAAAAAAATTATGCAAGATACACCGACACCGGTCGTTATGCTGTCATCAACAACAACTTCAGATGCAACGATTACGGTTGAGGCAATCTCAAATGGTGCAGTCGATTTCGTGGCAAAACCAAGCGGAACAATCTCACTCGATTTAGATAAAATTAAAAATCAATTAGTTGAAAAGGTTGTTGCAGCTACAAAGGTTTCGGTAACGAATCTGAAGCAGATTTCTAAACCTACTATTCCAGTAGCGAAACCAGATTCACCTGAACCCGTTAAAACAGTCGTACAACCTAAAAATGAAAGTTGGCAAAAATTCAAAAAGAAAATTGTTGTCATCGGTACTTCAACAGGTGGGCCAAGAGCGTTACAAGAAGTATTAACAACATTGCCGAAAAATATAAATGCACCAATAGTAATCGTCCAACATATGCCAGCAGGTTTTACGAATTCATTAGCTAAGCGATTGGATCAACTTTCAGAAATCACAGTAAAAGAAGCCGAGAATGGCGAGATTTTACAACCAGGTGTTGCCTACATCGCACCAGGTGGTAATCAGATGACCGTCCGTAAAATCGGTATGACGAAAACAATCTATATCGACAAAACTAGCCCTGCAGTTGGTGGTCACAAACCAGCAGTAGATGTGCTGTTTAATAGCGTGGCAGAAATGACGGATTTAGACCGTATTGCAGTCATTATGACCGGTATGGGAGCTGACGGAGCGAAGGGTGTACGCGAGTTGAAAAGAACAGGAAATACACGTGTAATTTCTGAAGATGAATCTACTTGTGTCGTATACGGCATGCCGAAATCAGTTGAAAAAACAGGTCTAGTGGATCGAGTAGAGAAGCTCGAAAATATATCAACAGCCATTTTAGGATATTTAGAATAGGAGGGGAACTAATGGATACAAATCAATATTTAGAAGTATTCATCGATGAAAGTAATGAACATTTACAATCATGTAGTGAAAGTTTATTATTACTTGAACAAAATCCAGAGGACCTAGCAATTGTAAATGACATATTTAGAAATGCGCATACATTAAAAGGTATGTCAGCAACAATGGGTTTTGAGGATATCGCGAACTTAACGCATAAGATGGAAAATGTATTAGATGCCATTCGAAATAATCAGTTAGCAGTTTCTTCTGATCTTTTAGATGTTGTTTTTGAGTCAGTTGATCATTTAGAAGAGATGGTTTTAGATATTTCTTCAGGTGGCGATGGTAAGAAAGACGTAACAGCTACAGTTGAGAAGTTGAAAAAATTGGAGAATGGTGAACCAATCGGTGAAGCGGAAGTTGCAGTAACACCGGCAGAGTCAACTTCTACTGCAACATCAAAACTAGTATTTGATGATTTTGAGAAAACAGTTTTAGAACAATCGGTTGAACAAGGATTCCAATCATATGAAATCAATATTTCATTAAGAGATGATTGCCTTCTGAAAGCAGCACGCGTCTATATGGTGTTTGAAATTCTCGAAAAACTTGGCGAAGTAATCAAGTCTTCTCCAACTGTCGAGAAGTTAGAAGAAGAACAATTTGATACAGATTTCTCAGTTGCTTTTGTAACACAAGAACCTGCGAATGATTTAATGCAGAAATTGATGAAAGTATCGGAAGTTGAATTAGTAAATGTTCAACCGATTTCAATTTCTAAAGTAAGTGTAGAAGCAGTCGTTGAACAGGAGGAAGTTGTTGAAGCAACGCCTGCTCCAGCCCCAGCACCTAAGAAAGTTGTTGAAACGAAAGCGCCACAAAAAAATAATGCACATAATGCGAGCAAAACGATTCGCGTAAATATTGACCGTCTTGATATTTTAATGAATCTATTTGAAGAATTAGTCATCGACCGTGGTCGTTTACAATCGATTTCTTCAGAATTAAATCACAATGAACTAAATGATACAGTCGAAAGAATGACACGTGTATCGGGCGACCTTCAAAATATTATTTTGAATATGCGCATGGTTCCTGTTGAGACAGTATTCAACCGTTTCCCTAAAATGGTTCGACAATTATCAAGAGATTTAAAGAAAAAAATCAATCTTGAAATTATCGGTGCAGAAACAGAGTTAGATCGTACTGTAATTGATGAAATCGGCGATCCATTAGTCCATTTAATCCGAAATGCACTAGATCATGGTGTTGAATCACCAGCAGAAAGATTAGCTGCCGGTAAATCAGAAGAAGGTTCAGTTGAATTACGTGCCTACCATAGTGGTAACCATGTCTTCATCGAAATTGAAGATGATGGCGCAGGGATTAACCGCGATAAAGTGTTAGCAAAAGCGATTGCTAAAGGTGTCGTAACGGAAGAAGCGAGCCTGTCACTTACGAATAATCAAATTAACGAATTAATTCGGTTCTACAATAAATAACGTTGGTGAAGAAAAAAGCACCGATCTCTCATCAGATCGGTGCGGAAACTTCATTAACGTTATTTTTATTCAAAAAAAATAGAAAACAAGTGAGTTTCCCTATAGAATAA
>NZ_QFVS01000003.1 GCF_003143955.1 Kurthia zopfii | reverse complement strand
ATGACGTATTACAATCATTATCGTGGTCAGTGGAATTTAAAGAAGCTGCCGCCTGTAAAATACAGACAGCAGCTTCAACAAGTTTCCTAGTCTTTTTCAAAATGTCCTTTACAAAGGGTACACTTTAGACTTAAACCGAGGTGCTTATGGTTATAGAAACTTTGAAAACTACCGCAACCGAATCTACTTATATTTCCATTTAAAAAGAGCGAGCCGCGCTTCTTAAAAGAAACGTAATCTCGCTCAAAACAATCGATTTTTATTCAATTGAAAACTCTCACCAACGTTATTTGACAAAGAGCGAAAATAAGGTGCTGATTAATTTAATCAGCACTTTTTTTACGTTAATGTCCACAATCCCATAACTTTACATTGTCTTTCCATCCATTAACAAGTAGAATCTAAATGATAATGATAATCAATTAGAGGAGGGATGACATGGCGGTTATGGAGCAGGTGAATCAGTTTGAAGGCGTGGATGAGCGAACTTTAGAGGCGAATAGTCGAGTGCAGTTTACGGAGTCGACGAATGTAATATTGACGGTAATGTCAGGAACGGCACAATTGAATGGTTATATTCCGTTAATGAATACGTCTATTTTCATCGGGAATTTAGGTTTGCGCATGGAATTGAAAAATGACAGTGATCAACCATTCGTTTATCGGATTTATCGTTTTCAGCAGTATAAATTGCGCAATCGACAAGATTTACAACTTACATATGAGTTGTCGAAGGAATATGTGAACTACAATGGGCTTGTATATCATAAATCTTCCAA
Source organism: Kurthia zopfii (assembly GCF_003143955.1). Taxonomy (GTDB): domain Bacteria; phylum Bacillota; class Bacilli; order Bacillales_A; family Planococcaceae; genus Kurthia; species Kurthia zopfii. The sequence goes on along the minus strand of NZ_QFVS01000003.1, from coordinate 117,863 downwards.
CAAAGTGCGCAAAGTGTCGGAAGCGTTATATCAAGCGAATAAAGAAAATGAACAGTCACATTTACTTTATAAATTACTATTTACGATTGAAGAAGAATTTGAATTACAAAAGAGTCAATTGACTGAAGTGACATTCCAATCGGTATTGGATTATGTGTCGATCAATTCGCATGAGCCCTTGAAGCGTGATGAGGTGGCGAATCATTTCGGTTATCATCAAAATTATTTCTCGAAGCTTATTAAAGCGGAAACGGGTTGGAGTTTTTCGGATTATTTAGCACATATTCGTTTGGATAAAGCGAAGGTGATGTTATTGGATCCGCGCTATACGATTACGGAAGTATCACGAAAAATCGGTTATCAAGATGCATTGTATTTTAGTCGGAAATTCCGAAAACAGACAGGGCTTACACCTACCGAATTCCGATTATTCAAAGGGCAGAAGCGTATTTTCTCCTTCCAGTTTACGGGGGATTTATTAGCTGCGGGTATTCAGCCAGTCGGTACATTAAATTCGCCGGGCAATATTCCACCGCATTTCGTCGAACAATTAGGTGATGCATTCCTTGTGCCGCGTGAGGATTATCCGACATTTGAGCAGTTGAGAGCTTTGGAGTTAGATTTGATTGTCGCGCCTTCCTATTTATATACGCATCCGAAATTAATTGAGGAATTGGAGAAAATCGCACCGGTCTTCATTTTGAAATGGGATCGTTGGGATCGTTTAGAGGAGACGAAAACAATTGCGAAATTGCTTGGGCGTGAGGAAGAAGCAGCGAATTGGATCGCGCGCTATGAGGAGAAGGTGGCGAGAGGGCAGGAATTACTGAAGCCATTAATTGAAGCGGGCGAGACGGTTGGCGTATTTGAACTGCGTGAGAACAATCAAGTAGGTATATGGCGTTCGTCTGCGAGGGGTGCTTACAATATTTATAAGAAGCTTAAGTTGAAAGCACCGAAGTCGATTGAAGAAGATATTTTGACGCCCCATAAGCATTTGGTCATCGATGAATATTTGATTTCATCATATGCGGCAGATCATATGTTAGTCATCGTGCATACAGCGGAACAGGCGCTACGACTGAAGGAATCGAAGTATTGGGAAGCCGTTCGTACGAAATATCATAGTAAAGTATATATTCTACAACTTGAAGATTTCTGGGCAAGTGAAGGGATTTTCTTGGAGCATCAATTGGATATTCAAGTGAAAAAATTAGCAGAGGGCGATTACATCTTATAATCGTCCATACCGCATAGCTTACATTAGACTATGTTTTTTATGCGGTTGTCTTGCTACAATTGAAAATGGTTATCAGTTAAGAAACAACAAAAGGGATAAACGTCCCTTTAACAAAAATACATGAGGATTCTCTATATTTTTTTAAATGATAATGAGAATCATTATTAATAAGGTGGTTGGTTGAGAGAGTTATGGCTAGAGTAGCGGTACATATGGATGAAGTGATTGAGAAAGATCGAGAAATCCACGCAAGACCAGTTGTTGCAACACTTGTCCTTATTTTTGGTTCAATACTTTTAGTAATTAGTATGCTTTTAGCATTATCGTATGGTGCTGCAGATGTCAGCTTGTCAACGATTAAAGCGGCGATTTTCAATTATGATGCGGCGAATAGTGATCATCAAGTCATACGTGATTTACGATTCCCTCGAATTATTGGTGCAGCTCTAGTTGGTTCGAGTTTTGCGGTAGCAGGTGCCATCATGCAAGGGATGACGAGAAATCCACTTGCTGATTCGGGATTACTAGGGATCAATGCGGGTGCGGTTCTCGTAATGGCAATCAGTTTCGCATTTTTCCCAAGCTTACCGTATCATTATTTAATTTTATTTTCATTTTTTGGCGCAGCAGTGAGTGCAGGGTTAGTGTATGGCGTAGGTTCACTTGCGAGAGGCGGATTAACACCGCTTCGTCTAATCCTTGCGGGTACAGCAGTGAGCGCATTATTCAGTGCATTAAGTGAAGGAATCGCCCTTCATTTTAGAATAGGTCAAGACTTAGCGTTCTGGTATGCAGGTGGTGTTGCGGGTACGACTTGGGCACAGCTTCAAGTTATGGTACCAATCGTAGTCATCATGATTATTGGCGCAATTATTTTATCAAAATCAGTCACATTACTAAGTCTAGGCGACGATATCGCAGCAGGTTTAGGGATGAATACGACTGTCGTAAAAGTAGCTGGGACAATCATCGTCTTAATGCTTGCAGGTTCAGCAGTATCAGTAGTTGGTGCAGTTGGCTTCGTCGGTTTAATCGTACCGCATTTAACGCGTTATATTGTCGGCGTAGATTACCGCTTCATCATTCCATGTTCGGCAGTCATTGGCGCAGTATTACTTGTGCTAGCGGATTTAATCGCGCGAACAATTAATGCACCTTACGAAACACCGATTGGCGCATTGATCGCATTAATCGGCGTACCGTTCTTCCTTTACCTTGCGAGGAAAGAGAGGAGAGAACTGTAATGACGACAATTGACTATGCAAGTGCAGATCGAAAACGTAAGAAAAAGGCGACGCTGACTCTCCTTGTTTTTGCGGCACTTATTTTAATAACATTCATCATTAGTATGAATACAGGTTTTATCCGATTATCACCGGGTGAGTTGATTCAAACTTTATTCGGTAATGGTACAGCGCAACAAGATTTAATTTTATTCGAATTCCGTTTACCTCGTATTGTCATTTCGATTCTAGTCGGAGCTTCATTGGCTGTATCAGGATGTGTGATGCAAGGTTTCTCAAGAAATGCATTAGCAGATCCAGGGATTTTAGGCATCAATGCGGGTGCAGGGTTGGCAGTCGTACTGTATATCGCTTTCGTGCCGATTGAGACGACATCTTCAGTTATGTTACTACCGTTATTGGCTTGGGTTGGTGCGGGTGTAACGGCAACAATTATTTATATGTTGGCATTCAAAAAAGGAGACGGTCTATCACCGACGAGACTATTGCTGACGGGGATTGCCATTGCTGCAGCGATTAGTGCGGCGATGATCGTCCTAACTTTAAAACTATCACCAGAACAATATAGTTTCGTCGCGAAGTGGATGGCGGGCAGTATTTGGGGTTCAAATTGGAAGTATGTCATGTCGGTTCTACCATTCTTCCTCATCTTATTACCATATGTCATGTACAAGGCAAAAGTGTTAAATGTTTTGAATATGGGGGACCATATTTCATTCGGACTTGGTATTAATGTGGAAAGAGAGCGTCGTTTATTATTAGCGGCAGCAGTTGGACTTGCAGCATCTTCTGTATCGATTAGTGGGGGAATTGGTTTCGTCGGGTTAATCGCACCTCATTTAGTGCGTCGATTAATCGGGCCGCAACATCAGTTTTTAATCCCTGGCGCAGCATTGGCAGGCGGATTATTAGTATTGATGGCAGATACACTTGGCAGATGGATCATCCAACCATCTGAAATTCCAGCGGGCATAGTAGTCGCTTGTATCGGCGCACCTTACTTCTTATACCTACTAGCTAAATCGAAATAATAAGAATTGAAAGGAAATAGAAATGTTAAATAGATTCTTTGCTTTTTATAAACCGTATAAATGGCTATTCATTGCGGATTTCACATGTGCGATTTTAGCAGCGCTTGTCGAACTTGCCTTTCCATTGGCAGTAAATCGTGTCATTGATGACTACTTACCAGCAGGCAATTGGTCAACCATTTTATCGGCATGTCTAGTATTAATGGGCATTTTCTTATTGAGTGCATTCTTCCACTATATCGTGACGTATTGGGGGCATAAGCTCGGCATCAATATCGAATCGGATATGCGTAAGCAAGCATTTAATAAAGTGCAGAAGTTACCAAACCGCTTCTTCGATAATAATAAAACAGGTCATCTCGTATCACGTATGACGAATGACTTAATGGATATTGGAGAAATCGCTCACCATGGTCCAGAAGATTTATTCATCGCCTTTATGACGCTTATTGGCGCATTCAGCTTGATGATGATGATCAATCCACAATTAGCGATTCTAACATTCATCGTCATTCCATTCTTACTGATTCTATCAATTTACTTCAGTAAAAAGATGGCGAAAACTTTCGACCGTTTCTTCCGTGATATTGCAGATTTCAACGCACGTGTTGAAAACAATGTAAGTGGTATTCGTGTTGTGAAAGCATTCGCAAACGAAGATCATGAAATCGCTCAATTCGCAGTGAATAACGAACGTTTTAGAACGACGAAATTAATCGCGTACAAAGTGATGGCGTGGAATGCGTCGATCAGTCATTTCTTAATTAAAGGTGTGTCAATCTTCGTCCTAGCTTGCGGCACATGGTTCGTAATTAATAATAAAATGACTTTCGGTGAATTTATGGCATTCATCTTACTTTCAAATATTTTCATTGGGCCAATTAATCAGATCAATTCCGTTATTGAGACGTATCCAAAAGGAATCGCAGGCTTCAAACGATTTATGGAATTATTGGACACACCGGAGGAAATTGAAGATACGAAAGATGCCGTGACGATTGATAAAGTAGAAGGCGAAATCGCTTATAACAATGTGAGTTTCGGTTATACCGAAGATAAACTGATTTTAAATCAAGTAAATTTCAATGTACGTAAAGGTGAATCGGTCGCATTTGTCGGTCCTTCAGGTGGCGGTAAAACAACGATTTGTAGTTTACTACCGAGATTTTATGATGTCACTGGTGGTTCGATTACCATTGATGGCATCGACATTCGCCAGATGACACAGGAATCATTGCGCAATCAAATTGGTATTGTACAACAAGATGTCTTCTTATTTGATGGCACGATTCGAGATAATATCGCATACGGCAAATTAGATGCGACGGATGAGGAAATTTGGGAAGCTGCAAGACAGGCGCAGTTGGAAGAATTAATTCATGCACAACCAGAAGGCATGCAGACAATGATTGGCGAGCGAGGCGTAAAATTATCAGGTGGTCAAAAACAACGACTGTCGATTGCACGTATGTTCTTGAAAAATCCACCTATTTTAATTTTAGATGAGGCGACTTCTGCACTTGATACCGAGACGGAAGCGGCAATCCAACTTGCGTTAAGTAAGCTATCACAAGGGCGTACGACATTCGTCATCGCACATCGATTGGCTACGATTCGTGATGTCGATCGCATCATCGTTGTGACGAAGGACGGCATAGAAGAACAAGGGACTCATGAGGAACTTCTACAAGCTGGCGGGAATTATAGCCGACTGTACGAAGCACAATTCCAACTCTAGGAGGAGTCAAAATGGAAACGCGTTTAAAAACAAATGAATTAACGATCGGATACGATGACCATATTATCGTAAATGATCTTAATATTGAAATTCCACAAGGGAAAATTACAGCGCTTGTAGGGGCGAATGGTTCGGGGAAATCGACTATTTTAAAAACGATGGCTCGACTAATGAAGCCGAAGTCAGGCGGGGTATCACTTGATGGCAAAATGATTCATGAAAAATCTACGAAAGAAGTGGCGAAGGAATTAGCGATTTTGCCACAGAATCCGAGCGCTCCAGATGGTTTAACGGTGTATGAATTAATTAGTTATGGCCGTTTTCCACATCATAAAGGGATGGGGTCATTAACGAAAGAGGATCGAAAAATTATTCATTGGGCAATAGATGTTACAGGAATGGGTGAATTCTACAATCGTGGGGTTGACCAATTATCAGGGGGACAGCGACAGCGTGCATGGATTGCCATGGCGTTGGCGCAACAGACGGACATCTTATTCTTAGATGAGCCGACGACATTTTTAGATATGGCGCATCAGCTTGAAGTGTTAAAACTACTCGAGCATTTGAATGAGGTGGAAGGGCGTACAATCATCATGGTTGTCCATGACCTCAACCATGCGACGAAATATGCGCATAATGTCATTGCGATTAAAAAGGGGACTGTCGTAAGTAGTGGTGATCCGAAAGAGGTTGTGACGAAGGAAGTGCTGCGAGAAGTATTCAATATTGAAGCCGATATTATCGAGGATCCGCGCACAGGCAAACCACTCTGTCTACCGTACGAATTAGCAGAAGAAAAAGTTGAGGAGCGTGTATTGGTTTGATGAGTCGTAAGAAATTCAGTTGGTTAGCGGTGTTAATGGTGGCAATTTTTGCACTTGCAGCATGTGGCAATAAAAAAGAAGAGGAAAAATCATCTTCAGACAAAGTGGAGATGGTTGATTATACAGCAAAAAATGGAACGATTTCGATTCCGAAAAATCCGAAACGTGTCGTGATTACAGCGGATAGTTTCGCAGGATACGCATTACAACTTGGTATTAAACCAGTGGGGCTTCCGAGCTTTGCGCTAAGTAATAAATATTTTGAGAACCGCATTGATGGGATTGCGGACATCGGTGGAGAAGAATCTGCAGAGAAAATTATGTCGCTAAAACCAGATTTAATCATTTCATTTGCACAATCGGAAAACTTGGAAAAACTACAGAAAATCGCTCCAACAATTGCGATTTTACCGAAAGAAAAGACATTTAAAGAAGAAATGAAGGAATTCGGTACGATTTTCAATAAGGAAGATGAAGCAGCACAATGGATTTCAGAATGGGATAAAAAAGTAGCGAAATATAAACCACAAGTTCAAAAAGCAGTAGGTGATCAAACCATCTCTATTTTAGGTGTTTATGGTAAGGATGCATACGTATATGGGGATAACTTCAGTCGTGGAGGCGAAATCATCTACGGTGAATTCGATTTAGCTATGCCAGAAATAGTGAAAAAAGAAACTTCAAAAGGAAAAGGCTACGGATCATTTTCAGTAGAAAAATTACCTGACTTTGCGGGAGATTATATTTTTGCAGAATCAGGAGATGAGAAATTTTCAAAAACAAAGGAAACAGGTCTTTGGAAATCACTACCGGCTGTAAAAAATAATAAAGTATTTGAAATCGATGAAACAGATTCGTATTTCAGTGATCCTATTTCACTAGATCAACAATTAGAAGAAATCGTAGATCTTTTCACAAAATAATGAGGAGCGTGTATTTCTGTGATTACTCGTAAAAAATTCAGTTGGTTAGCGTTGTTAATGGTGGCAATTTTTGCGCTTGCAGCATGTGGCAATAAAAAAGAAGAAGAAAAATCATCAACAGATAAAGTTGAGATGGTTGATTATAAAGCGAAAAACGGAACAATTTCGATTCCGAAAAATCCAAAACGTGTCGTGATTACAGCGGATAGTTTCGCAGGTTATGCACTGCAACTTGGTATTAAACCAGTAGGGCTTTCAAGCTTTGCATTAAGCAATAAGTATTTTGGAGACCGAATCGAAGGTATTGAAGACATCGGGGCTGAGGAATCGCCAGAGAAAATTATGTCGCTAAAACCAGATTTAATCATTACTTTTGCACAATCTGAAAACTTAGACAAGCTAGAGAAGATTGCGCCAACAGTAGCGATTTTACCGAAAGAAAAATCATTTAAAGAAGAAATGACGGAATTCGGTACGATTTTCAATAAGGAAGCAGAAGCAGCGCAATGGATTTCAGAGTGGGATAAAAAAGTAGCGAAATACAAACCACAAGTTCAAAAAGCAGTTGGAGATCAAACAGTCGCTATTCTTGGCGTTGGTGATAAAGAGGCATACGCATATGGCAATAACTTCGGTCGTGGAGGCGAAATCATCTACGGTGAATTCGATTTAGAGATGCCAAAGCTTGTTAAAAAACAAACACCAAAAGGTACAGGTTACGCATCATTCTCAATCGAGAAACTCCCTGACTTTGCGGGAGATTATTTATTCGTAGAATCTGGTGGCGATACGTATTCGAAAACGAAGGAAACTGGCCTTTGGAAATCACTACCGGCTGTGAAAAATAAGAAAGTATTCGAAATTGATTCAACTGACGCATTTTTCAGTGATCCAATCTCATTAGATCAACAAATTGAAGAAATCGTAGGCAATCTAACTAAATAAAGAATCGGGGGATTTTATAATGAAGAAATTAATAACACTTTTTTGTATGATGAGTTTGATTTTAGTTTTAGCTGCTTGTTCAAGCGACAAGGAGAAGGATGGCAAAGCGAATGCTAGTAAGGAAGAAACAACGCGCGAAATCGATACAGTGATGGGTAAAGTAACCGTACCATCTGATCCACAACGTGTCGTAGTTGACTGGAATTTAGGTGAAGTAATGGCAGTAGGAATCGAGCCAGTTGGTACTTCTAAAACAATTTTAGATTTCGGTGTTTTATTAAAACCATATGTTACTGAAAAAACACAGGATATTGGTGTAGATGGTCAAGTTTCAATGGAAAAAATATTAGCTTTAAAACCAGATTTAATTATTACGTATGATAAAGAAGCAGTAGAAAAATATAAGAAAATCGCTCCAACTGTAGTATATGACGTATCACAGTATGACACGATTCAAGAAAAAGTAATTGGTATGGGTGAAATTTTAAATCAACAAGAAGAAGCGAAGGAATTTAATAAGAAATTAGATGAAAAAGTAGCAGCTACGAAAGAACGTATCGGCAAAATCATTCCAGAAGATAAGACGATTTCAATTATTGACGTAGGTACGACAAAATCAACACTTGTAGTAGGTAAAACGGGTGAGCGTGCGGGTGATACGCTTTATGAATTACTAGAGATGAAAGCGCCAAAACGTGTGCAATCAGATATTATCGATAAAGATGGCGATCGTCTTGATGTTTCATGGGAAAAAGTCGGCGATTACGCGGGTGATTATATCGTGAAAATCTCGAATCCAGCTGCGAAAAATCAAAAACAGCCTGCAATTTGGAATACATTAGATGCAGTGAAAAACGGCCATGTTGTAGATGTGGATGTTCATTCTTATTTCATGAGTGATGCATACACAGCAATGCTTCAACTTGATGATTTAGCAGATGCTATCGAAAAACAAATTAAAAAATAATGAGGTGTCAACATGTCTTTAGAATTGTATGATGTAACGATTGTCGGTGGCGGACCAGCTGGATTATTTACGGCATTTTATAGTGGAATGCGTGATTTAAAAACGAAGCTAATCGATTCGGGTTCAGAGCTTGGTGGGCGTATGCGCATTTATCAAGAGAAAATGATTTGGGATATTGGTGGTTCAAGACCGACTTTATGCCGCGATATTATTGATCAACTAATCGATCAAGCGAATACTTTTGAACCGACGATTATTTTAAATTCAGAAGTAACCGATTATGAAAAATTAGTCGATGGCAATTTCCTCATCACGACGCATGATGGGAAACAGCATTTATCAAGAACAGTCATTTTAGCGATTGGCTATGGCATGCTATCACTTCAAAAGCTTGAAATTGAAGGTGCCGATCGTTTCGAAATTACGAATCTTCATTACACAGTGCAAGAATTGGAGCAGTTCAGAGGGAAGCATGTACTCATCTCTGGAGGTGGCGATTCGGCTGTCGATTGGGCAAATGAACTCGTACAAATCGCTGAGCAAGTAACGGTTGTCCATCGTCGTGATGAATTCGGTGGTCATGAGCGCAACGTCGTGAATATGAAAAATTCTAAAGCAAATGTACTTACACCCTTTACAATTAAAAGCCTTCAAAGTGAAAATGGCGAGGCGATTAATGAAGTCATCATTGAACATACGGAAACTGCAGAAGAACGCTCGATTCCAGTGGATGCAGTCATTATCAATCATGGCTTCAAATATGATAGTGGCAAGTTAGAAGAATGGGGACTAGAGTTAGACAATGGTTGTGCGGTCGTCGATCATAAATGTGCGACGAGTATTCCGGGCATTTACGGTGCAGGAGATTTTACAACATACGATTCAAAAGTACGCCTGATCGCAGGTGCATTTGCTGATGCCGTACTCGCTTTAAACAATGCTAAAGTGTATATTACACCTGACGCACGCGAAGTCGCGATGGTATCATCCCATAATGCGAAGTTCAAAGAGAAAAACAAAGAACTCGGATTGGACGATTCGGAATATTACGGATAGCTGAGTGAAGAACACCTCCAAGTGATTGGAGGTGTTTTTGCTTAATTCCACCCTTGCCATTATAATAATAGAATAGTATATAAATTATGCGTGAAGGTATAGGAATTCGAGATTGCTATATCTTCATTTTTGCGTAAATCATTATATAGATTGGGGTGGGGCATATGGTGTCTTCAAAGGATGTAGCAAAGTTAGCGGGTGTGTCTCAGACGACAGTATCTCGTGTATTAAACGCGCCGGATCGTGTAAAGAAGCCGACGTTAGATAAAGTTTTAAATGCAATTCGTGAATTAAATTATGTACCAGATGCCAATGCACGCTCACTTGTTGGGCAAAATTCAAATACAATTGCATTACTTTCAGGGCCGTTACATAATCCATTTTTCGTCGATACAACTACGGCGATTGTTAATTATGCGAATGAATTCGGCTACAAAGTGAATGTTCAGTTCGTCAATGATGAGAATTTAAATGAAGCATATGAAACTGCGATCGGTACGAAAATAGATGGCGTGATTCTGTCATGTATTTTATTTGATGATCCATTTTTTGACCGTATGAAAAAGATGAATATTCCGTTCATTACATACAATCGTAAACATAAAAATAACGACCACTTCGTAGAAATCGATAATTTTGAAGCGGGTTATTTATCTGTGAAACATTTAGTTGATTTGAATCATAAAAAAATTAGCTGGGTTGGCGGGCCTTTATCGGTGAGTACATTCAAACATCGTTATGAAGGTTTTTTACAAGCATGTGAAGATTTCCAATTGGACATAGACGGTGCGCATATTTTACAAACGGATACTTCGAAGGAATCTTGTGAAGCAGCACTCATGACTTTACTTGATTTAAAAAACAAACCGACTGCCATTTGTTCAGGTTCGGATTCAATCGCATTGAACTTATTAAATTCTGCGACTACGAATGGTGTAAAGATCCCTGAAGAGCTTAGTATTGTTGGGATTGATAATGTTGAAATGAGTCAACATGGCATGATTCAATTGTCTACAATTGGCAGTGTTTCTGAAAGAAATCTCGGTCTTTTAGCAATCGAACAACTGATCAAGAATATCGAAAATAAAAATAATCCTTGCATAAATATTACGGAATCTGTTAAAGTTTTTGAAAGAGGTACGACGAAACGAATAGAACAAAGTTAGATTTTGTTTTATTTAAACGTAAATGAATACGTAACCATTTTGAGTGCTTTTTATTTTTTATTCGAAATGAATACGTAACCATTTAAAATGACAACGCTTTCTCGTATCGCTTCACAAAGAGGACTGGGGGAAAAGAAATGCTTTGGAAAAATAGAAAGTATGGCGAAGAGTCGCCGCATATTGCAGCTGGACCATTCAAGATTCGTATTCCATTCGTTCACTATCGATTCGAATGGCCAGACTACGTACAGGGGTTATTAATGTGCGCCGTCGATTTATCAGCAATTCCGTTACTTATGGCTTTATTGGGGATGCCATTTGAAGTCGCTTTAGCAATCGTTATGTTAAACGGCGTATTTTATTTATTACATCACTTACTAGGTGATCCGGCTGTTCCAGGATGGATTACACCCGCGATCCCATTGATCACATTATATTGTCAACAGTTCCCAGAAGGGCCAGAACGAATTCACTCGTTGATCGCGTTCCAATTAACCCTCGGGATACTCTGTTTGATACTTGGGGCGACCGGATTGGCGTCACGAGTAGTTAGTATTATTCCACCAGCTATTAAAACAGGGATTATTATGGGTGCAGGTCTTGCCGCAGTCATCTCAGTATTCCAATTAGGCGGGAAATTTGAAGTATTCCCTTGGACAATTTCAATTGCAGTAGGGATTGGTTTTTACTTAATGTTTTCGAAACATTTCGTGGCATTCCAAAAACGTAATAAGTTTTGGGGAACAATCGCAAAATTAGGTGTGCTTCCAGTTATTATTATCGCAATCGTTATTGCACCTATTTTTGGAGAAGCAAAATGGCCTTCAATTCAATGGGGAATTTCATCTCCTGACTTCGCAACATTATGGAATGAATACACAGTATTCGGTATTGGTATGCCTCCATTAATGATGTTCATTACGGCGATTCCGACAGTGTTCGCAGCATACATCGTCTTATTCGGTGATGTGATTCAAAATAAAGTTTTAGTAGAAGACGGTGCAGAAGCTCGTCCAGATGAAAAAGTTGAATACTCACCAAGCCGTGCGCACTGGATTATCGGTATTCGTAACGCAGTAATGAGTATTATTGGTCCGGATGTAACGATGTCAGGTCCTACTTGGTCAGCAATGCAAGTAGTCATGATCGAACGTTACAAAAAAGGGCGTAAAGCGATGGATTCATTATTCGGCGGTGTCGGTTCATTCCGCTGGGGTACGAACACAGGTTTATTATTACTACCAATCGTAAGTTTAGTAGAGCCGATTTTAGGTGTAGCGCTTGCGTTAACGATGTTAATTCAAGGTTATGTAAGTGTGAAAGTAGGTATTTTAGAAGCACGTAGTCAAACGGATTTAGGAATCGGTGGTGTCATTGCAGCAATCCTTTGTATTAAAGGTGCGGCATGGGGCTTCGCAGTAGGTATTCTATTGTGTCTATTAATTTACGGACGTCATTTCTTCCGCGGTGAAGTGGATGGCACGTTCACAAAGAATCAACGAGAGTATGAGAACAAGAAAGCTAATGAGGAGGCGTAATCATGCAAAAGAAATTTTATATAAATGGAGAATGGGTTGCGAATTCAGAATTTGCGACATTACAATCACCACATACGAAAGAGGTTATCGCAGAAATTCCACAAGCTACTGCACAACAAGTAGAAGTGGCAATTGATGCAGCGCATGATGCACGCGAACAAATGGCGAATTTAACTGCACTTGAAAGAGCAGAAATTTTAGAGCAGATCGCACAATTATTCCAAGACAATCGTCAACAAGCGGCAGAAATCATTTCACTAGAAGGTGCGAAACCAATTAAATTCGCACTTGGTGAAATTGATCGTACTGTCGAAACATATAAATTTGCGGCTGAAGAAGCAAAACGCTTAACTGGGGAATTAATTCCAATGGATGCGGCAAAAGGTGGAGCGAATCGTTTCGGCTACACAATTGAGCAACCAATTGGTGTTATTGGAGCTATTACTCCATTTAACTTCCCACAAAACTTAGTCGCACATAAAGTCGGCCCAGCAATTGCAGCAGGGAATACAGTCGTGTTAAAACCAGCTTCACAAACTCCACTTTCAGCATTATTTTTAGCGGAATTAATCGCGCAAACGAACTTACCAAAAGGCGCATTCAATGTTGTCACTGGTGGCGGACGTGTCGTTGGTGATGCACTTGTAGGTAGCGACAAAGTGAAAATGATTACATTCACAGGTAGTCCAGCAGTCGGAATTGGTATTCGTAATAAAGCAGGATTGAAAAAAGTTGCTTTAGAACTTGGCTCAAATGCGGGGTTAATAATCGACCGAAATACGGATCTTGATAAAATTGTTGCGAAATGTGTTGTAGGCGCATTTTCAAACCAAGGGCAAGTTTGTATTTCATTACAACGAGTATATGTAATGGATAGTGTTGCAGATGAGTTCATCGAAAAATTCGTAGCAGCGACGAAGAAATTAGTTGTCGGGAATCCACTTGATCCAACGACTGATGTAGCAGCAATGATTCATGCAGATGAACAAGTTCGTGCGAAAAACTGGATTGATGAAGCAATCGGTCATGGCGCTCAACTATTATCAGGTGGCGTTATTTCAGATGATGTATTTGAACCGACAATTTTATCTAATGTTGAAGCGCAAATGAAAGTTAGTTGCCAAGAAGTATTTGCGCCAATCGTCAGTATTAATCGTATTTCTTCTATTGAAGAGGGAATCAAGCAAATTAACGATTCAAACTACGGTTTGCAGGCTGGTATTTTCACAAATGATATTAAGACAGCGTTCAACGCTTCTAAGAAATTAGAAGTTGGTGGCGTGATGATCAATGATATTCCGACTTACCGTGTCGACCAAATGCCATACGGTGGCGTGAAAGAAAGCGGTACTGGTAAAGAAGGCTTGAAATATGCGATTCATGAAATGACAGAAACAAAATTAATCGTATGGAATCAAGAGTAGGGGGATTTAACATGACAGAGAAAATTACATTCGCACCAATTAGTTATACTGGTTGGGGTTCACTTAGTTATTTAACAGAAGAAGTACAACGTTTCGGCGCACAAAAAGTATTAATTATTACAGATCCATTTTTAAAAGATTTGGGTTTAACATATCGCGTAGAAGAACCACTTGCAGCATTAGGTATTACGACGGAACTTTATACGGAAGTTGTTCCTGAACCACCACTTGCAGTTGGCGAAAAGTTAGTTGCTTACACGCGTGAACATGCTTTCGACTTAGTCATTGGATTAGGTGGCGGTAGCGCACTTGATTTAGCAAAATTAGCGGGCGCATTAGCAGTTCATGACGGTAAAGTTGCGGATTACTTGAACTTAACAGGTTCAAAAAAAGTTAGCAAAAAAGGATTACCAACGATTTTAATTACGACAACTTCTGGTACAGGTTCAGAAATTACGAATATTTCTGTGCTGTCATTAGAAACGACAAAAGACGTTGTAGCGCATGATTATTTATTAGCGGATGTCGCAATTATTGATCCAGAATTAACACTTTCATTGCCTGCAAAAGTAACAGCAGCAACAGGAATTGATGCATTAACACATGCGGTTGAAGCATATATTTCGAAAAATGCCAGTCCTGTTTCAGATGCACTAGCATTACAAGCAATTCGCTTAATTAGTAATTCACTACGCACAGCTGTATTCGAAGGTTCGAATAAACAAGCTCGTACGGATATGAGCTACGGAAGTTATTTAGCGGGATTAGCGTTCTTCAACGCTGGTGTAGCAGGTGTTCACGCATTAGCATATCCATTAGGTGGCCAATTCCATATCGCTCATGGTGATTCAAATGCTGTATTACTTCCTTATGTCATGGGCTATATTCGCCAAAGCTGTGAAAAACGTATGAAAGATATTTACGATGCAATGGGCTTCAGCTCGATGAATCTTTCACAAGAAGAAGCTTCATATAAATGTGTCGATGAGTTGAAACGATTAGTTTCAGATGTAAATATTCCTTCTACTTTAAAAGGATTTAATATCGGTGAAGAAGCGTTAGAAGGTTTAACAGAAGACGCTACGAAACAAACACGTATTTTAGCAAGAAGTCCTTTAACATTAGAAAAAGAAGATATTTTTGCAATCTACAAATCAGCATTTGATGGTGTTATTGTAGAAAAATAGTGAATTGTGAACTCCCTAAAGAAATTTAGGGAGTTTTTTTGTTTTATATTATGTACGTAAAATTCGCATGAAATATAAAATTCAATTATACTAGATTTAGAGGTGATTCATTTGGATATAAAATTAATAAAGTCATCGGTTCGTGGACTAAAGCTTTTTAAAGATGAAAAAATTGAAATTAATATGATTACGACAAAAAAAGTGAATTTTGAAGAGGTAGAAGGAAATGTTGTAGAACATCTTTTTGGAAGTATATATAAACAAAATGTATTAGCATTCGCAGGAATCAACGCGTCTGGTAAAACGACTACATTGAAAATCTTAACGATGATGTTAGAATTATTTATTCAAAATAAATCATTAGATCAAGTTTCGAATGGAGAAGTTTTCGAACATTTTAATAATCAATGTACTTTTGAGAATGTTTTCTATTGGAATGAACAGCTATTTGAGTTAAGTTCTACTATAGAAAGAAATGAAAATGGGAAATATATATTTGTAGCGGAAACATTAAAAATTAAAAAAGCACGAGGAAATATTAGTAAAGAGAAGCTTTTGAAATTCGATGATCTACAACCAGATCGAACGAGAGAAGATATTGAGAAAGTGGCAAGAGGTTATTTACGTTCAGATTCAAGTATTTTTATGCAAGTGTTACTTGAAGCAAGTATGTTAAGCGGTAAACGTTATGTTTATGATATGACAGGTTTTACAAATATTAACGTATTTGGCACGATGCGAAATATTCCAGCTGCATATATTCAATATTTAGATCCAACGATTGAAGAAATTGAATTTATTAACCCAGAGCAATCAATGCATTTTTCAAAAATGATTGTAAAGGTTAAATTTTCAAATGAAGAAATTCGTGAAATACCGGCAATCGATTTATGGAAGTATCTATCTTCAGGTACAATCAAAGGATTAAATCTTTTGATTACGATTGAAAATGTATTAAAAACAGGTGGCTATATTTTAATTGATGAAATGGAAAATCATTTAAATAAAACTGTCGTTATTACTTTAATTAATCTGTTTAAAAGTGAAGTGAATAAAAATAATGCGACGCTTATTTTTTCAACGCATTACAGTGAAATATTAGACGACATTGACCGAAGCGATAGTATTTATTTCAGCACGAAAGAAAATGGAGCAATTGAACTTACAAATCTATCAACTTTTTCGACAAGAGCAGATAAAAAGAAAAGTAATATATATTTAAGCGGTTTAATGGGAACAGCACCAAAATATAAAGGATATGTTGCGCTGAAAAAAGAATTAATGAGTGCAATGAGTGAGGAATAATAGATGTTCAATCATATTCCGAATAATTTAGTAGCCTGTATTTGTGAAGGAAATGCTGAACTAGAAATTATCGAAATGTTATTGGAACAAAACGTATTGAAATTCCAGTCGGGTGATTTATTAGATGGACAGTTATTTACGAGACTAATGAGAAAACCGAAAAATTTAGAAACACGATATTTAACTCAAATATATGAACCGAATCAAAAGATTGAAATTATTAGAGTGATTGATTCTAGAACGGAAAAGTATCAGATTAAGGGTGCTTTCAAAAATATTTTGGAAGGTGAAGTCATTAACTGTTATACGAGCCCTGAGATTGAAATGCTAATTATTTTAAATGAAGGAAAGTACGAAAACTATCAAAGAAGTAATAAGAAACCAAGTTCATACTGTACAGAAGATTTAAAGCTTGGAAAGGGTATTAAGCAGAAAGGGTTTATGAAAAATTATTTTAGTGAAATGGCAGACTTACTAAATGCTTTACAACTGTATCATCAAAAAAGACCAGTAAAATCTGAAGACACGATTTATAGTTTATTAAAGTAAATAGTAGGTGAAAAAATGAAATTAATCGCACAACATGAATATATAAAATTAGAGCGACAAGTGACGGGGCTCGAACAAAATCAGATTGAACATAATCGCATCATTTATTTATATGAGGATCGTGTCGTTACCGCATATCGAGAATTCCCAATTAATATTGTGACTGACATTTCGTACAAAGCGATTGCCAATGAAGGTGGCTTACTTTATTTACACACGATGCGTGGCGTATTCATGTATCAAGTGAAGCAATCACCGGAGCGATTTATTGAAGCGTATAAGAAATTTTTTAAGTGAGGTGCGCGTAAAGTTGGAAATTAGAACGAGTATTTATATAGAGGATACAGATGAATTTATGCCAATTTCACAAATGGGCTCAATTCGAGAATTTACCATGCGAAAAGATGATTTTTTAACAGATGGTTTTACGAATTTGGATGGAAAAATTGTCTTTGAAGGCTATCAAATAGTAGATTTTGATCAATCGGATGAGATTGATCCTCTATGGAATTACTATGCGCAAACATTGCTTGAATGTATGGAATCGGGCTATGGTGAAATCTATTTTCCAAACGCGCCAATCGAAGTGAAATTTGAGAAAAAGGGAAAACATTATTTGAAATTAACAGTGGATGATCAATCATTAACAAGTGAAGTGACGACCTTTATTACTGCTTTTTGCGAAGCTGCTGGAGAATTTATGACATTTAGAAACATCGTAACCAATGGGGAATATACGGATGATTTAGAGGCGAACTTACAAAAACTAGTACAGATTAGAATATAAAAAATGAACCTACTCATTATGAATAGGTTCATTTTTTATTTATTTCTCGAATTTTTCCTTTGAACATTCTTCACAAATGAACGTTCCTTCGAGGTTTAAAAATGCTTTAATTTCAGTAATTCCTTTTCTTTTTGGGTAGCGTAATTTTACATAAACTTCTTCATCATTTTGAATGGTTTTTTTACATGAAATACATGTTGGTGTAATGAGTAAAATAAGATAGCCTCCTTATTAGGCATTTTTCATTGAGAGAAAGAATTTAATAATGAATTGAAGTATTAAAACGCCTGCAATTCCACCTATAATGGCAGAAACAATTATTAGCCATGCGCTTGAATACAAAAAGAAAAGTGATGAGATCCCGAGTATTAAACATGTAATCGGTACAGCTTTACTTAAAAAATACTTGAAAGCTTTATTTTCGGTACGCCATTTATTACCGAATGAAGCAAGTGTTGTTAGTAATAATGGAATTGATAATAGCGTAAGTAAAGAAGCAATCGTAAATGAGATTGTCTGTAAGGAACTTGCTAATTGGCTATGAATAAACCATGCAGTAAAAGTTAAAAGAATAAGTGCTAGTGAAATGGTTTTTAAAGATTTTGTAGAGTTTTCATATTTCGTTATTTTCGTTTCTTGATCTGTATAGATTGGCGTAGTTTCAGGTGGTGCAGTGAATAAATGTAAATCAGATTGCGAATCAATATGAGACCAACCAGATTGTTGGAAAAGCTCGAAATATTCTTCTGAATCAGTATTTAATTTATGATAATCAATACAGTAAATATGATTAGTTGGCTCACCCTTTTGTAATGAATAACCTAAGGGCGCAAATTTTTCAACATGCCATCCTTTCGCTGCAAGCTTATTAAGTTTATCCATATCTTTTTGCTCTGAAAAAGCCAATCCACCAGACATAAGATACTTCTTCTTCATTCTAATTCCTCCATTTCTTTTTCTGCTAAAGAAATCATTCTTTTTCTTAATTCAACATCCTTCAATAAGATGCTACGACCTAAATCTGTTAATGTATAAATCTTTCTTCTCGAATCGGAATCGTCATATAAGAAAATCCATTCATTTTGCAGTAGCTTTTTAATAATTGTGTACATAGAAGCGGGGCCAATTTTAATCAGTCCATGTGAGGCTTCTTCTATTAAGCTCATCACAGCATAACCATGTCTTGGCTTTGCCAATGCTGACATGATATGGAACATTGAGTCTGTTAATTGATCATTATTTTTCAAAGTATCATCTCCTGATATATCACATTATGATATATTGTATTTTCAATGTATCACAATGTGATATAGTTGTCTACACTTAGCTTTTAAATAAATAAGAGAAGTATAGTGAATATTTATAAGTCTTTTTATCTAAATTAATCAATTGTTAAACGACATAGGAACATATTATGTTAGGCTTAATAATAAAATGAAAATTTTAGTCGAGGTGGAAATATTAGTGAATAAGTATGGTGATATTTTAGATTCGTGGATTACAATAGAGCAGTTTACTGAAGGAACAATCAATAAGAAAGATCGAGCTATTCAACAGTTGTTTAAAAAGGAGCAAGATTGGAAAAGTTACTTTTTGAATTACATAAAAAAACAAGGTTCTTATGGAAAAAATCCAGGTATTGTATTTTACTTTGGGATTTTTGAGTTTAAAGAAGTTATAGAATATTTTTGTACAACATATAAAATACAATTAAATGATGAAAATGTAACAAACTCTGAAAAATTTTCAATTGCAATTTATTTTGATGATTACATGAATATAGAAGTAGAAAAATTATTTTTAACAATAAGTGGATATATTAAAGAACATAAGGTATTCCCAATGGATTTCACAAAAATTGAAAATGAAGTGAAAGATCAATTAGCTATTAAATTTAATACAGATTTTAATAAAGCTTTCAATGAATTAATGTTGAAGTATGGAAGTTTAAAGGCTTTTAGATATAAATATTTAAGCGATATTGAAAATATGGATGCAAATCTGCATTCATTTTTTATTGAAGATCTTACAAAAGCTAAAAAAATTAACCAAGATAATTTAAATCGATATTTAAGAGGGTTTTCAGGAAACAGAATTAATCTTGATAGTAATAAAAACTCTTCAAATTTTAATCCGAGAATTTTTGAAGAAGGCGTCTTGCAACCAAAGTTATATCCATTAGGTAGATTTCTAGGAGATGTTGAACATAAGTCATCGTTTATGCAACAAGTCGCAATTAATCTTTCTTTAAACGATTCGAATAATATCATGAGTGTCAATGGTCCTCCAGGAACAGGTAAGACAACCTTATTAAAAGAAATTTTTGCGGACCTGATCGTTAAACAAGCGATTGATATAACAAAAATGAAGTCAAAAGAAATAGAAAGGGACGTTGTATATTTTAAGAGTGGTAAATTTGGTTTCTTACCAAATGTAATTTCTGAAAAAAATATTGTAGTTGCAAGTTCGAACAATGGTGCTGTACAAAACATTGTTGATGATCTGCCTAAACTAAAAGGTTTAAGTAATGAAGTGAGCGAAGAAATATTAAATGTAGATTATTTTACCGAAATCGCGAACGAAGAAAGTGAAAAAAGTAAATTGAATTGGGGCGTTTTCTCACTTGAAGGTGGGAAGAACTCAAATATTAAAAAACTTATGTCGACAATTGAAATGATGGTATTGGAATTAAAAGATAATTATATTAATGATGGAAATGTTTATGAAGAGTTTAATGAAATACTATTTAAAGTTGAGCGTTATAAGGAAAATATGCAAGGGCTGTTTGAAAAAAATATTAAATTAGGAGAGCTGAAAAGAGATTATTCTGAACGAGAAAAGAAATTTAATGAAGAAAAACATAATCTAGAAGATAAATTGACTTCCGATTTAGAACATATTAATTACGAAGAAATAAAAAATGAAAATAAAATTAATGACATAGATTTAATGATTGGTGATTTAGAAATCGAGGAACAAAATCAATTAGAATTAAATGATTTATCCAAAAAGAAATTGATGTTACTAGAGACGAATAAGCCAAGTTTTTATGCATTCAAAAAAATTTTTTCAAGGAAAATAATTCGTAATTACCTAAATAGTGTAAGCGAGCAGTTGGAATTAGTTGCTCATGAAACTAAACTAATTCATGACATTAAAAATAGTAAAAGGGAAAGAAATAAAGAATTATTAACATGTGAAAAAACGCTTAATAAGCTAAATACTACAAAAAAAGAGTTAATTGCTAAATTTGAAAAGTGGGAAACTCAGCAAATCCGATTGCTTAATAAAATTGATAATCAAATTACTTCAATTACAAATGAATTGCAGTCATCGGGCATTGAAGTGATAGACCTTTCGGTTAGTTATGAAGAACTTCAAAATTCTAATCCCTGGTATGGAGATGAATTTAGGGAATTACAAATGCAGTTATTTATGGCTGCACTAAAAGTAAGAAAACAGTTTTTATATGAAAATTATAAAAGTCTTAAGGCTGCTGTATTGGTTTGGAAAAACCAAGAACAACAATTGTCTAAGGATAATGGCTATGAATTAATAAATGAATCATGGCATTGGATTAACTTTGCTATTCCTGTAATAGGTACTACATTCGCAAGTTTGAGTAAGATGTTTAAATATATGAATGAAAATAGTATTGGACATCTCTTTATTGACGAAGCTGGACAAGCATTACCACAATCAAGTATTGGTGGAATATTTAGAAGTAATAAAGTTGTAGTGGTAGGAGATCCTGAACAAATCAAACCAGTATTGCCGCTTGATCCAAAAGTATTAAATATTATTGCTAAGAAGTATAACGTAGATGAGAAATTTATTTCAGAAAGTGCTTCTACACAAACAATTGTTGATGATACAAGTCAGTTTGGCTTTTATAAGGAAGATGATTGGATTGGTATTCCACTTTGGGTTCATAGACGTTGTGATAACCCAATGTTCAGTATTTCGAATAAAATTTCTTATAACGGTTTAATGGTGTTACCACCAAAGAAAAAATCGTCGGGTATTTCTAAATGGTATGACATTACTGGTGTAGCAAAAGAAAAATATGTGCATGAACAAGGAGAAAAATTAAAAGAAGAGATTAAAGGAATTATCGAAAATAATCCTCTTAAGAAATCAAATATCTATGTTATAACGCCGTTTAAAAATGTTGCTCAGAAACTTGTGAAAACATTAGAAGAAATCGACTTCCCAATCAAAGAAAATAACAAAGTTGTTAATATTGGAACTGTTCATACATTCCAAGGAAAAGAAGCGGATATAGTTTTTCTTGTGTTAGGCGCAGATATGAGTAGCAAAGGCGCAGCTAATTGGGCAGTAGAACAACCAAATATTATTAATGTTGCGGCGACGAGAGCGAAAAAGGAACTTTATATTATTGGGGATAAAAAGCTCTATTCATCCTTAGGTAGTTCAGTAGCAAATAATACAATGAAAATAATTGAAGCTTATAATAAATAATTTGGAGGTTTTACAATGTTTACAGAAATTCGTTCAATCTTAAATTCGATTAGTGAGAAAGATGCAAAAGTGTTACTTCAATATATTTTCATGGAGATGAAATCGGTTGAGGAGAATAAAATAGATGCGAGTGCTTTTTTTGAAGACGTGAAAGAAACATACGGTGATTTAATTCGATCAGTGGAATCTCAACAAATAGAGGCGACTGAATGTTCATCTACACATATCGTCTTTGGAGTTTCAACTAGTGGCAGTTTGAAGATGGCGATTCAAGAAAATGTTATTTGTTTTGATGATATTTTTTCAATTGCACCAATCACTGAGTTACATGAGGCAAAAGGGATTGCGAAGCGTCATGAGTGGCTCGATGGTCATTTGAATATGGAAGATGAAGAGAGTTTTTCATACGAGAAGAATTGTATGAATAATATTGAAAAACTTTCTACGATTCCTGCAACTCACCCAATTTATATTTGGGCTGGAGAGAATGCGCATGAGCAGACAGCGTTAATGTTTATACTGGATCAATTAAAGCATCATTCGAATGAAATTATTTGGGTCAATCCGAATAAATTATATGATGTTCGTTACACTGGAGAAGTGTATAGTGAGCAATTAAATACGCTGCTAAAAGATGAAAATTCGCAAACATTACTTTCGAAAGATGTACTTCATGAATTCGAAAAACAATGGGAAAAATTAACAGAAAATGAAAGTATGCTTAGAATTTGGGAAGATGGCAAAGTTAAAACTGTGCAAGTGTCCTATTTCGATGAATTTATTTTAGAAATGGTGAAAGAAGCTGGCGGAGAAGGTGATTTTATACTAGCTGCAAGAGCAGTTGGAGAGGTCATCGGTAACTTAGAACAATATATTGGTGATCGATTTATTGAGTACCGCATCATTCAATTAGCTCTATCCGGTAAACTCGCTTTGCAAGGTGTACCAAAAGGAATGCGCTACTTTAAAGTGAAAACTAAATAAAAAAACCCATATATTTGGAATTTGGACGTTTTTTAACTTTCTTTCTGTTAAAATGTACCTATACAATAATATTTAGAGATATAGGAGCGTTTAAATTGAAAAAGAATATGAGTTTTTTAGTAGCTGCTTTTATGGCAGTTTTACTAGTAGGTTGCTCGAATGAAGAAGAAGCTGCGGTAACGGATTCGAAAGCTGAAGCCGAAGTAGTTACGCCAGTGGAGAAAGAAGAAAAGGCTGAGCCGGTTAAAGAGGAAAAAGAAGAGCCAGTTGTTGAAAAGAAAGAACCAGTAGAAGAGAAAAAAGAAGAAAAACCAAAGCCAAAACCAAAACCGAAGAAAGATCAGTTTGCAGGCTACACTTTAATTGTAGTGGATGGTGGCGATTTATCGGGAACTAGACAGTCGAAAGTAGTCGTAGATATTGGTTTTGGTGATCGTAAATATTGGGCATTTACGAATGAACATGGTCAATTAGTGCGCGTAATTGCGGATCGAATTACTGTGCAGGATGATGCGACAGAGCCAGTAAAATCAACAGGTCGTTACTATTCTGATGAAGCGAAAGTTCCAGGAGTGGAGCGTTCAGACCTTGATGAAGGGCATATTATTGCGGATTCATTAGGTGGCGTTTCAAATGCGTACAATATTACGCCACAAGATAGTACATTAAATCGTCATGGTGATCAAGCTTATATGGAGCGAGTAATGCGTGATGCAGGTGGAGCGACGAATTTCGAAGCGATTATTACGTATCCGAATACGACAACGCAAATCCCTTCTAGATACAAATATACGTACACTTTACGTGGTGAAAAAATTGTCGATGAATTTGACAATAAAAACCCTGATCAAGAAAATGCAAAACAAGGATTAACAACACAAAAACCAGCTGCTTCAAAACCAACAGCACCGAAGCAAAATGCGCCAGCAGCTAGTGGTAATTTAGCTTCAGTTGATACGAATGGGAATGGTGAAGTAACGATTGCTGAAGCTAAAGCAGCGGGCTATAAAATGCCGATAACAAGAGATCATTGGTTATATCAATACATGCGTGATAATGATAATGATGGCATGGTAGGGGAATAGAACAGAGAGTTACATCTTTAGCGATAAAGGTGTAACTTTTTTTACATAAAATAAAGGGGTGCTTTAAATGCATAATAAGAAAAAAATTCGAGATTATGGAATTGAGATTGGGGAAATGAAGAAGGGGCGTTTAAATGCGATTACAGATGTCGAAGGGGTAAAAGTAGGGCATGTCACTTTGAGTGAAGGGGATATGCAGACGGGTGTCACGGCAATCCTCCCTCATAGTGGCAATGTATTTAAAGAAAAATTAGTCGCTTCAAGCCATGTCATCAATGGTTTTGGTAAGTCAATGGGGACGGTTCAATTGGCGGAGCTTGGGACGATTGAAACACCGATTATTTTGACGAATACTTTAAGTACGGGTGTTGCAGCAGATACTTTAATTGACTATATGTTAGAACAGAATCCTGAAATTGGGCGA
This sequence comes from Kurthia zopfii, assembly GCF_003143955.1. Taxonomy (GTDB): domain Bacteria; phylum Bacillota; class Bacilli; order Bacillales_A; family Planococcaceae; genus Kurthia; species Kurthia zopfii. The sequence continues at coordinate 92,961 of NZ_QFVS01000003.1, read as the reverse complement.
ACGACAGGTACGGTGAATTCAGTAATTGGTGAATGTAATGATATGATCATCAACGATATCCGCGGTAAATATGTTAAACCCGAGCATATACGAGAAGCACTGATTAACTGCCATGAAGTATTTGAAGAAGGAGCAGTCGGCGCAGGAACGGGTATGCTTTGCTATTCATTAAAAGGAGGAATCGGCTCCGCTTCGAGAATAATGGACTTCGAATTTGGCTCGTATACATTAGGTGTACTCGTTTTGACGAACTTTGGCATATTAAAAGACTTTATGATTCAAGGGAATCCAGTTGGTCAGCAATTGAAGCAAAAACTCGATGAAGTGTATAAGGAAGAAGATAAAGGCTCGATCATGACAATTGTTGCGACCGATTTACCGGTTTCGGAAAGACAACTTCAAAGGATTTTAAAAAGAACGGTGACAGGGCTATCACGAACAGGCTCGATTATAACAACAGGTAGCGGAGAAGTTGTTATCGGATTTTCGACAGCGACAAAAATTCCGCATGATGAAAAAACGAAATTAATAGCGATTCCTCAAATTCCAGAAGAAGTGATCGATGTCGCTTTTCGAGCAGTAGGTGAAGCGACGGAGGAAGCGGTATTGAACTCGATGATTACAGCACATGAAATCGTAGGTCGAGATGGAAATTCGAGACCAGCATTGAAAGATTTATTAGAGAAATGTAATATTAGCTTACTGTAAATTTACTTATTTATAGGGCAAATTAGCGTTTTATGCATAGATTTTATTAAATAATGAAAAAATAACAATTCATAATAAATTTATGTTAAAATTGTTACAAAATCAAAATATAGCAATATATGGAAGGGTGTAAGTATTGAAAAAGCTTATTTCAATATGTGTGCCGATGTACAACGAATCTGAAAACATCGATGCATTTTATAAGCAACTAACAACAACGATTAAACCTCTAACTCAAAAGTATGATTTTGAGTTCCTTTTTATTAATGACGGAAGTTTAGATGACAGTGTTAATAAGGTAAAAGCCTTAGCTCAAGTAGATTCGAGCGTAAAATTATTAGACTTATCTAGAAACTATGGCAAGGAAGTTGCGATGGCTGCTGGTTTTGACTATTGCCAAGGTGATGCAGTGATTACGATGGATGCAGATCTTCAACATCCGCCTAAAGTGATTCTTGAAATGGTCGAACATTGGGAGGCCGGGTATCTTGATGTATACGGCAAAAGGAATGAGCGAAAAGGCGAAAGTTTTATAAAAAAGAAAATGTCCGAAATGTATTATAAATTATTAATCAAATTTTCTAAAGTGGAAGTATTACCAGGTGTAGGCGATTACAGATTATTAGATCGTGTATGCATTGATAGTATTATCCGCATTAAAGAAACGCAAAGGTATACAAAAGGTCTGTATATGTGGATTGGTTTCCGTAAAAAAGAAGTCCACTTCGATGCAGAAGAACGATTTGCTGGAGAAACTAAGTGGAAGTTCATGGATTTATTAAAGCTCGGTATTGATGGCTTAACATCAAACACGACATTCCCACTCAAAATCGCAGGTATTTTAGGCGGCATTCTCTCAGTAAGTTCGATACTCTATATGGTGTATATATTGATTTCGACATTAATTTACGGAACGAGTGTACCAGGCTACCCAACGCTCGTAACATTGATTTTACTGCTGGGTGGTTTCCAACTAATTTCACTAGGAATCATGGGTGAATACTTAGGGAAAATCTTCCACGAAACTAAAAATAGACCGCTTTATTTCGTTCAAGAATACACAGGTGAAACAATTGAACTCGAAAAAATTCAAGTGCCGCAAAGATTTGCGAAAACAGAAAGTGTATAAAACGAATGAATCGATTACTTAAAAATGAAAAAATACTCTATTTAATATTTGGAATTGGTACTACAGCAGTCTATTTTTTAACGAGGTTTTTAATTGTAAATATTACTGGAAACTCAATGTGGGCAGTAATTACAGCGCAGGTTTCAGCAATCCTATTTGCATACTTTACGAATAAAATCTTTGTTTTCAAAGATCGTAAATGGAAGCCTTTCGATTTATTAAAACAACTATCAGGATTTATCGCAGGTCGAGCATTTGTTTTTGCATTAGATTTGGCAATTACCTATGTTGCGGTCGTAGCATACTCAAAAGAAATCATCCATTTCTTAGGATTAAATTTAATTAATTATGATTTTATTCTGTTCTCATCTTCTATAACAAAAGGTTTTATAGGAACACCAGCATTATTAAATGAATTTATTTTTGTTTTTGTTGTACAAGTGTTAGCAGTCATCATTAATTACATTATTTCAAAAAAAGCCGTCTTCAAAGCGGAAAGAGTGAATAAGGAGCAGTTGCATTGATTACTACAACTTTTAAGAAAAGTTACATTTGGCTATCAATCTGTGCATTTTATGCATTGATTGCCTCATTATTATTACTTTCAGGTGATGATTGGGCATGGGGTTCAAAAGAAGGATGGTCAAGACTTGAAAATGGCTTCGATTATTATAATGGACGCTATTTAGGGAATGTAATTGAAATATTCATTACGCGCTCTCTACTATTTAGAATCGCAATTTATGCGTTAATAAATACAGGGATTGTGTATATGACTTGGGTTTTATTAAATAGGAAGTATAGCGTACCATTAATTCTAGCACTCGTTGTGTCTATGCCAATCGCAATTTATGCTGAGACATATGGTTGGTTAGCAGGTTTCGCGAACTACAATACGTCATTACTGGCAATCCTCTATATTTTATATGTAGCAAAGAAAAAACAACCGAAAATTATTGAACTGTTTTTAGTATTAATTGTCGCGTTTTTAGGACAGTTTTTCGTCGAAAACGTTTCTGTCGCGAGCATTGTGATGGCAGTGATCGGACTACTACTGGCAATGTTCTATAAAGAAAAGAAAGTCGTCTTTATTATGTGGCTAATTGGTGCAGCGGTCGGCGCATATATTATGTTCTCTAACACCGCTTACCATACGGAAGGGAATATGCGTGAAGTTGGCGGATTAGACTTCACAGTACTATTCACAACGATGATCACGAGCTGGAGTGAATTTTATTTTAAAGATAATTTAATTCTCATCGTATTGTTTACGATCGTATTAGCAATCATCGGCAAAGGGCAAAAGTATTTAGTAGGCTCTGTCGTCGTAATCGCGATGTATTTCATTATTAGAAATCTAGTTGGTTTAAGTTCAACATCATTGCCGTATTACTTATTAGTAGTGGAATTTATTTTAATGTGTATTTATTTGATTGCGCTATTAATAATAGTAGGAAAATCAAAAGTAAAAAATGAAAATAAACGCTATTTCTATACGTATTTCTTATACGCAATCATTTTACTAGGTCCTTTCTTATTAATCACGCCATTCGGTCCACGAAATATGTTACTAACATACATATTATTAGTAATTTGTTTACTATTAATTTGTGATGAAAAAATCGAAGGATGGTTAGCGAAAGGGAAAAATCCAATCGCACTAGCTGCCATCGGATTATGTGCAACTTTCCTAATTATGCATGGCGCAAATAAATTAGAAGATCAAAATCGATATGATCAATTAATCGAGGAATATGAAGCGGGAGCGAAGTATTCAACATTGACGAGATTACCTTTTGAAAAACTTGGCCATGATTTAACGCCGAGATTTGATAACCTTCAAAGACAACGACAAATTGAATATTATAACTTACCATCAGATATTCGAATTCGATTATCAAATTATGTGCATATTGAGCCAGAACCACCATATGGCCCAATCGAACCGAAGTATTTAAGATAGTAATTTACAACCTTCACCTCTTAGTAGGTGAAGGTTTTTTTAAAATACCACCACAAGTGACATGACTTATCCCGTATACTATAGGGAGAAGAAAATTTTTAGATAGTAGGGAAATACATGACAAATTATTTTGAGTCAATTGAGGAATTCCAAAACAATGGTGGCTTGAAGCTGTCGACGATTACAGCGAAGCAATTACTACCAGCGATGGTGACACATATGAAGCGAGGCGATCGCCAGTTTTCGCTCTATTTGAATGGGCGTTTACCGAAGCCATTAGGTGAACTACTGCAAGAGGCTTTTCAATTACTTCATCTACAACTTCCTTTTTATACGCAACATTGTGCGAGACAGGAAAGTAGTTATAAAAATATATCGAAAAGTAAAATCAAAATTGATTTTGTAATGAAATACCGAATGTCACGCGATGAGCAAAGTTGGGTGATTCAAGAAATTCAGTCCATTCTCAACCAAATTATTCAACCGCAAATGAGTGATTTACAAAAGATTATTGCGGTGCATGACTACATTGTACGCAATCATCAGTATGAGATGAATACGACAGGTTCGCCGTTTACCGTCTATACTTTTATGCATGAAAAACAAGGGGTATGTATGGCATATGCCTTACTTTTTGAAAAGATGATGAGCGAGCTGCAGATACCTTGTCTGTATGTGATTGGTGATGCAGATGGAGAAAGTGATTTAGGGCATGGCTGGAATATGGTTCAGTTAAATGGTGAGTGGTATCATATTGACTCAACTTGGAATGATATTGGTTCGAAATTGAAAAATCATGAGATTCGATACCGTTATTTTCTCCGTTCGGACGATTTTATGAAACAGGATCATTATTGGAATTCAGCCCATTATCCTCAATGTTTGAGTGAAGTGTATAAAGGATTATCAAATGTATATGATGTCACATACACTGCTGAAAAACTGTATTTTCCACATCCGAAATCCGCATTTTTAGTTGAGATGGAATCCGATACGAGAAAAAAGCATATTCTTTTAAAAGAGCGTGTGCAGTTTTGTACGGAATTTGAAAATGAAATCTATTTTAGTAATGTTGATCAACAATGGACGCTTTTTAAATATAATTGTGAATCCGGAAAAATCACTCAATTAGATGAAAGAAAAGTGACGGGTATTAAAAAGTTACTAAATAAAATAGCGATTCAATTTAATGAAGGTGAACTGATTGAATATTTGATCGAGGTCGAACCGGAAGCCATGCCTGTAATTGAAGCGAAAACAGTTGAGTTATCAGGCTTTGGAAGTAGTTGGTTCGGCACATATAAGGGGAAGGCAGAGCCAATTCGATTTGTTTGTGAGGATGGTATGGAATTATTGATTCAAGATGCACATAAGCAACTATCCGTAGACATACTAGTCACAAATCAACTAGAAATTTCAATTACGACAGATAAAAAATCGTTAAATGCGAAAAAACCAGTAATAATTAAATTTCCTAAACCCATTGCCGAACAATTTGGGATGGAAACAATCGAAATTAAGAAAGATACGATTCTTGAAAGTAGGGAGTAATATGAAAAAGATATTCATGATTTTATCATTATTTACTATAATCGCAGTTGTTGCAGGTTGTGGCAAAAGCGATGCAGAAGCAAAATCAATCTACGTGGCAACGGATGGCAATGATCAAGCGAAGGGTACGGAAGATGCACCTTATAAAACATTGAAAAAAGCATCATCTGTAGCAAAGGCGGGAACAATCGTCTATATTCGAAAAGGAACTTATGACGAGAAATTAATCGTGAAAAATAGTGGCACAAAAAAAGAACCAGTTATTTTTAAAGCGCATAATTCTGAAAAGGTCATTTTATCTGGTAAGAAGATGAAGGATACGAATCAAGAACGCGCTATGGTGTCCATGCATAATAAAAGTAATGTAATAATCGAAGGTCTAACTGTACAAGATATGAGAACGAAGCATAATGACGCAACGATTATGGGCTTCTATATTTCAGGTAAGGGTGAAAATATTTTACTGAAAAATAATCATGTGAGAAATATTAAAACGTTAGCCAAAGAAGGTAATGCGCATGGGATTGCCTTTTATGGGTCGGAACCGATGAAAAATATTCGCGTTATTGATAATACATTAGAAAATATGAAACTTGGTGCGAGTGAGACGCTTGTATTAAATGGCGATATTTCGCAATTTAAAATTATCGGCAATAATATTCGTAATTCTGATAATATCGGTATTGATTTAATTGGCTTTGAAGGTGTCGCGAAAAATCGTAAAAATGACTATGTGCGAGACGGCATTGTAAATGATAATAAAGTGACGAAGGTGTCGGCTTACGGCAACCCTGCCTATGGTAAAAACTATGGAGCGGGCGGCATCTACATTGATGGTGGAAAAAATATTATTGTAGAAGATAATCATATTTCATACAGTGATATTGGCATTGAAGCTACTTCAGAGCATAAAGGGAAATATGCAGATCGTATTACGATTCGAAATAATGTAGTAGAGAAAAATTATTTCACCGGGATTTCGATTGGTGGTTATGATGTAAAACGCGGTGGCACGCGCAATAGCGAGGTTTCTAAAAATGTCCTTTACCGAAATGATACGAAGAAACTAGGCGGAGGACAGCTATTACTTCAACATGATGTTGAGCATAATAAGGTTGAGAAGAATGTTATGACAGCTAGTTCTTCAGGTATTATGGTCGCTAATTATTTCAAATCAAATGTGCTGAATAATTTTTCTAAAAACATTTTCCATAAAGAATTAGGCAAAAAAACAACTTGGGTATGGAAAAAAAGAGAGTATTCGAGTTTTGAAGTATTTAAAAAAGTATCTAAGAGTGATGCCGATACGAAATTCATAGATCCTCACTATCGAGATGAGAAAAGTGGGGATTATCGACTTCAAAAAGGGTCGAAAGCATATCTAATTACGAAGTAGGATTCGCTATTTAGCGAGTCCTACTTTTTTCATTTTATATTTATAAGGTGTCGATTGGAAATATGCTCGGAAAACTTTCGTGAAGTAGTTGTGATCCGTAAATCCAACCAGTTCAGAAATCGTAGAGATGGCGTGATCAGTCGTCATTAGTAGTTCCGCAGCCCTTTGTAGTCGATATTGCTGCACAAATTTTTTGAATGGAATGCCTCGTTTTCTTGAGAAGAAGTTGCTTAAATAATTAGCGCTAATATTTAACTGTTCTGCGACAACTGGCAAACAAAGTTCGGGATCTTGAAAATGTTGCTCAATATAAGTAACAGCTAATTCCGCATAGTCTGCCTTACTTTGCTTTTGCGCATTTTGAATATGGTCCATTAATTGTTGGATGAACAATACGAATTCTTGGACAATCGCGTATAAAATTGGATGCTCTAATATTAAATGAAAGAGATTTCGATATTTTACTTCAAAATGGGAAAGTTGTTGCAGCTGATATTTCATCATATACCGCCTAATTTGTGCAATGATACTCGTTAAATGAATGCGCACATCGTCTTGATTATAGTGCGTCGTGGATTTAGTTAGGCGGTAGAGTAGCGTTTTAACAGTCGCTAAATCGCCATCCTCTAAACTATCAATCCATAATTGCTGCTCATCGGGTGTTAATAAAGGATCTAATCTTACTATTTGTAAGGAATCTGAACTTTTTAAAATATGCGAGTACCCTTCATAGAAACGTCTTGATAAAGCTTCCTTACAACTTTGATACATCGTTAATAAATTTGCTTCAAATCCAGTATATAGCGCAATATTTATTTCATCTTCAAAGGATTTTCTCGATTCTAGCATGATGAGTCGAAGCTGTTTTGATAGTTGTAAATCATCTTCAATTTGTGCAATCCCAATAATCCGATTTTGCAGCGGTAATAAAGTTAAATTATCAAAAATAGGGAGGTCACTCAACCATTCATAGAGCTTTAAGTTATTTTGAAATTGGGCGCATTCAATTAAGAAAAAACTTTGATGATCTAATGAAAAACGACGTTCGCTTTGTAAAAATAAATCATCATACAAACTACTATTTTGAATGACGACAACATCATTTTCAGCTTGAGGTTGAATGCTCATCAATGCGGTTTTCAGCTGTTCCAATGGAATTGGTTTTACAAAAAGATTCATCGCCCGTATGCGGATCGCTTTCATCGCTTGTTGGAATAATGGTTCGGCAGTTAAAGCGATAATTGGTATTTTATACTGTGTAAGTGCTTGGTCAAGTTGTGCTGGCAGTAGTTCCATCTCAAGTAAGAGTACATCTGGTTTAAAAAGGTCGATTTCCTCAATTAAAGATTGGGCATCCGTAATCGCTAAAAACTCTAAATCATGCGATAAATAGTTTTTAAGAAACCACTCGATCCCTTTTAATTCTGCTAAATCTCTTTCCATCATCAAGATTTTCAAATAAACACCCCTTAATAATTCTAAAAAGTATATTAATTCTATTTTATGTTTAAAATAAGTTATTTTTAATTAAATATTACTATAATCAGAGTTTTTAATCTATTAAAATCTTTCTTGGAAAAGTTTACAGTTATATACACAAAGGGGTGTTGAAAATGGAATTACAAAGATCGACCGAGGTGATTGTCAATGAGTCACAACAAACTGTAGCGAAGTTCGAGTGGAGTATTTTCTTGAAAATGATCGTCTGCAGTTTGATTGGGATTGTGAGTTTCTTCATTACATTCGAATGGAATGGAAAATCCTCGATCTTATTAGATCATCTTGTAAGCGCTTTAATCAGTTTTACGCCAATGCTTGTAAATGGCTATGTATTAGTACTATTAGTGCTAGGGGCTGCATATCCATTCATTACGAAAACTTGGAATAAATCGACTGTCAATACGGTGCTGTCATTGTTTAAAGTTGTTGGACTTGCTGTAGGAATCATGCTTATTTTTAATTTTGGTCCAGCATTTTTATTCAATCCTGAAATTGGTCCATTCCTAATGGAGAAATTAATTAAGCCAGTAGGGTTAGTTATCCCAATCGGATCAGTATTTTTGGCTTTACTCGTATGTTACGGCTTACTGGAGTTCATCGGGATTTTCATGCAACCAATCATGAAGCCAATCTTCAAAACACCAGGTCGTTCGGCAGTAGATGCAGTTGCTTCATTCGTAGGAAGTTATTCAGTAGGACTTATGCTAACGAACCGTGTGTATAAAGAAGGTAAATACACGGCGAAGGAAGCAGCGATTATCGCAACTGGATTTTCTACAGTATCCGCAACTTTCATGTTAATTGTCGCAAAAACACTTGGTCTTATGGAACATTGGAATGCATTCTTCTGGGTAGCACTTGTCGTAACTTTCGCGGTTACAGCGATTACGGCGCGAATTTATCCATTGAATCGAATCAAAGATGAATATGCGGAAGGCACTACACCGCAACCAGAGAAAATCGTCAAAAAAGGTCGTTTCAAAGCGGCTTGGACTGAAGCGGTGATGGCGACAAAGTCGAATCCGTCACTTCCGAAAAATCTACTAATTCATTTAAAAGACGGTTTCATCATGGCGATGGGCGTAATACCTTCGATTCTTTCAATCGGACTATTAGGGTTACTACTAGCGACGTATACGCCAATTTTCGATTGGGTTGCATATTTATTTGCTCCTTTCACATACTTATTGCAAATACCGGAGCCAATGCTTGCAGCTAAGGCAGTATCGCTATCAATTGCGGAAATGTTCTTACCAGCAATGCTTGTGACACAAAGTGCATTAATTACGAAATTCATTATTGCTGTAGTGTCGATCTCGTCGATTTTATTCTTCTCGGCAGTAATTCCAGTTATTTTATCAACAAGTATCCCACTTACAATTAGACAAATGATTATTATTTGGTTTGAAAGAGTCGTCCTTACGATGATTATTGTCACACCAATTGCATACTTATTATTTTAAAAGGAGAGATTCAGATGATGAAAACAAATATTCGAGCACCTAGAGGTAATGAACTAACTTGTAAAGGTTGGACGCAGGAAGCAGCTATGCGTATGTTAATGAACAACTTAGATCCAGAAGTAGCAGAGAACCCAGATGAGCTAGTGGTCTATGGTGGTATTGGTAAAGCCGCAAGAGATTGGGAAAGCTATGAGAAAATCATCTCAACACTTCAACAATTAGAAGATGATGAAACGATGCTAGTTCAATCAGGTAAGCCAGTCGCAGTATTTAGAACACATGAAAATGCGCCACGTGTCTTAATTGCGAATTCGAATATTGTTCCAGCATGGGCAAATTGGGATCATTTCTATGAATTAGAAGAACGTAATTTAATGATGTACGGTCAAATGACAGCAGGTTCTTGGATTTATATTGGTGCGCAAGGTATTTTACAAGGTACGTATTTAAGTTTTGTAGAAGCTGCGAAGAAGAAATTCGGCACACCAGATTTATTCGGTAAATGGATTTTAACTGGTGGTATGGGTGGCATGAGTGGCGCGCAACCATTAGCAGGGAAAATGGCTGGTGCAGTAATTTTAGTAGTAGAAGTTGAAAAAGCAAGAATCGAAAGAAAAATTAAAGAAGGTTACTGTGACTATTTAGTTGAAACAGTAGACGAAGCAATTGAACTTGTAGAAAAACTTACTGCTTCTAAAACAGCATCATCAATCGGACTAGTTGGCAACTGTGCTGACGTCAATCGTGAATTACTAAATCGCGGAATGATTCCAGATTTAGTGACAGACCAAACTTCGGCACATGATCCAATCAATGGTTATGTTCCAAATGGCATGACTTTTGAAGAAGCATTGGAATTAAGAAAATCAGATGTAAAAACATACGAAAGAAAAGCGAAGGAAACAATGGCAGAGCATGTTCGCACGATGCTTGAATTCCAAGAAAAAGGCTCTGAAACATTCGATTACGGTAATAATATTCGTGCCTATGCGCAAGAGATGGGTGTAGAGAACGCATTTGATTTCCCAGGATTTGTTCCTGCTTATATTCGTCCGTTATTCTGCGAAGGAAAAGGACCATTCCGTTGGGCAGCATTGTCTGGTAATCCTGAAGATATTTATAAAATTGATGCAGTCGCAAAAGAGATGTTTGCTCATGATGAAGGGCTTGTGAACTGGATTAATATGGCGCAAGAGATGGTGAAATTCCAAGGGTTACCTGCCCGTATTTGCTGGTTAGGATATGGTGATCGTCACCGTTTTGCATTAAAAGTAAATGAAATGGTTGCTAATGGAGAGTTAAGCGCACCAATCGTATTTGGGCGTGATCACCTAGATTCAGGTTCAGTAGCTTCACCAAACCGTGAAACAGAGAGTATGAAGGATGGTTCGGATGCAGTATCAGATTGGCCATTATTAAATGCACTAGTAAATACAGCAGGTGGCGCAAGCTGGGTAAGTATTCATCACGGTGGCGGTGTTGGTATGGGCTATTCACAACACGCAGGTCAAGTGTTAGTAGCAGACGGAACAGATTTAGCTGCTGAAAAAATCGCACGTGTATTAGTATCTGATCCAGGTATGGGTGTTGTTCGCCATGCAGATGCAGGTTACGAAATCGCGATTAAAACTGCAAAAGAAAAAGGCATTAATATGCCAATGTTAAAAGATTAGGAGAGATCAAATTGCCACTATTAATTCGAAACGCTAATGAAGTCATTACTTTAGCAAGTGAAGTAGAAGGGCCAAGAATGCGTGAAGCAATGGGTGAATTGGCTGTTCAAACAAATGTGGATGTTTTGATTGAGGGGGATGTCATTAAAATGGTTGCTCCGTTTGAAGAAATTCAAGCGGCTTTCCCGCAATTAGTTGAGCGAGCAGAAGTAATTGATGCTACTGGTAAGATTATGATGCCTGGGTTGGTTGACTGTCATACGCATTTAGTCCACGGTGGAACGCGTGAACATGAGTTGAATATGCGGCTAAACGGTAAATCCTATATGGAAATCATGAACGCTGGTGGTGGCATTCACTATACGACGACGAAAACAAAAGAATCATCAGCAGAACATCTTTTTGCCAAAACATATGAACATCTAAATGATTTTCTATTACACGGAATTACGACTGTAGAAGCAAAGTCGGGCTATGGGCTAGATTGGGCAACAGAGAAGAAGCAATTAGAAGTTGTCAAGCTATTACAAGAGCATCATGCAGTGGATCTTGTATCAACTTTCATGGGTGCGCATGCTGTTCCAAAAGAATATAAGGGCAATGAAGATGCATTCGTCGACCTTGTAATTAATGAGATGCTTCCGCAAGTTGCGGCTGAAAACCTTGCTGAATTCAATGATGTTTTTTGTGAGAAGGGCGTATTCACACCTGCGCAATCTGAAAAGATTTTAGAAGCTGGAAAGAAATATGGTTTAATACCAAAAATTCATGCGGACGAAATTGAACCTTATGAAGGGGCAGAGTTAGCTGCAAAAGTAGGGGCTATTTCAGCAGAGCATTTATTAGTAGCTTCAGATGAAGGAATTGATGCAATGGCAAAAAGCGGCACAATCGCAGTATTACTACCAGGCACTGCATTTTTCTTGAAAGCACCTTATGCAAGAGGACGTTTGATGGTTGATCGAGGTGTACCAGTCGCGATTTCAACAGACTTTAATCCAGGATCTTCGCCAACAATCAGTCTTCCTTTTATTCAAAATCTAGCATGTATGAATATGGGGATGACGATGGAAGAAGTGCTTTGTGCCACAACAATCAATGCAGCCTATGCAATCAATCGTCAAGACTCGATTGGAACGATTGAAGTTGGGAAAAAGGCAGACTTACTTCTATTAAATGTACCGAACTTTAAACAACTACAATATTTCTATGGAATGAATCATACAAATACTGTCGTGAAAAATGGTAAAGTAGTCGTAAAAGACGGAACGCTTATATAATAGAAGAAACTCAAAAACTGACTCATTCATTTGAGTCAGTTTTTCTATTTTAATGAAAAAGCGATATACTGGATCTAATGAAACATTTAAAAGGGGCAATCGTGTATGAATCAATATATTGTGATGCAAGGAAATACATATGAAGAAGATCGAGAAGCAGGGATGATTTGGACTGACCAAAAAGATCGAGGTGGCAAAACACCACATTCATGGAAACGAATCGAAGAAGTCCAAAAAGGTGATCAAATTTTCCACTGTGTGCATGGCGAGATTTTAGCCATCAGTGTGGCAGATGAGAATTATATTAAAGCGGGCGACCGATATTTTGTAAAACTGAATTATTTTGAATTACCTAAACCTCTTGTAATTAAAGACGTCATTGATCAAATTTCAGTGTTTCTTCCTATTAAATACTCACCATTCCGAAAAAATGGAGATGGTAACCAAGGCTATCTATTTCCTTGTAATGAACAATTAGCTTTAATGCTACTTAGTTTGATTCAAATTAATAATATTGAATCAGTTGGTCAAGAGCAATTGCAATTGGCGATTGAAACAGTCATTCACAAGGAACAAGATCTATTAACGCCGATGATGGCAGAGATGGAAATGGATTTACGAACGAAAATTAGACAATCTGCTGAAAATTTCAAGCGACATGTTGCACCATTATGGGATGAACAATGCGCACTTTGTGGAATTGAATTACCTGAGTTATTAGAAGCAGCTCACTCAAAACCGTGGCATGAATGCACATTAGATGAAAGAATGGATGCATATAATGGATTAATTCTATGTAAAAATCATGCGACGCTATATAAGAAAGGGTATATTGCATTTGATGGAACCGGTGCAATTATTATTTCAGAGCGTATTCAATCTATTGATTACGGTAAATATGATGTTCATGTAAAAATGAAAGTACTACGTAAAGAAGCGAATAAAAAATACTTTAGATGGCATCGCAAGAATATTTTCCGATAATTTTCCATATGGTTGAGCATGTTGAATAATTAATTCCAGTAAAATAGTATAAAAGGAAATAAAAAGAAGTCGTTTGTAACATAACGAGTAAAATCACCCTTAAAAAACATGAAATTAATTCTTTTTAAATGGTTTTTTCGATGTTTAAGAAGTTTTTTATCGGGTATTACACCAAAAAATGATGACGAAACTGTTAATAAATGGTTGTTGTAAACCTTGAATTGAGTGCGTTTTCGACACAATTAAAGAAAATGCGACAACATTATCCCTATATTTGACAGCGCTTGTAATATCGCTGTAACAAATGGGCAATTACTTTGTCACGGATTTGATATTTTCCCTTGGTATAGTTAGTGCAGTTAGAAAAACCGAGGAGGAAATTCAACATTATGAAAAAGCAATTAATCGCAATTACAGGTGCATTAGCACTTTCAACTACAGCATTCGCAGGAGCTGCTTCTGCAAAAGAAATTACAATTCAATCAGGTGATACTTTATCTGAATTAGCATTAACGCACAACACAACAGTATCAACTTTACAACAATTAAACGGTCTTACATCTGACCTAATCTTTGCAGGTGCACAACTAGAAGTTGGCGGAAACGGCGTAGTGACACAAGCTCCTGTTCAAAACACAACTTACCAAGCACCAGTAAAACAAGTTCAAACTCAAACAACTTATAAAGCTCCAGTACAACAAAAACAAGCGGCTCCAGTACAAAAAGCAGCACCAGTACAACAAGCGCCTGTTAAACAAGCACCAGTGAAAAAAGCTTCAACATCATCAAACTACCAAGGTTCTTCATCTTCAGCAAAAAGCTGGATCGCAATGAAAGAATCAACAAACAACTATAATGCACGTAGTGCAACAGGTAAATACATTGGTAAATATCAATTAGACCGTTCTTATTTAAACGGTGACTATTCACCAGCAAACCAAGAGCGCGTAGCTGACAAATACGTTAAAGAACGTTACGGTTCATGGGAAAATGCGAAAACAGCTTGGATGCAAAAAGGTTGGTACTAAGATTTAAATAGTTAGAAATTTAAGACGAGGATCTTCCTCGTCTTTTTTTGTGCGATTTTTTGAGTTTCTTCTAAGCTTAAAAATGAGAATGATAAAAGTGGAATTAATATTAGTGATTTAATCGTAAGTTTGATTTCAAGAAAGAAGAAAATTAGATCGATTTTAGATTTCCTAGAGAAACGCTGGCTAGTTCTATTTAGTTTGATGTGAATTAACCGCGTTTTTCAGGAAATAAAAGGTTGAATAAACAATTAAATGGATGTGCTTTGTAATATTCGAGGGGTTTAAAGATAAAAATAAGGGGTATATTCGAAGGTTTTAAAGAAAAAATGAAGAATTTTGATGAAAATTGAGCGTTGAAATTTCAATTTCAGTCGATTTTTTGGAAAAATCATCCTTCCATTATAACCCGTCGTAGAGGTTTTTCTGTTTTTACCTCGAAATGAAACGCTCAGTTTAGTAGGATTTTCCACCCTCTTGTAATACTGCTGTAACATTCGAGCAATCGTTTTGTCATTGAAGTGAAATTTGGCCTTGGTATAGTTGTGTCAGTTAGAAAAACCGAGGAGGAAATTCAACATTATGAAAAACCAACTAATCGCAATTACAGGTGCAGTCGCACTTTCAACAGTCGCATTCGCAGGTTCAGCTTCAGCAAAAGAAGTGAAAATCCAATCAGGTGATACTCTATCAAAATTAGCAGCAACACACGGTACAACCGTATCAAACTTAAAACAACTAAACGGTCTATCAACAGACTTAATATATGCAGGTGAATTATTAGAAGTAGGCGGAAACGGCGTAGCTCCAATTCAACAAAAGCCAGTTTACCAAGCGCCAGTGAAACAAGTTCAAACTCAAACAACGTATAAAGCACCAGCTCCAGTACAGCAAAAACAAGTAGCACCGGTACAACAAGCTCCAGTGAAACAACAACCGGTTTACAAAGCACCAGTGAAGAAAGCTTCGACTTCTTCAAATTATCAAGGTTCTTCATCTTCAGCAAAAAGCTGGATCGCACACAAAGAATCAACGAATAACTACAATGCACGTAGCGCAACAGGTAAATACATTGGTAAATACCAATTAGACCGCTCTTATTTAAACGGTGACTACTCGCCAGCAAACCAAGAACGCGTAGCTGATAAATATGTTAAAGATCGTTACGGTTCATGGGATAACGCTAAATCAGCTTGGCAACAAAAAGGCTGGTACTAAGCTTAAATAGTTAAAAGATCAAGGCGGGGATTAGTCCTCGTCTTTTTTTCTGTGCTAAAATAAGAATAAGAACGAAATAGGAGGGGTTAATATGTGGATTGATCAATTAGCAGAAGAATTCGGTTTGCAAGTTGAGCTAGGCGCTTACAATAGTGTTGCAGGTTTAGCTGTTTTCAATGAAGAAAAAAATGAGCGCTATATGTTAGAAAAAAGATGGGCAAGAGGCGAAAAGACTTTGCTCGCATTTTTACAAGCACCAAGCAAAGCTTCACATATCGCAACAGATCGAACAGTTACCCAATTAATTGAACTTGCGAAATTGCATGACTGTGATGCATTACATGTTATTAACCTTTCAAGTATTATTGAAGATGATTTTACGAATGCGAATAAATCATATCAAGGAAGAAATCGAACGTTTATCGAAACCGCAATTAATAATAGTGACATGATCTTTTTAGGATGGGGACAACAGGGACAGCTCGCAGCACAACAGATGCCTGAACTAAAAGAGACGCTACTGAAAAATAAAGAAAAATTAATGGCTTACGAAGTGATTAAAGAACCCAAAATTAATTTTACATATGTGCCGATTCCACGAGTGAAAGGGCATTATAAAAAATATATTGATCAAAAATCTCGCATATTAACAAAGGAAGAATTAGGTGAGCTTTTTGTATAAATCCATTGAACTGATGAAGCAATTTACATTCGCAACATATACAGTCTTAAAAGAAGAAATTCAAAATGAAGAATATGAAGGATTACTAATCAAAAGTAATGAAGGTGTTTTACGTTCGAGGTTAGCAAAGAAAACACCTAAGAAAAAGGGCTATTTCGTCGCATTTTGGGAGAAAGATGCTCACAATAAAAATCAGGCATTTCATGTTGACGATGAACCACAGCATTATTTGATTTTTGTCGATGATGAAGGAAAGAAAGGCATGTTTGTTTTTCCGATTGCACGACTAGAAAAACAAGGTATTTTAAGAAATGATGTTCAAAAAGGGAAAATGGCTATTCGGGTCTACCCAAGTTGGGAATCTGAGCTGAATCCAACAGCTACAAAAACACAGAAATGGCAGAATGAATATTTTTATGACTTAAATTGATTTAATGGGGAATAGTTTTGAGGAGACTAATTTGTGAGGTGCATCTATGAAGAAAAAGCTTTGGAGAAAAGTCGTATCGATTTTAGGAGTTATTACAATTGGTAGTGGTGCAATGTATTATTATTTAGTATTACCAAACAAGCCAAAAGCAGCAGAGCAGACAACTTTTCAATATGGACCACAGTCAAAACAAAACTTAGAAGTATATAAGCCATCCATTAAAAAGGGTGATCAAACACCTGTTATTTTGTATGTTCATGGTGGAAGCTGGATGGCTGGAGATAAAGAAAATGTGGCAGATAAGCCGAAATTTTTCAATGATATGGGCTATACATTTATTTCTGTAAACTATCGCCTTGCCCCGAAAGCCAATTATCGTGATATGGGAGAAGATATTGCCGCAGCGCTAAAATGGGTGAAAGACTATGCTGATGAATATCAGTTCGACGCTGAAAAAATCACTTTAATGGGCCATTCAGCTGGAGGGCATCTCGTGACTTTAATTGCTTCAGATGAAAGCTATTTAGAAAAAGAAAATCTTGAGTTAAAAGATATTCATTCGATCATTGAAATCGAAGGACCATTGAATATACCTCAATTTGTTCAAGAAAATAAAATGTATAAAACAGTATTTAGTCGAAATAAGGAGAAGTGGAAACTGGCTTCACCTTCTCACTATATTCAAAATAAAAAAATGCCCCCGATGTTATTTATTACACGCCCAGATGAATCAACTACTTCGTTTATGAATGAAGTGGAGAGTGCTGGGAATGAAGTAGAGTTATTTTCTGCGTCAACCTTGTCGCATACCGATTTAACGAAATTGATTGGAACGACAAAACAAGTGGAAGCACAGCAACTGACAGGGAAAGTCGCATCGTTTTTAAAGAAGTATAACTAAAAAAGCTGAAGCTACGAGTAAAATCATAGCTTCAGCTTTTCATATTTATTTTTGTAAATCGCGGTCGTATTGTTTAATGAAGCGGTCAAATACAAAGTTTCCAAAAGGAATGAATGCAATTGCACCGGAAATTAAACTATAACGGAATTTCCAACGAATTTTTAATTGAACGATTAAAATGGCTACACAGTAAGTGACGAAAATCGCACCGTGGATACTACCTGTAATACGTACTGCAATTGGAAAATCAGCAAAATATTTTAATGGCATTGCAAGGCCTAATAATACTAATAGTGAAATACCATCTAATATACCCATGATATGTAAAAACTTAAGTTCTTTTGATTTCAAGAAAAACAAACCCCTTTCAAAATAAGACTACTCCTATTATGAAGGAGGTTTGTGAACTGAATATGAACAGAATTATGAAATTAATGGAAGTTAATTAATTTGTTCTAAACAATGTTTCGCAGCAATGTACCCGAACGTCATACCAGGGCCTAATGTAGCGCCAGGGCCAGGATAAGATTCGCCCATTACAGAAGCAGAGCAGTTACCAATCGCATAAACTCCAGCAATTGGTGTATCGTCTTCTTTCATAATACGACCGAATCGATCAATAACTACGCCGCCTTTCGTACCGATATCGCCAGGGAATACACGCACAGCATAGTAAGGACCATGCTCGATTGTATCCAAGTTCGGATTTTTCAAAGTGGGGTCACCATAGTAGCGGTCATGCGCATTCTCGCCTCGCCCAAAGTCTAAATCGACACCTTCACGAGCAAATCCGTTGAATCGATCCACTGTTGCGGTTAGATTCCCTACTGGGACGTCCATCTTCTTCTCAAGTTCTGCAATCGAATCGCCAGCCAACACAACACCAGCATCATAGTATTCTTTCGGGAAATCTTGACCAGGGAATTGGCCAGCAAAAATATAGCGTTTCTTCGTACGTTTATCGAGAATCAGCCATGAATGAATTGCTTTTCCAGGTTTTTCGGCATTATGCTCATACATGACATCGACAAATTCATGGTAAGGAGTCGGCTCATCTACGAAACGATTTCCTTCTTGATCGACGATGATCATGCTTGGAATCCCACGGTCTGCTACTAAGAAGAACGGATTCCCATTGTGATCTAAGAATGAAGGGGCGCCCCAAACGCGATTCATTAAATCAAATTTAGCGCCAAGTTTTTCTGCGGGTGTAATAATATCACCTGTTTGACCTTCTGGAGAAGAAGACCATTCCATTTTTGTCGGAGCAGGTAGGAAACGCTCGCGGAATTGTTGATTGCGAGAGAAGCCACCAGATCCTAAAATGACACCGCGATTCGCCTTAATAGTAAATGGTTTGCCATGTTTTTCAATCATAATACCGATTACGCGATCATTTTCATAAATGAAATCTTTGAATGCGGAATTTACCCAAAGTTCTCCATCAAGCTCCTTATATGCAAGCGCAAGTCGCCCGATCAATGCTTGGCCAAGTGCCGCTAATTCTTTTTTGAAAACCTTATGTTGAATTAAACGCCAACCGAGTGTTAGTGAGCGGAATTTACCAGCCCAAGTACGTGTAATCATATTGACTTTATGGAAATCTTGGCCGTTCATGACAAAGCCTTTTGTATCCATTGCAGGAGGGCGCATAATCATTTTCCAATCTTTCAATTCATTCAAATCGAAAATAAGTGGTTCAATTGATCGGCCGTGACCTTTACCGCCATCGCGATGTGGATAGTAATCGGAATAGTTATTCGCATAGGAATAGCGCAAATGTTTGCTTGCGCCATGTAAGTAATCGAGCATTTCAATGCCGCGTTTTAAATAGGTTTCTTTCATCTCATCTGAAACGCGATCACCAACAGTTGAATCCAAATAAGTTTTCGCTTCTTCATATGAATCTGCCACACCAGCTTCTTGTAAGTAGCGGTTATTCGGCACCCATACGCCACCACCAGAAAGAGCAGATGCACCGCCGAAAACTTTCTCTTTCTCGATTAATAATGTTTTCAGTCCTTCATTTTTTGCAGTAATGGCTGCAGCAAAGCCAGAAGCTCCCGAACCAACGACAATTACATCATATTCAAAATCCCAATTTGTCATATTTGAACACCCCTTCTATTTTACGTTATATAAAATAATACCCTAATTATTGAAAAAATCTACTAGACAATCCTTAAAATGTAAACGCCTCCAAAAAAATATTTTGTCAAGATGATAAAAGTCGATTTTTCATTCATTTTTCGGTAGAATAGATAGTAGAAATGAGAAGGAGTGAGCAACTATGTATCGTAAAGTAGATGATTTTATTAAGGATTGGAACGTATCATCAGCTGGGACTATGAAGGTAATCGAGTCTTTGAAAGATGAGAAGTTGGATCAAGCAATCGTTGAAGGTCATAATACGTTAGGTTGGTTATCATGGCATTTAGTAGGAGCAATGGGTGCTTATGGCCATTTAGTAGGTTTTTCACTTCCAGCTCCAGGTCAGCACGATGCTGCGCCTAAAACAGTAGCGGAATTAAAAGCGGCATATGAGAAATGTGCGGCAGGTGTAGCTGAACAAGCGACAAAATTAACAGATGCAGATTTAGAAAAAGTAGTAGATGGCTTCGTAGGTCCTGAAGCAATCGGCAGTATTTTACGTAATATGATTGACCATCAAACACATCACCGAGGTCAAATGACTGTGTTGATTCGTCAAGCGGCATTACCAGTTCCGCCAGTAATGGGCCCAACGAAAGAAATGAGCTAACAAAAAACAAGCTGCAAACTCTTAATGAGTTGCAGCTTTTTATTATGATGATTGTTCTTTCGTGAATTTTAGTAAGGAATCAAAAGTAGCTTGTGCTTGCTTCGTATCCATCTTAAATTGATATTCATGCTCCAATTTTGCTTCATCCAATGGATAGTAAACTTCTTCAACTGGAATCGCATAAGATTTTAAAATCGCTCCAAGTTTTTTACCATGATCTTCAAATGAGCCACTATTGCCATCCGTAATAAAAGAAGGTACATAATTTTTTGAAACGGTATCTGTCAATGAAGCGAGCTTTGTAGCTTCGGCATTTCGCCAATCTTTTTCACCAATATAAGCCCATGCGATCCGGTCAAAAATGAAATTTAATGTCTTACTACTGCCCGTATTTGCAAAAGCGGCTAAATCATAAGGGCCACAAAATAGTAAAGCTCCTCGGATTGTCGAAGGCTCAATCACTTGTTGGAATCCTACTTTTTTGGCGTAGTCGTGATCCACTTGAATATTAATATACTGACTCGCAATTTGAGCGCCTGCAGAATCACCTGCAATGAATAAATTGTTCAAATCCAAATTGTACTTCTGACTATTAGCAATTAAAAATGCATATACCTCATCCATCTGTTTGAGAGGAGTAGGGTACTTAGCAGATGGCGCTAATTCATAGTTCATATTGATGACAGCATAACCTTTTGCCGCGAGTTGCACAGCATATTCGGTAACATCCTTTTTGTCACCACCAACATATGCGCCACCATGCACCCATAAAATTGTAGGTAAAGGCGTATCAACGTTTTTGGGAACAACTATGTCGAGTTGACCGTCATCATATTCAGACGCGTAATCAATATGATTAAATCGCTTTGTTTGGGCTTCAATTGAAGTATAATGTTTTGGAGGGACGGCAACACCATTTTTAAATAGTTGATGAACGAGTGCTGCTGTTGGAACTGGTGAAAAATAAATATACC
Source organism: Kurthia zopfii (assembly GCF_003143955.1). GTDB lineage: Bacteria > Bacillota > Bacilli > Bacillales_A > Planococcaceae > Kurthia > Kurthia zopfii. The sequence continues at coordinate 71,320 of NZ_QFVS01000003.1, read as the reverse complement.
CACTACCAATTACTAAACAGATTGCTATAACAATTATTATTTTTTTGAATATGTTCATGTAAAACCAACTCTCTATAATTGGATTGTTTGTTTTATTATGACATAATTCTATTAGAGGAGCGAATTAGAATTTTGCAAAAAACTGTAGAGGTGAAGAATTTGACTAAGAGGAATAAATTATTACTTGGCATCATCTTACTTTCATTAATCGAAATTATTTATTTTTACTTTATGGGGAAACCATATAATTATATCAATGGACTGGATGATCTAATTCAATACATTATTATTGGCAATATCGCATTTTTTATCGCGTATTTTGTGTTACTTGAATCAAGTAATTTTAGAAAAAAATATGCAATAATTATTATTGGATTCATATTATTAGTGGCAGCACCATTTGTTTTCCATAGTAAAATCCCAAGTACAAAATATGAGGATGCTCAAAAATTAATTATTCGAACTGAAGGTGGAAAAGTCATTAAAGATCGCGATTATGATTCGATGATTCGTACGTATGAAGGGAAGGAAGTTTATTTAGTCGCTTTGGAAAAAGGAAATAAAACGTATCGCTATGCTTTTGATCCCGAAAATCAAAGATACTATCCATTCTCAAATTAAGGAGCAAACTTATGACAGCGCATATTTTTAATTTATCAGCAACTTGGCCAGGAGGAAGAAATACAGTTGGGACAATTGATGCAGGGCAGTTGAAAACTGAAATTTCGATTCCGAAAGAGATGGATGGTCCTGGAATTGGGACGAATCCAGATGAGATGTTACTTGGAGCAGCAGCGACGTGTTATTTAATCTCACTAGCAGCAATGTTGGAGCGAGCAAAAATAATTCCTGCTCAACTTTCACTGAAATCTCAAGGGATTGTCGATGTGACGAATGGTGTTTTCACGTACGAAAAAATCATTCATCAACCTGAAATTGAATTGTCCAAAGAAGCTACAGAACGTGAATTTGCGATGGCTGAAAAGTTAGCACAAAAAGCAGAAAAAACGTGTATGATTTCTAAGGCGATTCGTGGCAATGTTGAAATTGAATTACAAACAACTATTTATTAAATCGACAGGGTGACTCACTTAATGGGGCATCCTGTTTTATATTTGCTATACTATAGAAAAAGACTTGAGGAGATTACAATGACACAACCACATATTATGCTTGTTGATGGCATGGCGCTTTTATTCCGTTCATACCATGCGACAGCAGTATTTAATCAATTTTTCAGAAAATCAGACGGAACGCCGACGAATGGTGTACAAGGATTCGCGCGTCACGTATTAAGTGCGCAATCGATCATGAAGCCAACTCACTTAGCCGTTTGCTGGGATATGGGCTCACAAACTTTTAGAAATGAATTGTACGATGGCTATAAAGCAAATCGACCAGAGCCACCAGAAGAGATGAAGCCGCAATTCGATTTGGCGAGAGAGATTTCGGAAATGATTGGCTGGAAAAACTTTGGCCAAGTAGGCATGGAAGCGGATGACACAATCGGTTCATTAGTAGAGAAGTGGAAGGATGAAGCGAAAATCACTGTCATTAGTGGAGATCGTGACTTGCTTCAATTATTAAATCCGAATACAACAATCGCGCTTACGAAAAAAGGTTATTCAGAATACAATCCGTATACGGTGGAGCGATTTACAGAAGAATACGGCATTGAACCTTCACGTTTTGCGGATGTAAAAGCATTCATGGGTGATTCGAGCGATGGCTACCCTGGGGTAAAAGGAATCGGAGAAAAAACGGCACTACAGTTAATCCAAAAATACGGAACTGTACAAGGTGTTGTAGAATCAATTGAACTTTTAACTGCTGGTCAACGTAAAAAAATCGAAACAGATTATGAAATGTTGAAACTATCTTTAGAGTTAGCACGTATTAAAACAGATATCGAAATTGATACGGAAATTTCAGATTTAGCATTACCTACTTGGGATCATGCGTGTTTAAACAGATTAACAGAACAGGAGTATTCATTAGTTGTTCGCCACGCTACCTCGTTGATGAAATAAGGAGGGGCAACATGAAAGCCACATACATTGGATTATGTGTAATTAGTGCGCTATTAAGTGTCTACACATTAGTTACAAAGCAGTTTGAACTATTACCGATTATTAATATTATTATGTGCGTCGCTTTCTTACTGATTGCTTATAGAGAATATAAATTGAAGAAAGATAAAACGAATGTACTAATCCTCGTTTTTGCAGCAGTCATCATTGCTATTTTCACTGCAATTGGCGTATTTCTATAACAAAAAAACTGTTCTTCCTCAAAGTTTTGATTTGAAGGAGAACAGTTTTTCTTATGATTTAATTTCCATACGATCTAGTACAAAGTGGTTGAAAGCTAAAGTATCGCCTTCTTCAATCAATGAAATTTTATGAATTTGACCGCCGTAATGAAGTGTTAATTCATTTGAAATCATTTCGTCGGATTCAATGGCGTCAATTTTGTAGTAATCGAGTACAGAAAAATTCTCCTCAGAGAATAAGCAAATTCGTTCATTTGTAGCGTAGAGAATACCTTTTTGTGGAGTTGAAGTAGCAAAATTAAACATGCCTAATAAGCTACTTTGAATACGTTCACCCCTGTTCAAATAGGGATTCATTCGGTCTAACGCAATTTTTAAATTTTCCATAGATGTTCACCTCGTCGTTTTGTTTTGTATATTCATATACCTTTAAAATGACATAAGTAAACATTTTTATGAGAAAAAGTAAATTATGCTGGCGAAGAAAATGAACGACCAAGCTTTTGCTGAACAGCATGCATAAAGGAAATCGGGCAACCTTCCTCAATATGCGAAAGCGATTGACGGCCTTGATCCGTAAAGAAAATGATTTCTTCACCACTCAAAATACGTGTTCTTCGAAATACAGCTTGAATTTCATTGAATGGAAATGATTCAATCACGGTCTTTTCATCTTCAATTGTACAAATATACAAGTGTAGATTCGTTAAGGCAAACATCGTTTCAGATTTGAAAACATTTGTCGTATGGTCATTCATATGAAGATCGTACAGTGTTTGTTGTAGCAATTCTTCTTGAGGAAACTCCAGTAAAATCGCCCTCTCGGCATCCTGCATGGAACCCATAGGGAACACCTCTCCTAATTAAAAATTTTTTTAAGTAATATACCTAAAAATCACTTTTTTGAAACTAGGAGAGGTGTGAATTGTACAAAAGTAAGTGCATGCTCATGCGGTTTATAAGGGATTATGTGGCGGCGACTCGCTCTGGATGGTGTACCTAAATCCTCCACAATTAAATGTAGGGAGTCCCGCTGCCATTCATAGCCAACGAGAACAGTCCAATGATATGAAAAATAGGACTTTCGCCAAAATTTGAACGTGAAATAGCGATCGAACTTCAGCAGTACTGGGCGTTTACATTGTATTTCATGTAAGGCTTGAAATAATTTGATGCGCTGAATTTGCCATGGAAATCCTAAAATCCTTTTTGAAAAATGAATTAGAAAACGACTTGGAAGTCCAATGGACGTACAGTGTAATTCATTGTATAACTGATTAATGGAGATGTTTTGGATTTCATAGTAATCAAGGATCGTTGCCACAGCTGTCGGGCCACAAGCAGAAGCTCTGTAACTTTGGCGTACTGTTGAATCATGCTGATTTCTTGCGGTTAATCGCAATTCACTCAATGCCTTGACCCTCGGCTACTAACTTCAGAACTGCGTTGCGATACGTTGGATAAGTTTCGAGTTTTTGAGAAAATCCAGAATTAATAAAAGTGTAGGCAACTTCTGGTTGAAAACCTGTGTAGATTGTTCGAATGCCAATTACTTGAAGGGTTTGATTCAAGTTGGCCAACGCAGCAGAGAGTGTATCACCATCAATTAAGGCGATATAGCGTTGCGAAATTGCTGTGAAATCAATAATGATTATTTGAACTAATCGATGTTCATCTAAATATTTATAGAGATGTTGATCAATCATTTCAATTCGTGTTGGAAATAGGTGCCCCGTAATCGGCATTAAAATCGTCCGCGTTAAGACGGATTCTATAATTGGCACATCCATCGTCCGGATGATTTCTTCCATATACTTTAGCTTGTTCTCTAATTCAGCGATTAATAAATCTTTTTCATCCATAAACGAACCTCCAATAAAATAATTTACTCATTAAAAAAGCGAAACCATGCCACGCATGAATTTCGCTTTTTCTAAGTTGTGAGTGCTATTAAATTTGTGTTTTTAAGAAGTCAGTAACTTGTTCAGGAGATTTCGCGTTTGCACTGTGTAAGTGTGCTAATTTCTCGCCGTTTTGGAAAATAAGTAAGCTTGGGATCCCCATAACATCATATTTTTCAGCAAGTTCTGGAAGCTCATCACGATTTAGTTCATACCAATCGAATTGAGTGTACTCTTCGATGATTGGATCGATGAACATGTTCATACGTGTACAATCTGGGCACCATCCTGCGTAAAATTTCACTAATACTTTTTGATCTGTAGAGATAAGTTCGTTGAATTGTTCAACTGTTGTAATTGGTTTCATAATAGAAATCCCTCCTATATAACTTCAGTTTACATTCTTTTCATAAAAAGGGGTAGTAAGACGATTCGAAAACAATCGATAAACAAAAAATCTGTATTAGTAAGCGTATTGATACTTTTATTAGAAAAAACGTATTTTTTCATTGCAATCATATTTGAATTGGAATAGAATGGGTTTATAAGCCAATGGCTATTTTTTTTAAATCAAAAATGAATGATTATTCATTCAAGGTGGAAGGGGCGAGTTGTTCATGGTAAGACATATACAGAAAGCCGCAGTTTTAGGGTCGGGCGTTATGGGTTCAGGAATTGCAGCACACTTAGCAAACTGTGGAATTAATACGTATTTATTAGATATTGTACCGCCAACGCTTACTGATGCAGAAAAAGCGAAGGGATTATCAATAGAACATCCGATGATTCGCAATAAATTTGCAAATAGTGCAGTTCAAAAGTTACTTAAACAGAAACCAGCACCGCTAGCTACAAAGAGAAGTCTTAATTTAATTCAAACAGGTAATTTAGAGGATGATTTAGAAAAACTATCTGATGTAGATTGGATTATTGAAGTAGTAACTGAAAATCTTGAGATTAAAAAATCATTATATGAAAAAATAGACAATGTACGAAAACAAGGTTCAATTATTACGTCGAACACTTCAGGCATTAGCATTAATGCAATGGCGGAAGGACGATCAGAAGATTTCCAAGAGCATTTCTTAGGAACTCACTTCTTTAATCCTCCACGTTACTTGAAGTTACTAGAAGTAATTCCATCAGAAAAAACAAATCCTGAAGTGCTAGCTTTCATGAAGCAATTCGGTGAAGATTCATTAGGTAAAGGCGTAGTTATTGCAAAGGATACACCGAACTTTATCGCGAATCGAATCGGCACTTACGGTTTACTTAAAACATTGCAAGTAATGAAGCAAAAAGGTTTCTCTGTAGGGGAAGTAGATTCTGTTACAGGACCAGCAATCGGCAGACCTAAATCAGCGACATTAAGAACGCTTGATGTAGTAGGGTTAGATACTTTCATCCATGTAGCGAATACGGTTTATCACCAAACAACTGGTGAAGAACAAGCGGTATTTGCAGTACCAGAACATATGCAAAAGATGGTAGATCAAGGTTGGCTAGGAGCTAAATCAGGTCAAGGATACTTCGTTAAAAAGGGCAAAGAAATTCTTGAGTTGAATTTAGAAACATTTGAATACGAGCCGACGAAGAAATTGAAAACGCCTTCAATGGAAATGGCGAAGCAGCAAAAAGGTCTAGCAAATCGTGTGAAAACACTTGTATATGCGGATGATCGCGTAGGCGAATTGCTATGGAGCATTCTCGTTCCAACAATCGTTTATTCAGCTGAAATGTACGGAGAAATTGCGGATGACATCGTAGCGATGGATGAAGCGATGCGTTGGGGATTCGGCTGGTCACAAGGGCCATTTGAAATCTGGGATGCGATTGGTGTAGAGAAATCGGTGGAACGAATGAAAGCAGAAGGAATTGAAATCCCTGCATTCGTTCAAGGTCTACTAGATCAAGGTTTCACTTCATTCTATCAAGAATTCGAAGGCGTTCCATCTTACTACAATGGCACTGGCTATGTAGCGATTCCTAAAAATGAAAAGGAAATCGACTTAAAACAATATAAGAAAAAACAAGGCGTCTTGAAGTCGAATTCAGGCGCGAGTGTCATCGACTTTGGTGATGGTGTTCTACTATTAGAATTCCACTCAAAATCAAATGCACTCGGACTTGATATTATGCAAATGCTGACACATGCCTTAGATTTAATTGATTCTTCAGATGAATATAAAGGTCTTGTCATCGGAAACCAAGGGAAGAACTTCTCTGTAGGTGCCAATCTAGCGATGATTCTCATGGAAGCGCAGGATGATAATATTTTTGAACTGGATTATATTATTAAGCAATTCCAACAAGGTATGCTTCGTATTAAATATAGTCAAAAGCCAGTCGTAGCAGCACCATTCGGAATGACTTTAGGTGGCGGGACAGAAGTTTGCTTACCAGCTGCTCATATTCAAGCAACTACTGAAACGTATATGGGATTAGTAGAAGCGGGTGTCGGATTACTACCTGGTGGTGGCGGGAATAAAGAGCTTTATATGAAGCATCTTAAAGGTATGCCAAAAGGTGTCGAAATCGATTTAATCAAAGTGGCAATCGCTGTTTTCGAAAAAATCGCAACAGCTCAAACATCGACATCTGGTGAAGAAGCTAGAGATTTAAACTTCTTAAACTTCACGGATAGCGTAAGCGTTAACCCGGATCACCAATTATATGATGCGAAACAAGCAGTAATCGGTTTACATGATGCAGGGTACAAAGCGCCAATGCGTGAAAAAGTACCGATGTCAGGTGAACCAGGCTACGCGGCATTATTACTAGGTGCGGACGGCTTGATGAAATCAGGATTTGCATCGCCATACGATGTAGAAATTGCGAAGAAAATTGCAACGGTACTATCAGGTGGTAAAATTCCGTACGGTACGCTAGTTGATGAACAATATTTATTAGATTTAGAGAGAAAAGCGTTTTTAGAATTAGTAGCTCAACCAAATACACAAGCGCGTATGCAACATATGCTTGTTAAAGGGAAGCCATTGCGTAACTAATAGGGGGGAAACATCATGCGTGAAGCAGTTATTGTAGCAGGTGCGAGAACGCCTGTCGGCAAAGCAAAAAAAGGTTCATTAAGAAATGTTCGTCCAGATGATTTAGCTGGACTAGTAGTAAAAGAAACATTAAAACGAGCGAACTACTCAGGTGATGTGGAGGATCTAATTATCGGTTGCGCAATGCCTGAAGCGGAGCAAGGTTTGAACGTGGCACGTAATATCGGTGCTATTGCAGGACTTCCAGATACAACTGCAGCAGTAACAGTCAATCGATTCTGTTCATCAGGTTTACAATCAATTGCCTATGCAGCTGAGAAAATCATGCTAGGTCATGCTACTGCAATTATTGCAGGTGGCGTCGAGTCGATGAGTATGGTGCCGATGATGGGGAATGTCGTGCGACCGAATGCGAAATTAGCAGAAGAAGCGCCGCAGTACTATATCGGAATGGGTCATACAGCTGAAGCAGTAGCGGTGAAATATGAAGTGACACGTGAAGAGCAAGATGCATTTGCGGTTCGCTCACATGAACTTGCTGCGAAAGCGATTCAAGAAGGTAAGTTCGTCGATGAAATCGTGCCAGTTGAAGTCGTAGATCGCTTCGTAGATGATCAAAATCAACTGCAGGAGAAGAAATCTACATTCGCAATGGATGAAGGGGTTCGTGTAGGAACAACTGTCGAAACATTAGCGAAATTACGTCCAGCCTTTAATGTTAAAGGTAGTGTAACAGCAGGTAATGCTTCGCAAACTTCAGACGGTGCAGCAGCAGTATTAGTAATGGACCGAGAAGAAGCCGAAGCACAAGGGTTAAAACCGATGGCGAAATTCTTAGGATTTGCAGTAGGTGGCGTACCTCCAGAAATTATGGGGATTGGCCCGATTGTAGCTGTTCCAAAAGCATTAAAAATTGCTGGTTTATCAATTGAAGATATTGATTTATGGGAGATTAATGAAGCTTTCGCATCGCAATCGATTCAAGTTGTCAAAGAGCTTGGCATCGATCTAAATAAAGTGAATGTAAATGGTGGCGCAATCGCACTAGGACATCCACTTGGCGCAACAGGAACAGTATTAACTTTAAAACTTCTACATGAATTAAAAAGACAAGGCAAAAAGTATGGTGTCGTAACGATGTGTATCGGCGGCGGAATGGGCGCAGCAGGCGTATTCGAAATGCTTTAATAAAAATTATTGAGGAGGAATTATCATGACAGAAAACACAGTGAAATTAGTAAAAGGCGGCAGTTTTTTAACAGAGGATGTAGCATTCGAAAATGTATTTACACCAGAGGACTTCACAGATGAGCAGTTAATGATCGCAAAAACAACGGATGATTATGTTCAAAATGAAGTAATTCCATTAGTGCCAAACTTAGAAAATCATGAATTTGAACACTCAGTAACATTATTGAAAAAAGCAGGGGAACTAGGCTTATTAGCAGCAGATGTTCCGGAAGAATATGAAGGTCTTGGTTTAGATAAAATTTCTTCAGCTTTAATCGCTGAAAAAATGTCACCAGCAGGTGGTTTCTCAATCACTCACGGTGCTCACGTAGGGATTGGTTCACTTCCAATCGTACTATTCGGTAATCATGATCAAAAGGCAAAATACCTTCCAAAACTAGCGTCAGGTGAACTATTAGCTGCCTACGCATTAACTGAACCAGGCTCTGGGTCGGATGCATTAGGCGCTCGTACAGTAGCGAAATTAAATGCTGAAGGTACGCACTATATTTTAAACGGTGAAAAACAGTGGATTACTAACTCAGCATTTGCGGATGTATTCGTAGTATATGCGAAAATTGATGGTGATCAATTCTCAGCATTCATCGTAGAACGCAACTATGATGGCGTATCAACAGGTGCAGAAGAGAAGAAAATGGGGATTAAATCATCTTCAACGCGTACATTGATTTTAGAAGATGCGAAAGTTCCGGTAGAAAACCTTCTAGGTGAAGCAGGCCGTGGCCATATCATCGCATTCAATATTTTAAATATCGGTCGTTATAAATTAGGGGTAGGTACAGTCGGAGCTTCTAAACGTGCATTAGAATTAGCGATTTCATATTCAAATGGTCGTAAACAATTTGACACACCGATTTCTTCATTCAACTTAACGAAGGAGAAATTATCAACGATGGCAGCTCGTCTATATGCAGCTGAATCATTAATTTACCGTACAGTTGGCTACTTTGAAGATCGTACAAGTCAATTAAGCCCAGAAGAAGCGAAAGACGGAAAAGCAGTTGCAGCATCAATTGCAGAATATGCAATCGAATGTTCAATTAACAAAGTTGTCGGTTCAGAAACTTTAGATTACATTGTAGATGAAGCGGTTCAATTACACGGTGGTTACGGCTTTATGCAAGAATATGAAGTAGAGCGAATTTACCGCGATTCTCGTATTAACCGTATTTTCGAAGGAACAAATGAAATTAACCGATTAATCGTGCCAGGTACATTTATGAAGAAAGCTATGAAAGGCGAATTACCGCTATTACAACAAGCGCAAGCATTACAAGGTGAGTTGTTATCGATGATGCCTGAGGAAATCGGGACTGAGCCACTAGCGCAAGAGAAATATCTTGTGAAGATGGCGAAGAAAATTGCTTTACTATCAGCAGGGACAGCCGCGATGACATATGGCACGAAACTTGAAGATGAACAAGAAGTGCTTGTAAACATCGCAAATATTGCTAACCAATTATTCGCGATGGAATCAGTTGTATTACGTACTGAGAAAGCGATCGAGCGTAGCGGTTTAGATAAAGCTTCGCAAAAAGTATTGTATACAGAAATCTTCGTTCAAGAAGCATTTGCAGAAATTGAAAAAGAAGCGAAAGATACATTACTTGCTGCAGCTGAAGGCGATAACCAACGTATGATGTTATCTGCATTACGTAAATTAACGCGCAATAATCCATATAATCTTATTGCGAAAAAACGTGAAGCATCTGTACAATTAATTGCTGCAGAAAAATATACAGTTTAATTGCATAAGTACGTAAGAAGTTTAATAATTTCATGACAGAGAATAAGAAAGGTAGAGAATCGTGATTTAATGCGATTTTCTACCTTTTTTACGCGATTCAATAAGTTAGTATTCACTATTTTATAGAAACCCTCTACTCAAAAAACTCTTTTATCATTGATTTTTATTCAATAAAGGGTATAAATACCTTATGATATTACATGGTGGAAAATAATTTTAGGAATATAGTTCTAAAAAATCTCGAAATCGAACCGAATATATAAATATAACAGTTAAAAAGTATCGATTTTGGGGGTAAGTTAGGAAATGTTAGGCGTATTAGAAAAAAGTGAAAAAACTTCTAATGATTTATTGATCCAAGCTTTAGAGAAAGATTTAGCAGTCATTCGTTTTGATACGAATCGTACTGTCACATATGCAAGTGAGCAATTCGCAAAAACAGTAGGTTATACACCTTCGCAATTGATCGGCAAAAAACACGCGGCATTATGCTTCAGTGCTTTTGCAAACAGCTTAGAGTATGAACAGTTTTGGCGTCAATTATTATTGGGGAATAGTTATCAAGATAAAATTGAACGTAAGCATGCGGATGGTAGTAGTATTTGGTTAGAAGCAACCTATTTACCGATTCGTGATGGTAGAGGCGTTGTAACAGGTGTGATGAAAATCGCATTTGATATTACAAACCGCAATAATGATATGATTTCGATCGCCAATGAACTACAAAATATGTCACATGAATTGAATGGTCTTTCAAAAATGGGTAAGACGAATGCTGCAAATTTAGATACTAATTTCCATGAAGTAATTGAAATTTCAAGTCAGAATCAAAAATCAATTCACACATTAATCGAAAAAACAGATGCGATCCAAGATATTGTTAAAACAATCCGTCATATTTCAAAACAGACGAATTTATTAGCGCTAAATGCAGGTATTGAAGCAGCTAGAGCAGGTGAATTCGGGCGTGGATTCAATGTAGTAGCGACTGAAGTGCGACGTTTATCACAGCATGTGGATCACTCGATTATTGATATCCGCACGATGATTGAAGATCTTACTGAACAGATTACAGTGATTGAAAATGCTGGTGATGCCATCTCTGAAAAAGTCGATTCAAACCAACAATTCATCGAAGAAGTAGTCGGTGATTATAATGCAATTGAGAAATGTTCAGAGCATCTTGATGACCAAACGAAGTTATTCAATCAATTTATGGATTAACGTCTTTCTCAAAAGTACAGCGTAAGTGCATATATTATAATAGGTAGAAACCCGGGTATTTTCAGTGGAAATATGCTGGGTATTTCTTTTGTCTTTTTGAATGGAAACGAATTGCTTAATGTGGAAATTTTTCATACAATGAAGGTATCAATAAGCAGAGGAGCGCGGTTATGACAATTACGGTTTACCACTATCCAAAATGCACGTCATGTAGAAAAGCATTGGCTTGGTTTAAAAATGAAGGAATCGATGTTGAGGCGAAGGATATTGTTTTAGAAACACCTAGCGCAGCTCAATTAAAAGAAATGGTAGATGCGACTGGCATTCCTTTAAAGAAATTATTTAATACTTCTGGCATGAAGTATCGAGAGTTAGAATTGAAAGATTCATTACCAAATATGCCAGAATCCGAACAATTTGAGCTTTTAGCGTCAGATGGTATGCTTATTAAGCGTCCGATTTCTTTTAACGGAAAACAAATCACACTTGGCTTTAAAGAATCTGATTTTGTAGAAAATTGGAAAAACGACTAGAAAGACTTGTTTTTATGCACAATATATGTAACAATATAGATAAAATTACTATACATAATTCATGGAGGGGTTAATAAAAATGAGTATTCCAACTAATTTACGTTACACAAAAGAGCATGAGTGGGTTTTACAAGAAGACGGTAATGTTCGTATTGGTATTACAGAATTCGCACAATCTGAATTAGGAGATATCGTATTCGTTGAACTACCAGCTGTAGGCGACGAAATTACAATTGATCAACCATTCGGTAGTGTTGAATCAGTAAAAACTGTTTCTGAATTATATGCACCACTTTCAGGTACTGTTGTTGAATCAAACGAAGATTTAGAAGATAGCCCAGAATTCGTAAATGAATCACCATACGAAAAAGCTTGGATGGTTGTTGTTAAACCTTCAGATGCAGCACACTTAGAAGCATTATTAACTGCTGAACAATACGAAGAAGTTATTGGAGAATAATTTCTTTTTGAAAAAGTCATTCTTTCAAGAGTGGCTTTTTTTATTTGCGAAAAATTTACAATCGATTCATTTAATCTATTGTTCAAATTATGCTATAAATAAGATAGGGATAAATGATTGCTGGAGGGATGTCAGATGGTAACGGATCAAGTGATTATTGTTGAAGGTAGGCAAGATAAGTTAAAGCTTCAACCAATTTTAGATGAGTATGTTGAAATCATTTGTACAAATGGCACTTTTAGTCGAAATAGAATAGAGCAAATGCTTGAACCATTTGAGTGCTGCGAATTTTATGCTTTTTTCGACGAAGATGAGATGGGGAAAAAACATCGAAAACTTTTCAATAGTGTCTATCCTGAATCAAATCATTTATATACGCGGTCAGTATATGGCGGTGTAGAACAAACGCCGAGAAAACATTTGGCGAGAGTTTTACAAGATGCTGGCTTCGCGGTGAAACGTGGATTTTTATTAAGTAAAGGATGAGTTCAATGCAAGAATGGTCAAAAGAACAATGGGAAGAACAGAAATCGGCGAATGGCAAAACTGCATTTTATTTATATACGCCGATGTGCGGTACTTGCCAAGTCGCTTCGAGATTGATGGATGTGACGGAACAAGTAGTTACAAATATTCCGATGGGGAAGGCGAACCTCAATTATATGGAGCAGTTAGCGGTAGAGTATGAAGTTGAAAGTGTACCGTGTTTACTAATCTCACAAGATGGAGAAGTTGTTGAAAAAGTGTATGCTTTCCAATCTGTACCAAATATATTTGAAAAGTTATCTAAAAAGTATTGACTGTTTAAGTCTTCAATGGTAAAGTTGCTTCAATAACTAAATGAACTGATGTCGTTACTCTTATTTAGAGAGGTGGAGGGATAGTGCCCTATGAAGCCCGGCAACCGTCACGTATGTGAAATGGTGCCAAGTCACTCAAGATTTTATATCTTGAAAGATGAGAGAACGGTTTAGCATATTTGTGTATGATTAAACCCTTCTACTTATCTTTGTAGAAGGGTTTTTTGTTATTAAAATACGGTAAGGTGGGATAATTTTGATTCAATTAAACGATGTAACGAAGCAATACAAAACTTCAAATGGTCCACTAACAGCCGTAGATCAGGTAAATCTGAAAATCCAAGATGGAGAAATCTTTGGCATTATCGGATACAGTGGAGCAGGTAAAAGTACGATGATCCGTTTATTCAACGGACTAGAAAAACCAACTTCAGGTTCAGTAATTGTGAACGGTGAAGATATTTCAAAAATTAAAGGTGCGAAACTAAGAAATGCTCGCCATAAAATTAGTATGGTATTCCAACATTTCAACTTACTATGGTCTCGTACAGTTGAAGATAATATTGCTTTCTCTTTAGAGGTAGCAGGTGTTAAGAAAGAAGCGCGCAAAAAGAAAGTAGCAGAATTAATCGAGCTAGTCGGATTAACGGGAAGAGAAAAAGCATACCCATCCCAATTATCAGGTGGTCAAAAACAACGTGTCGGTATTGCGAGAGCGTTAGCGAATGATCCAGAAGTTCTTCTATGTGATGAAGCAACTTCCGCGTTAGACCCGGAAACGACGGATGCGATTTTAGATTTACTAAGAAGTGTAAATGAAAAACTTAATATTACGATTATCTTAATTACACATGAGATGCATGTCATCCGCAAAATCTGTAATCGAGTAGCGGTTATGGAAGCGGGTAAAGTAGTGGAGCAAGGGGATGTTCTTCAAGTGTTTGAATCACCAAAAGCTTTAGTGACACAGAAATTCGTACAACAAGTGACGGATACTGCAGGTCATAAAGAATCGATTCAACAAATGAAAGAACAATATTCAAAAGGTAAATTAATCAAGTTATTCTTCGTTGGTTCAACGACAGAACAACCGATTATTACGAAGCTAATTCGTCAATTTGAAGTAGAAGTAAATATCGTGCACGGTAACATCTCACCAACTAAGAGTGGCCCATACGGCACGCTAATTGTCCAAATCGCAGGTTCGGATGAAGAAGTGGAGAAAGCGGTAATTTACCTTGCTGCTGAAGGTATTAAGTCGGAGGTGCTAACACATGAATAGTATTGAAAAATTATTCCCAAATGTTGATTGGGAGAATATGTGGGAAGCAATCTTAGACACATTGTATATGACGGCTATTTCAACAATTGCGACATTCATTATTGGTTTAGCACTAGGGATTCTACTATTTCTAACTGCGCCACATCAATTATGGGCGAATAAAGTCGTGAATTTCTTAACTGGAGCAGTCGTAAATATTTTCCGTTCGATTCCTTTCATTATATTAGTTATCTTATTAATTCCATTCACAGCATTCCTAATGGGTTCTATTCGTGGAGCAAATGCCGCATTACCAGCATTAATCATTGGTGCAGCGCCATTTTACGCTCGTATGGTATTAATTGCATTGAAAGAGATTGATAAAGGAGTTATTGAAGCGGCACGATCAATGGGTGCAACTACACCAACGATTATTTGGAAAGTGTTAATTCCGGAATCACTTCCAGCATTAATTTCTGGTATTACTGTAACAGCTGTCGCTTTAATTGGTTACACAGCTATGGCAGGTATTATCGGAGCTGGTGGTTTAGGTTACTTAGCATTTATGGATGGATTCCAACGTTCACAAAATGATGTCACTTTTGTAGCAACAGTATTTGTATTAGTCATCGTCTTCATTATTCAATGGATTGGCGATTTCATTACAGCGAAGATCGACAAACGATAGCAATAACGCGAAAGCGAAAAATATAACAAACACAAAGGGGAAATGACACATGAAAAACTCGAAAAAATTACTTGCTGGTATTTTAACAGGAGCATTAGCGCTAAGTCTTGCTGCTTGTGGTTCAGATAAAGATTCTGGTGATGGTAAAGAAACAACATTAACAATTGGTGCTTCTAACGTGCCACATGCAAAAATTCTAGAAAAAGCTGAACCGATTTTAGAAAAAGAAGGCATTAAATTAGATATCGAAACGTATCAAGATTACGTTTTACCGAACAAAGATTTAGAATCAAAAGATTTAGATGCAAACTTCTTCCAACACAAACCATATTTAGAGCAACAAATTAAAGATAATGGCTATGATTTCGTAAGCGCTGGTGGCGTTCACATCGAGCCAATCGGAATTTACTCTAAAAAACATAAAACATTAGAAGATCTTCCAAAAGGCGCTACAATTCTAATTTCTAACTCTGTAGCTGACCAAGGTCGTATTTTAACGCTTCTTGAAACAAAAGGTTTAATCACGCTTAAAGAGGGCGTAAATAAAGATGCTGCTCAAATTAAAGATATCGACAAAAACCCGAAAGATTTAAAAATTGATGCGAAAACTGCTCCTGAAATGTTAGTACAAATGTACAAAAATGAAGAAGGCGATGCAGTAATCATCAACTCTAACTACGCAATTGATGCAGGTTTAACACCTACGAAAGATTCAATCTCAATTGAAGATAGCGAATCACCATATGTAAACGTAATCGCAGTTCGTAAAGGCGACGAAGATAAAAAAGAAATTAAAGAACTAATGAAAGCTCTACACTCTAAAGAAATTCAAGATTATATTAATGAAGAGTGGGAAGGTTCTGTAGTACCTGTAAAAGAATAATTCAAATGAAAAGGACTTCGGCGAATGATCGCTGAAGTCCTTTTTCTGTTGAGTTAACCAAATTGAGTTAGTCGAGAGAAGAAATCTGTGACAAAATCTAAGAAAATCTGTTCAGACGGCGCTAAATCACGGCTGACAGGGAAGACAACCCCGACATTTCGCGTGAAGTTTGGCTCTGAAATGTTGATTCGAACAGTTCTTCTAGGCGTTGAATCGTAAAAGGCGCTTTCAGGTAACAACGTAATGCCAATGCCAGCAGCCACTAAACCTTTCAAAGCATCCATGTCTTCACCTTCAGAAGTCACATTAGGTGCGAAACCGGCAGATTTACACGCATCGACGACTACTTTATTTAATATGTAACCTTGTGGGAAGAGAACGAATGGTTCTTCTCTTAAATCAGCAAGTTGGATCTCCGCCTTCTGTGCGAATTTATGATTGGCGGGTAATAATGCCGAAATCTTTTCAGTGAAAAGGATTTTAGTGTCGATCGTTTCATCTTTTTTAGGGACAGGACCTAAGAAAGCTAAATTTAGTTCGCGTGTTTTTACGGCATTAATTAAGTAGCGGTATGAACCTTGTCGTAGGTGGAAAGAAACATTCGGATGTTCTTTTTTGAAAGCGGAAATAACGGTCGGTAATAAGAAGCTGGCCAAACTTGTTGGAAAACCAATCTTAATCGTACCTTGTTCGGGGTCTAGATATTCATCAATTTGTTTTTTTGCGAAATCAATTGCTTCTAATGCGATTAAAGAATGTTCTAAAAAAACTTTGCCAATCGGCGTTAATTTGACATTCCTGCCAATTCGTTCGAATAACTCTGTTCCTAGTTCAGTTTCTAAATTGGCAATTTGTCGACTAACAGCAGATTGAGCAACGTGCAATGACTCGGCAGCTTCGGAAATATGTTCTCGTTCTGCTACAGCTACGAAATAACGCAATTGTCTAAGTTCCATTGGAATCCATCTCCTATTCATCTAAAATATCGATTAATTATAATTAAATTATATAGTGTTTGTATGGATTTGTGAATTTAAAATATTGAATAGAGAATATTCATTTCTACTTATGAAGATTTTCTGAAATAATCCACTTTGACTAGGTTTTTATTTTCCTTAATAATTGTTATGATGTTAAGGTAAAAGTTCATGTAATGGTCAAAATAGCGTGGTTATCACTATTCAAGTTGTGAAAACGATTCTCAATTAGAAAAGTTTATTGAAAATGAGAATGGAATTGCGAGAAATCCTTGAGTATTAAGAGAAACAACCTGTTTATAAGGAAAAAATACTCTATTGATAATGAGTATCAAATGAGTTGCTTATGACTATTATTTGGGTTAAGATTAGAATGATAATAATTTAGGAGAGAAAATCTTTCCTACAACTAAACGGAGGTAATTGAATGTCAACTTTAGTAATTAAAGATCTACATGTCTCAATCGAAGACAAGGAGATTTTAAAAGGTGTTAACTTAACACTAAATACAAACGAAATCCATGCAATTATGGGGCCAAACGGTACTGGTAAATCTACATTAGCTTCAGCTATTATGGGTCACCCTAAATATGTAGTAACTTCTGGTACAATCACTTTAGACGGTGAAGATGTACTTGAAATGGAAGTAGACGAACGCGCTCAAGCTGGTCTATTCCTTGCTATGCAATACCCATCTGAAATTGCTGGTGTTACAAATGCCGATTTCTTACGTTCTGCTATTAACTCTCGTCGTGAAGAGGGCGATGAAATTTCAATTATGAAATTCATCCGTGAACTTGATAAGAAAATGGACTTCCTAGAAATGCCTGAAGAAATGAGCCAACGTTACTTAAACGAAGGATTCTCAGGTGGCGAGAAAAAACGTAACGAAATTTTACAATTAATGATGATCCAACCTAAATTCGCAGTTCTTGATGAGATTGACTCTGGTCTTGATATCGATGCTCTTAAAGTTGTTTCTAAAGGAATCAACGAAATGCGCGGCGAAGGTTTCGGTTGCCTAATGATCACTCACTACCAACGTCTTTTAAACTACATCACACCTGATCACGTACACGTAATGATGCAAGGTAAAGTAGTTAAATCTGGTGGTTCTGAACTAGCGCAACGTCTAGAAGCAGAAGGTTATGACTGGATTAAAAAAGAATTAGGTATCGAAGACACAGACGCTATTACTGAAGAAGCATAAGAAGGAGGACGAGCAAGCCATGACTGTTGAAACAAAATTAGCGGTAAGCGCTCAAGACGTACGCTCTTTCTCTGAAGCACACAATGAACCACAATGGTTGACTGAGCTTCGTGAACGTGCTCTTGCAAAAGTAGAAACATTAGAAATGGTTAAGCCTGACAAAACAAATGTGGATTCTTGGAACTTCTTTGAATTCCCAGAACACAAAGTTGAAGGTAAAGCAATTTCTTCTTTAACTGAACTTCCACAAGAGGTTCAAGCAATCGTTGATGAAAATCAACAAAACTTATTCATACAACACAACAACACAGCTGCATACTTACAAGTTTCTGAAGAATTAAAAGCACAAGGTGTAATCGTAACGGATCTTTTCACTGCTGTTCAAGAACACAGTGACCTTGTACAAAAATACTTCATGACTGAAGCAGTTGAAGTTGATGAACATAAATTAACAGCTTTACACACAGCATTAGTAAACGGTGGACTTTTCATTTACGTTCCTAAAGAAGTAAAAGTTGAGCAACCAATCCAAGCTGTATTCTATACAGATGATGAAAATACTTCATTATTCAACCACGTATTACTTGTTGCAGATCAATTCTCAGAAGTAACTTACGTTGAAAACTACTTATCAATCGGTGCTGCAAAAGGTCAAGTAAACATCATTGAAGAAGTAATCGTAAACGATGGCGCGAAAGTAACATTTGGCGCAGTTGATACTTTAGCAGAAGGTTTCACTTCTTACATTAACCGTCGTGGTGAAACAAAACGTGACGCTTCTCTTGATTGGGCTCTTGGCTTAATGAACGATGGCGATACAGTTTCTGAAAACGTAACACACTTACGTGGCGATGGCTCAACAGCTGACGCTAAAACAGTTGTAATCGGTCGCGGTAAACAAAACCAAAACTTTACTACTGAAGTTCGCAACTGGGGTAAATCTTCAGACGGACAAATCCTTACACATGCAGTAATGAAAGACTCTGCACGTGCAATCTTTAATGGTATCGGTAAAATCGAACATGGCGCTACTAAAGCAAACGCTGAGCAAGAATCACGCGTTCTTATGCTTTCTCCAGACGCTCGTGGCGATGCGAACCCAATTCTTCTTATTGAAGAAGATGATGTAACTGCAGGACACGCAGCATCAGTAGGTCGCGTAGATCCATTACAAATTTACTACCTAATGAGCCGTGGTATTTCTCGTGCAAACGCAGAACGCTTAGTAATCCACGGATTCCTTGAGCCTGTAGTTAGCCAACTTCCAATCGAAGGAGTACGCAAACAACTTGTTGAGGTAATCGAAAGGAAAGTTAAATAATGATCA
Organism: Kurthia zopfii; assembly: GCF_003143955.1. Lineage (GTDB taxonomy): Bacteria > Bacillota > Bacilli > Bacillales_A > Planococcaceae > Kurthia > Kurthia zopfii. Next base: position 51,778 of record NZ_QFVS01000003.1, on the reverse strand, counting down.
AAGACGACATTCGTAGCTATTTTCCAATTTTAAACCAAGAGATTAATGGCAACCCACTTGTTTATTTAGACAGTGCGGCGACTTCTCAAAAGCCTATTCAAGTCATTGAATCTTTAAAGAAATATTATGAATTCGAAAACTCAAACGTACACCGTGGTGTTCACACACTAGGGAATCGTGCGACTGACGAATATGAAGGCGCTCGCGAAAAGGTCCGTCAATTCATTAACGCCAAGTCTACGGAAGAAATTATTTTCACTCGTGGTACAACAGCAGGTTTAAACATGGTTGCATCAAGCTATGGTCGTGCAAATGTTTCAGAAGGTGATGAAATTGTCATCACATATATGGAACATCACTCTAACTTGATTCCATGGCAACAACTGGCGAAAGCAACTAATGCCACTTTGAAATATATCGAAATGGAAGCTGACGGCACTTTATCATTAGATGAAGTCCGTAAAGCAATTACAGATCGCACGAAAATTGTATCTGTAACGATGGCTTCCAATGTTCTTGGTACAATTAACCCTGTGAAAGAAATCACTGAAATTGCTCACCAACATGGTGCAGTAATGGTAGTCGATGGCGCACAGAGTGTACCCCATATGAAAACAGATGTACAAGATTTGGATGTCGACTTCTTAGCGTTCTCAGGACATAAGATGTGCGGTCCAACTGGCATTGGTGTATTATATGGTAAAAAAGCGCATCTTCTAAACATGGAACCAGTCGAATTCGGCGGGGAAATGATTAACTTTGTTGGTCTTCAAGATTCTACATGGGCTGACCTACCAGCTAAATTTGAAGCGGGTACTCCTGTAATTGCAGGGGCAATCGGTCTTGGTGCTGCGATTGATTTCTTAAATGAAATCGGTATGGACGAAATTATTGCGCATGAGCATAAGCTTTCTAAATACACGTTTGAAAATCTTTCTACTATTGAAGGATTAACAATCTACGGACCACAGAATCCTGAAATTCGCACAGGTCTTGCTACATTTAACATTGATGACGTACATCCACATGATTTAGCGACTGCATTAGATAGTCGTGGAATCGCTGTTCGTGCAGGTCATCACTGTGCTCAACCATTAATGAAATGGTTAGAATGTGTTGCAACTGCGCGTGCTAGCTTCTACGTTTATAACGACGAAGCTGATATCGACAAACTAGCGGAAGGCGTGCGTTTCGCGAAGGAGTATTTTGCAAATGTCTAATAACTTAGATCAACTATATCGTTCCGTAATTATGGATCACTATAAAAAACCACGTAATAAAGGTAAAATCGAAGACTCAAACGTCGCAATCGATATGAATAACCCTACTTGTGGTGACCGTATTCACCTTACTTTACAAGTAGATGATAACATTGTAACGGATGCAAAATTTGAGGGTGAAGGATGTTCAATCTCAATGTCTTCAGCATCAATGATGACTCAAATGATCAAAGGGAAAACAACGGAAGAAGCTGTAGAGCTTGCTCACGTATTTTCTGAAATGATGTTAGGTCATGAAATTGACGAAGATCTTGATTTAGGAGATGTAGCTGCACTAACTGGTGTAGCTCAATTCCCAGCTCGTATCAAATGTGCAACCCTTTCTTGGAAAGCAATGGAAAAAGGGATTAAAGAAAACTAATTTACTTGAAAGAGTAAATGAATACAAACTGTAGAATGGAGGAGAAATGATGGCTAAAAATATGCCTGAAATCGGCGATTACGAATTTGGCTTCCATGATAAAGACGTATCAATTTTCCGTACTGAACGTGGACTAACACCAGCAATCGTAAAAGAAATTTCTCAAATGAAACAAGAACCACAATGGATGTTAGACTTCCGTCTGAAATCTTTAGATATTTTCTATTCAAAACCAATGCCTCAATGGGGTGGAGATTTATCTGGTTTAGATTTTGATGAAATCACTTACTATGTAAAACCTTCTGAAGCAACTCAAAAATCTTGGGATGAAGTACCTGAAGAAATCAAAGCTACTTTTGATAAATTAGGTATTCCAGAAGCAGAACAAAAATACCTTGCAGGTGTTTCTGCACAATACGAATCAGAAGTTGTATATCACAACATGAAGGAAGAACTTGAAGATTTAGGTGTCGTATTCAAAGATACTGACTCAGCACTTAAAGAAAACGAAGATTTATTCCGTGAATACTTCGCGAAAGTAATTCCTCCAGCTGATAACAAATTCTCAGCATTAAACTCAGCAGTATGGTCGGGTGGTTCATTCATTTATGTACCAAAAGGCGTAAAACTGGATACACCATTACAAGCTTACTTCCGTATTAACTCTGAAAACATGGGTCAATTCGAACGTACGTTAATTATCGTTGATGACGATGCATCAGTACACTATGTTGAAGGTTGTACAGCGCCTGTTTATACAACAAGCTCACTTCACTCAGCAGTAGTAGAAATCATCGTTAAGAAAAACGCTTCATGTCGTTACACTACAATTCAAAACTGGGCGAACAACGTTTATAACTTAGTTACAAAACGTACAGTTGTTGAAGAGAACGGTACGATGGAGTGGGTTGATGGTAACATCGGTTCTAAATTAACAATGAAATACCCAGCTTGTATCCTTAAAGGTGAAGGCGCTCGTGGTATGACTTTATCAATCGCAATTGCTGGCCGTGGCCAAAACCAAGATACTGGTGCAAAAATGATTCATTTAGCACCAAATACATCTTCAACAATCGTATCTAAATCGATTTCTAAACATGGTGGTAACGTAACTTACCGCGGAATCGTTAAATTCGGTAAAAAAGCGACAAATGCTCGTGCAAATATCGAATGTGATACTTTAATTATGGATAATGAATCAACTTCTGATACAATTCCATACAATGAAGTAATGAATGATCAAATCTCTTTAGAGCATGAAGCGAAAGTTTCTAAAGTATCTGAAGAACAATTATTCTACCTTATGAGCCGTGGTATTTCTGAGCAAGAAGCTACAGAAATGATCGTAATGGGCTTCATTGAACCATTCACAAAAGAACTACCAATGGAATACGCTGTAGAAATGAACCGCCTAATCAAGTTTGAAATGGAAGGTTCAATCGGTTAATCCGTTGATACCAATGGTTACAAGGGGTTAAAAAGTGTAGGGTTTTCAATTCCCCCACAAAATCCCCACGAAAAACGAAAAGTTGTTTTAATTTTAAGTAGATTTCATCTCTTTTAAGTAAGTTTCGAACTTATGAATTGAGGTGATTTCTACTTTTTTTGTTACATGTAAATACGTGTCCGCAGTCGTCTGGATTGATCTATGATCTAGTCTTGCAGAAAGTGTTTTTAGATCATAGCCAACTTCGAGACATTGTGCAGCGTGTATGCCTTAAAACATGAGGGGATAATAAGGGAAATTGACCAAATTTATACAAAGCATGCGACAGGCTGTGAGAAGAATGATATTCCGTACGGTGTATATGCATTTTGTCGTTTTACGTCAGTAGAAGATGCGAAAGTAGAAGCACGTGATTTTTATAAGCGATCAATGGTAAATGGTCATAAACCTTTGTTTTTCGTTGCCGATGTAGAAGTAAAAACAATGAATAATATGCGTGCAGGCACAAATGCATTTATCGCAGAATTGCGCAGACTTGGATCTGAAAAAGTAGGAATTTACGTTGCGCATCACTTACATGATAGTTTTAATCTTGATTACTCAAAAGCAGATTTTAAATGGATTCCACGATATGCATCTGATGGGAAATCAGTTATCAAACCAAGATTCGAATGTGATTTACACCAATATACAGATCGTGGTAAAATTGCCGGAATCAATGGTGGTGTAGATCTTAATATCCTTACAGGCTCGAAAGCTTTAAAGTGGTTTATTGGTAGTGATTCTAAAAATCCGACAAAACCAACATCACAAAAAACTATACGTTATACAGTTACAGCAGATCAATTAAACATTCGAAAGGCCGCATCGAATAGTGGAAAGATACTTGGTCAACTAAAGAAAAAGGATACAGTTCAAGTAGTTTCTATTGATAAAAATGGCTGGGCAAAGATTAAAAGTAATAATACGTATGTGTATGTTCATTCAACGTACTTGATAAAATAAAATAAATCCCCTTTAGACAAAAAGCTAAAGGGGATTACTAAATTTATATATGTTTTATAGATTAGTCATCATAATCTTCCAAGATCTCGGAAACATCCATTAAAAACATTTCATGAAGTGTTTTATTGTTTATTTCATTAGTTTTTATATCTTGGATAAGAACCTGGAGTAGTCTTCGAGGATTTCTTTCAAACCAATTTTCTTTATCGATGCTCTGAATGATAGGTTCATTTAAGAATGCATATGACTTAGGTTTAGTAAAATAAGTCCAATGTACTTGCGGATAATTTCTAATAAGTGTTTCACCGTAATAAATTGCAATGTCCATCGCTAATGCATAGTTTTCAGTCTTTAATTCTACTGGATTTGCAAGTAACTTCTCTTTTTCATCTTCAAAGACAAAGTCAGGATATTGACGTAAATCATCCAATTCAGCTTCAATCTCTTCGTCAGAAAGTTGGTAAATGGTAATGGTTGATAGGAACCACGTGAAAAGTTGAATAAGAGAATCTGGAGAATAATCTAAGTTCACTTGTCCATCTGTTAATTCAGACAAAACTTCTATACGATTCGGGATCTCGGAAACATACCATTCAAAATGTTGTTTCGCTTCTTTCTTATTCATATCTTCAAAATCTTTCATTTCAAATGGTGGAAACATATATGGATAACTCATTGTAAATTCCCTTCTTCAATATGATTTTATTTGTAAATTGTATAGGGGATTTTATTTTTTCTTAAGTAATCAAGTAGAGGTTTACTTGCTCCAACTTTCCCGGTTTTTGCGCTTTTAAAGAAATGCCATTTTACTCCCTTTACAATTTTATTTTTCTTTAGTCAAGCATCTTTATCAACTTGTTTTTTGATAAATTTTGTTTTTGAGGCATATCCAACTTTAGATTCGTGAATAGAGTTCGTTTTTTTATATAAACATCGACAACTCTTTTACCAAGAGTTTTAGTTGTCTTATATGTTTTATGTCCATCACCTTTTACTAGTTTATTCAGGAATTTTTCGCCTTCAGCACCATTTTTAAATCCTTTTTTAGGTGGCTTTGGTGTACTCGGTTTTTGGGGTTTGCTCGGCTTCTTATTATTAATTGGAAATTTAATTCTTTTTGCCTCTATTAAGGATATTGTAACATTTTTCAAATATCATTGAAGTTCATGCATGATAGTATTCCATAATCATTAGATCGCTATGCTATGCAAACTAGATTTTTGCGATTGAATTTAAAAAAACACTTCTAGTTGAGAAACTAGAAGTGTTTTGCTGTTTAATAAATACCTAAAATAGTAATTTTGTCACTTTCTTCAATAAATAAATCTTTAATCGATTTGTTATTAATTTTAGCAAATTGAATAAATTTAATCGGGTGTTTGTAATAATCAGATACTTCCACGCAATCCCCATCGTGCTGCACGTCCAATAATACAAAGCCATTTAGGCCGTTTGCGATATAAAAAATATAGTTTTCATAGGCAAACTCAAGATCATGATTTAAAAATAAATAATGTAATATGTCATTTATTGAAAAAAATGTCCCATCTTCATCCATTGTGGTCACTCGCTCTCGCAAAAATAAAACCAATAATAATTCCGTAATGATAAAACGATTTAGCAAATAAAAAAGTTCGCGAAATAATAAAAAATATATTTTCATGGATTATTGTCACTTGCTCTTAAAAAATGTAGGTGGCAATAGTACATGGTTCGTAAGTATATTACGAAAAAACATGATTAAATATAGAGCCCTTCCGTATTATGTCAGCAAAATTTAATAACCGCCATAGATTATTGCGTAAAAAGTGTAGAAAAACACAAAAAAACAAAATTGACATTGATAATCATTATCAATAAAATGATGAAGACTTAATAAAAGGAGGAAATTAATTATGTATATGGTTTCAAATACAATCACAGTTTTAGAAGGTTACGGGGACGATATTTTAGAGCGTTTCAAAATTCGTCAAGGTATTGAAGATATGCCTGGATTTGTTGCATTAAAAGTTATGAAGAGATTAGAAATCAAAGGTCATGAAGAAGTATTAGTTCACACAATCTGGGAAGATAAAGCAGCTTTCGAAAACTGGTTCGCATCTCGTGAGTTCCACGTAGCACACCGCAAACCTGCAATGACACCAGACGGTCAAAAAATGGTAACAGGTAACTCAATCGATCACTACGAAATTATCGTTGAAAGTGATGCAACTAAAGCAGTGGGTTATGTTGGCTAAAAAAGCAATTGCCTTATTCTGTTCGATTGCAATCGTCTTTGGACTATCTATGACAGTACAAGCGAAGCAACTTGATGACGGTACGTATACGATTGACTATACAGTGTTAAAAGCTGGTGAAACGAGTGTTTCAATTGCGAATGACTATTTTCACAAACCTGCAAAACTCATTGTAAAAGACAATAAACAATACGTAGAACTGACAATTGGCAAAAGTAATTGGACGAAGAAGTTAACAATTGCTGGGGAGAAAGAAACGGCGATCTCATCTAATGAAAAAAAAGATGAGAGAGTCGTGCAATTCCCTCTTAAATCCACGTCAGATAAACAACCCGGCACAGTTGATGTGTACATAAATGAAAAAGTAGATGGAGAAGATTTCCTCTACGATAATAGTTATGAAATCCAATTTGAATTTAATGAAAAGAAATTGGAGAAAACTTCTTCTGATCCTGCTGAAGTAAAGGTAGCAGGAGAGAAAATTGAACAACCTAAGAAAGAATCGACGAACATTTATTATTATATTATTTCAGCACTTATTTTATTCGTAATCGTTTTGACTATTAGAAAACAAATGAAGGGAAGAAATTCATAATGAATCTTAAAGGATATTTCATGTCAGCTACAGCGGCAGCGCTGATGGCAACATCTATTTTTTCAACAACAGCAACACCAGTAAAGGCTGCGGAGGCGAATACGACAGTAACGCAACCTGAAGCGGCTAAAGTAATTACAACACCGGTACCATACAATGTGTATAAAGATGATACGTATACAAGTCTTTCAGGTACTGAACGTAATATGACGTTAGTAGGTAACTTAGCTAAAAAAGAAGATGGTAAATTTGAAGCGACAGTTATGATTAAGAATGAAAAGTTATGGGCTGAATTCAAAACTGAAGTAGACGGTAAAATGGTTGATACAAAAACTGTTTCAGTTGATGAAAAAGCAAATACGCGTGTAGCAAAATTCGACGTAGATGATATTACGAAACCAATTAAAGTAGATATTGCGATCCAAGCTGGGCCAGCAATTATGAAACATACAGTTTACTTGAAATTCAATACTGAAGCTGTAGCGGAGCAAGCTTTCCAAGTGTGGAATGATGAGAAAACGGCTATTTCAACAGGTGTTACTCGTTCAGTTGAAACGCCAGCTCATTTCATGACAGTGGACGGTAAAACATATGCGTTACTTACATTAAAATCAGCAAATGCTTGGCAAGGTTTCAAATCGATGGTAGACGGTGAGATGGTTGAAGCGACTGTTCTTTCAGAAGATCCTGAAGCGAATACGCGACTTGTGAAAATCGAAGTGCCAAATAAAGATGAGTTAATTGAAACAGCTTCGCATATTAAATTTGGAGCATATGAATCTACTTATAAAACATACTTTGATTTCAATAAAGTATTAGAAGGTAAACCATATACTGTTGTTGGAGAACAAGCTTTCCAAGTGTGGAATGATGAGAAAAACAAAATTTCAAACATGGCGAATTTCATGACGACACCAGCGAAAATCGTTGAAAAAGATGGCAAAAAATATGCTGAAGTAATAATTAAACAAGCATCGATTTGGCAATCATTTAAAACAACTGTTGAAGGTAAGTCAGTAGATGTTGAAACAGTTTCTGAAGATCAAGCTGCAGATACGAAAGTTGTGCGCTTCGAACTTCCGAAAGAAAAAGCGTTAATTACTGCAAATATCCACATTAAAATGGCTGGATATGAAGGGAAGTATGTAACGTACTTAGATTTCGATAAAATCGTTGATACAACGAAACCACCTGTAGTTGTACCACCAGTTGTAAAACCTGTTGATCCAAATAAAGTCATCAGCACGACTAAATACAATTACGCATTAAAAGCTAAAAACAAAAAATCTACTTCTGTAGCAAGTGGTTATATCGTTAAACCATTAACGGTTCAAAAAACTAAAGCAGGTAAGTATTACACAACTGTAAAACTTAAAAATGCGACAATGTGGAAATCTTTCAAAACAGATGTAAACGGTAAAATGGTTACACCAAAAACTGTTGCGACTGACAAAAAGAAAAACACAAAAACAGTGAAATTCCAAGTGAAGTCACCGAAAGCTATGACGAAAACTACTTTCACTTTAAACACGAAAAACAAAAAACTAGCTGGTAAGCATACGAACTATTTCAACCCAACGTCGAAATATGTTAAAGCGCCAACAGTTGTTTCTACTAAAAAATATAACTACAAAGTTTTAAAAACAAATAAAAAAAGTACTTCAGCAACAGATGCTTACATGGTAAAACCAGCATCAGTTGTAAAAATGAGCGATGGTAAATACTACGCGACAGTAACAATCAAAAATGCAACTTGGTGGAAATCATTTAAAACAGATGTGAATGGTAAATTAGCAGATGTGAAAACAGTTTCTACGAACAAAGCAAAAAACACACGCGTTGTAAAATTCCAAATCGCTTCACCGAAGAAGTTAGTGAAATCAACAGTTCATATTAAAGCGACTTCACCTAAATATGAAGGGAAGTACACGAACTACATTCAATTCGGTAAAGAAGTATCAACGAAGAAAATCGCAACAGTTTCTAACAAAGCGAAAACATCAAAAAAGTCTTTCACAGTTTATAAAAACAAAAGCTCTAAAAAATCTATGATGGATCAATACGTGAAAAAACCAGCAACAATTTCTAAAGTCGGAAACAAAACATATGTTAAAATGACTTTGAAAAATTCAAGCTGGTGGAAGAGCTTCCAAGTGAAACAAGGAAGCAAATATGTAAATGCAAAAGTTGTCAGCAAAACAAAAAATACGAGAACGGTGATGTTCCCAGTATCTAGTTTGAAAAAAGCTTCTTATGCAAAAGTTCACGTAGTAATTCCAAGCATGAAGTACAACCATAAGTACACGACTAAAATCGTCTTTAAGTAAGACCACAGAGGGCTTTCCTATCACATATGGTGAAGGGAGTCCTCTTTATACATAGGAGGATTGAATATGAAAAAGATTCTATTCACATTCGCGGCAGCGGCTCTACTACTGTCAGGCTGTGGTGCAAAAGGTGAAGAACAAAAACAAAGTGGTGAACCGAAAATTGTCGCTACAACAATGGCTTTAGTAGATACTGCAGATCAATTAAATATTGACCTTGCCGGTATTCCTTCAACTTCAAAAGAAATTCCAGCAAAATATAAAAATGTGACACAAATTGGCCAAGTGAAAAAGCCGAATATGGAAATCGTACAATCATTACAACCGACCAATATTTTAAGTGTTACGTCGATTAAACCAGAAATGGAGAAGGCGCTGAACGGAAGTAAAGTGAAGGCGACTTACTACAATTATAATTCCATTGAAAAGATGCAAAATTCGATTACGCAAATGGGTGAAGATTTCGACCGTAAAGAAGAAGCGAAGAAATTGAATGCACGCTATGATGCGGAAATTGCGAAAATCAACAAAAAAATAAAGGGTAAGAAAAAGCCGAAAGTTCTTGTGCTTTTAGGTGTGCCAGGTAGTTATATGATTTCAACGGAACATTCATTCTTTGGAAATCTTGTAGAACTTGCTGGTGGTGAAAATGTAGTAAAAGCGAAGCATTCGGATGAGGAATTCATCGCTTCGAATACGGAACATTTGTTTAAGCTACAACCGGATATTATTTTACGTGCATCACATGGTTTCCCGAATCAAGTGAAGGCGATGTTTGATGAAGAATTCAAAACGAATACGATTTGGCGAAATTTTAAAGCGACGAAAAACAATCGTGTATTTGATTTAGATGAAACACTTTTTGGAATTACAGCCAATATTAATGCCGATCAATCGTTAGAAAAAATGTATGAATTATTGTATGAGGAGAAATAAAATGAAGAAAATTTTGATTGCCTATAGTGTCATGGTCGTTGTATTTCTCGTAGTACTTTATGAATCAGTCGTACTCGGAAGTTTACAATTAAACTTTGGCGAAATTATTAAAGGGGTATTCGGGGATCGCTCGGGTGCAACTGCGGTAGTATTCGATTTAAGATTTCCGCGTGTATTAATCGCAATTTTTGCGGGTGCATCTCTTGCGCTTGCGGGTGCTTTACTACAAGCTGCGATTAAAAATCCACTTGCTGATCCAGGAATTATCGGGATTACTTCAGCAGCGATGTTAGGGAATGTAGTTGTTATTAACTTCCTACCACATTTATTTTTCTATTCACCAATTTTTGCATTTGCAGGTGGTGTCATCGCATTTGTTATTTTATATGCGGTTACGAAGAAATACGATATGTCACCCGTTTTTGTCTTACTAGTCGGGATTGCTTTGAATGCTGTATTTACAGCCATTATTAAAGTATCAGGCGTAACAGCTATTCATTTTACTGAAAGCACAGGCTTAAGTATGAAAACTTGGGAAGATGCCAATCTGTTAATGGGCTTCAGCATATTCGGGATTATCGCCGCGTTAATATTAGGGCCAGTCTGCAATATGCTTGGTTTGAGCGAGAAAACGATTCGTAGTGTTGGATTCCCAGTTGGAAAAGCGCGTTGGGTGGTCATTATTATTTCCGTTTATTTAGCGAGTGTATCTACAGCAATTGTTGGTTCAATCGCATTCATCGGATTATTAGTACCCCATATTGCAAGAATGCTTGTTGGCTCAAATTATAAAGTACTCTTACCATTCACCGTATTATTAGGTGCGACAATGTTATTAGCAGCCGACACAATCGGACGAATGATTGTGCCACCATTTGAAATTACTGCTTCCATCATTATGTCGTTAATTGGTGGGCCATTCTTAATTATTCTAATTAGAAAGTTTGGTAAAATTTATGGACATTAAAAATCTAACTTTTTCATATGATAAAAAGAAACCATTTATTGAGTTGAATCAATTGACGATAAAAGATAGTAAAATCACAACGATTATTGGACCGAATGGTAGTGGGAAGTCGACACTACTTGGTTTGATCGCGGGTCATTTAAAAGCGCATAGCGGAGAAGTGTTACTAGATGATGTGAATATTCATCAAATTTCAGCAAAAGAGCGAGCGAAGAAAATCGCCGTTGTTCATCAGCAAAATGAAGCACCTGAACATTATACTGTGCGACAACTTGTGAAAATCGGTCGTTATCCGTATCGGAATAAATTTGGCCAAAATGAAGAAGTTGATGAACAAATTATTGATGAAGCGATTGAAGCGGCTTCGCTAACTGCAGAAGAAGAACGATTCGTTTATCAATTATCTGGTGGTCAAAGACAGAGAGCTTGGTTGGCGCTGGCGTTTGCACAGCAAAGTGATTATCTATTATTAGATGAGCCGACTACGTATCTTGACCTTCACCATCAATTAGATTTATTAGCAAGAGTTGAAGAAAAAAATAAAACGCAAAATCAAACGATTGTCATGGTGTTACATGATCTGAATCAAGCTTTACAATATAGTGATGAGATTATTGTAATGGATGGTGGAAGGATTATTGCGCAAGGCGAGCCATTTGAAGTCATGACGCCTGAATTTATCCATAAAGTATTCAAATTGAATGTATTGTTCTTTGAAGATCCAAATGGTGTAAAACATTTAATAAATATAAAATAATTTCTTAAAAGTAGGTTTATATTTATTGGAACAGGGAAATTAATATTGTCTCATCTATTCTGTGTAAGAAATGTGAAATAAAAGTGAAAAAAATTAAAATTTCATTCAATTCTGATAGAATAGATACAAATATGTTAATTATGGGAGGAAGGATTGTATTAAATGTTTCAAACTCACCAATCTGAAAAGGAACTACTAGTTTCTGACTTAGAACTTTCAATGGACTATTACTCTACGATTTTTGGAATAAAAGAGCAAAATTTAAAGATAGTCGATGAAGATTTCGGATTTTCATTAAGCTTAAAACAAGCCGAGGACCTTACGAAAATTCATCCTAAAAAACTAATGCCAGAGGTTTATGGAGTTGTTGATACGGTGGAAGATTTATATACACTGTATTTGAATTTTAGAGAGAATGGAGCTTTGTTTGCATTTAACCCCCGTGATACATATGACGATGGCACGAGAGCGAAGGAATTCGCCATTCGTGATTTAGATGGCTATATTATAGCATTTCGAACAAAGTCAATTATGAAAGACCAAATACTATTTGATCATCCACTTGCATTTTAGTGGATGTTTTTTTTATTGGATTTAGCTTATTATTAAAGAAGGAATTAAGGAAGGAGAATGACTATGATACGAATTGGTTTGACGGGTTGGGGCGATCATCCTGCAGCATATAGCAAAACGACGAAATCCTCGGATAAATTATTTGATTATAGCGGTCATTTTCCACTTGTAGAAGTCGACTCATCGTTTTATGCGATTCCAGCTGTGAAATCTATTAAACGTTGGATTGAAGACACTCCAGATACCTTTAAATTCGTTTTTAAAGCTTATCAGGGCATGACAGGGCATATGAGGGACAACTTACCGTATGAGACAAAGGGCGAGATGTTTGAAGCTTTTAGAGTAGCAGCAGATGTACTTCTCCAAGCAGATCGATTAGCGCTCGTTCTCGTACAGTTTCCACCATGGTTTGATTGCCAAGTTAAAAATGTACAATATTTACGCTATGTGAAGGAACAGCTCCCGAACTATCCTATTGCGATTGAATTTCGAAATCGCACTTGGTATGACGAGCGATTCGTAGAAGGTACACTTTCATTGTTAAGAGATTTGGATTTTACACATTCGGTTTGTGATGAACCACAAGTAGGGGAAGGCTGTATTCCATTGCTTCCACAAGCAACAAATCGGATTGGTTTCATGCGATTTCATGGACGAAATATTCATGGCTGGCGCAATCCAGGCAATGCAGATCAATGGAGAAAAGTCCGTTTTTTATATCATTATAATCAAGAAGAATTGCAGGAGTTAGCCGATGCAATTCAGACTTTAAATAAGCAGGTTTCAGAACTATACGTCGTTTTTAATAATAATTCAGAACATGATGCCTTTCCGAATGCGAAAGAGATGATGGAGATGTTAGAATTAGAGTATGAAGGCTTGGCACCAAAGCAATTAGATTTATTTGATGAAGATTGATTTTTTGAATTGCTTTGGATCAGAAGGAGTGAGGCAAATGGAAAAAATTCATATTTATCATACGAATGATGTGCATAGTCATTTAAAAAGTTGGCCTCGTGCGAGAACTTTTTTACAACAAAGAAAACAAGAACACTTGGATCGAGGAGAAGCATGCTTCATTTTCGATTTAGGTGATTTTATCGACCGTGCTGATTTGTATACAGAAGCTTCTCTAGGTCGCGAGAATATGCATTTATTAGAAGCTGCAGGGTATGACGCGGTAACGATTGGTAATAATGAAGGAATTACACTTTCCAAAGAGGCACTTGAAGCATTGTATAAAGATGTGAATTTCGATGTCATTTTATCTAACCTAAAAAATAGTGATGGGTCACAACCATATTGGGCAAACCCATATAAAATATACACAACTGAAAATGGCCTAAAAATAGGGGTTCTCGGTGCAACAGCGCCATTTTATGAATATTACGAACCGCTTGGGTGGAAAATAATAGAGCCTATTGAAAATATGCAAAAAATTGCTAAAGAAATAGAAAAAAAGACCGATATTTTAGTGTGTCTGTCACATTTAGGTATTACGGCTGATGAACAATTAGCGAATACAATTGATTCGGTAGACCTAATTATTGGCGCACATACACATCATGTATTCGAAAATGGCAAAAGAGTTGAACAAGCACTTTTAACGGGAGGCGGGAAGTTCGGTACATATATCGGGCATTCTACAATTGAAGTTGAAAGTTTAAGTTCTGCGAATAAAAAAATAGATACTGAGCTGATCAAATTAGATCAACTCCCACATATAGAGGGTGAAACGAGAGAAGTTGAAGCACTTCAACTTTGGGGGAAGGAACATCTTGATGTCGAAGTGTTCAAAGCTGGCCGCTATTATAATAAGGAATGGAAGCACGATAGTCATTTGGCGCGGTTGTTTTCAAAAGCTTTATTAGATTACGCACAAGCAGACTGTGCTTTTTTCAATGCGGGTGTTTTTATGACTCCTTTAGAAAAAGGCTCTGTAACAGCATATGATCTCCATCAAATGTTGCCCCATCCAATTAATGCTTGTCTAATCGAGATGACAAGTGAGCAATTGATTCAATGTTTACAAGAAATTCAAACACATTCTGAATGGCCGGATATTGAAGTGAAGGGTTTAGGATTCAGAGGGCGTGTGCTTGGTAAAATCTTGCAATATGATTGTCAATTGGTTGATGGTCAACTTTTTGTTAAAGGAATCAAAAAAGAACTAACTGATTCTATACAAGTAGTTACCTTTGATATGTTTACATTTGGATGGTTTTTCCCAGAATTAAAAGACATGAAGAAAAAGTATTTATTACCGCATTTTCTAAGAGATATTTTAGCGATTTATGGGTATAAATATTTCGGAAAATAACTATAAATTTGTTATTTTTTTCTGCGTTTATAGTATATAATCATTAATAGAATAAACAGAAAATGGGGATTTAGGATGAGGCTAATTTCAACGAAATCGCTCAGAGAAGGCATGATAATTGGCAGAACGATTTGGAATGACTCTGGAACACCTTTACTACAAGATGGTGTGAAAGTTTCAGAACGAATCATTAATCGTCTGCAAATGCTTAATATACATTATGTCTATATTGAAGATCGAATTTCTCAAGGTATTGAACTCGTTGAGACAATACCACCACAAGTAAGACATCATGCCATAAAAAAAATAGAAAATTCATTTAAAGAAATCAAGCAACCAAATGGTAAGCCAGGCGCTACATATTGTTTAGATGAAAAATCCAAACAGTTCGTATCAATCATTGATGATTTGATGAATTTCATACTTGGAAGTAAAGAGATTGTAACGGTATTAAGTGATGCTTTTATTTACGATGAGTATATTTACCAACATTCACTACAAGTAACGATTTATTCTATTTCAATCGCGCGTAAACTCGGCTACAATGCTGAGGAAATTCGTCAAATTGGAATCGGAGCTATGTTACATGATGTTGGCAAAATGCTCGTACCTTTTGAAATTCTAAATAAACCAGGAAAACTTACAAGCGAAGAATTCGATGAAATGAAATTACATGCAAAGTATGGTTTTGATTTATTGCGAAATTTACATACGATTTCTCTATTATCAGCCCATTGTGCATTCCAACATCATGAACGCTTGGACGGTAGTGGTTATCCTAGAGGTTTAGTTGATTATGAAATTCACCCATATGCCAAAATCATCGCAGTAGCAGATGTTTTTGATGCAGTAACATCCAACCGTATATACAGAGGGAAGATGCTGCCTTCACAAGGAATGAATATAATCCTTGAAGGCAGCGGTACACTGTATGACAAAAAAGTAGTAGAGGCGTTTCAAAAAACGATTGCAACTTATACGAACGGAACGATTGTTTTACTGTCCGATGGCAGAAGGGGCGTAGTCGCAAAACAAAACTCTGAAAATCCAAGTTTACCTAGTTTACGTATTTTTGAAGAAGATGATCAAATTTTGAAAGCTACATACGAATTGAATCTAGCATTGGAAAATGTAGAAATCATTAAAGTAGAACTTGATTATGTTATAACAGAGTAAAAAAATTAATTAATATGAAACAATGCCGTTCAACTCGACGATCAATTAGAGTGGGACGGTATTCTTTTTCATTAAAACAATCTACCTGTATTACTTTGAAAAAACAGGACGTAAATTAAGTGAAATGTGGTTGTCACAAACTGGGGTTTATGGTACATTGACACAAGAAAGAGACTACATAAAATTGTGACGGGAGCTGGATATTTGTGTCATCATGTAAACCAACTAATACGAAACAAGAACATATTCGCAAGCCGGATTGGCTAAAAATAAAGTTAAATACGAACGACGAGTACCGTGGATTAAAAAAATTAATGCGCGAGAAAAATTTACATACAGTATGTGAGGAAGCGAGATGTCCGAATATTCATGAATGTTGGGGCGAGCGCCGTACTGCAACATTTATGATTTTAGGAGATGTTTGTACGAGAGCTTGTCGCTTCTGTGCAGTAAAAACTGGTCTTCCAAATGAACTTGATTTAGCAGAACCGGAACGCGTAGCAGATTCAGTACAGTTAATGAATTTAAAACATGTTGTTATTACAGTAGTTGCGCGTGATGACTTAAAAGATGGTGGATCAAGCGTACTTGCAGAGACAGTTCGTGCGATTCGTCGTAAAAGTCCACAAACTTCAGTTGAGGTATTACCTTCAGATATGGGTGGAGTTGAAGAAAACTTACGCATTTTAATGGATGCAAAACCTGATATTTTGAACCATAATATTGAGACTGTACGTAGCCTTACAAAACGTGTACGCGCTCGTGCAACATACGACCGTTCATTAGAATTCTTACGTCGTTCAAAAGAAATGCAGCCAGATATTCCTACTAAGTCGTCACTTATGATAGGATTGGGAGAGACGGAAGAAGAAATCTATGAAGTAATGGATGATTTACGTGCAAATGGAGTAGATATTATGACAATCGGTCAATATTTACAACCTACGAAAAAGCATTTAGCTGTTAAGAAGTATTACTCACCATTGGAATTCGGCAAACTACGTAAGATCGCAATGAGCAAAGGTTTCAGCCACTGTGAAGCAGGCCCATTAGTGCGTAGTAGTTATCATGCTGATGAACAAGTTAGTGCAGCGACAAAACAACGCCAAATGCTTAATCAGTAAGCCGGAAAATCTTCCACAATCGGAGGACGATTATATGATTATTGCAGGCTCTTATGAATATCACATTATTGAAGATTATAGAGAAGCATTTAAAGTTGAGGATTTTAACAATCGATTCAGCGATATATTAACGAAGTATGACTATATTGTTGGTGATTGGGGTTATGGTCAACTTAGATTAAAAGGTTTTTATGATGATCAAAATACGAAAGCAACATTCGATACGAAGATTGGTACGTTAGAAGACTATCTTTATGAATATTGTAATTTCGGTGCAGCCTACTTTATTTTAAAAAGAGGCGATGAACAAAAAGAAGTGAAGCCAGCTGAAGAGCAAGTGACAGAAGTTGTGGAAGAAGAAGTCGTTACTTCTGAGCCAACAACCGAAGAACCTTCAGAAGCATAAAAATAAGCCTACTAAGTACACTTTACTTAGTAGGCATTTTTTTATTCGAATTAGTTTACTAACTCATGTAAATACTCGCGTAATTCCTGCGCTTCATCAGCTGGGCGATTAAAAACATGTTCTAAGTAACCTGGTTCATCTAAGTCATCTGAGCCAATAATAGCAAAGCGACTATATTGCATATCCATGACGATGATTTTACCGTAAAAACGCGCACTTTGCATAATCGCTAAATCGTAGCGCTGATTTTCACCCATGAAGCTCACAAATCGAGTATTTGTGTCTTCTTGGTCATCATATAAGAAAAAACGTTCCATTAACATTACCCCTTCCGTACATAAAGATATGGTACTATATAAGAGAAGATTCAACAAACTTATTTCTTTGAATGGAGGAAGTACATTGTATTTCATCGACGGCAAAAAAATCACAAAAAATTTAGTTTTTATGGATTCTCTATTAGAAACTTATGAAGCTCAAACTAATTGGAAGCAAGACACAATACATGAATTAGCAGTAGCTCGTATTGCGAATGTTTTAATTGAAGCGGTAATTGATGTGGGGAACACGTTAATTGACGGATTTATTATGCGCGATCCAGGAAGCTATGAAGATATTATCGACATTTTAGTAGACGAAAAAGCGATTACTCCAGAGATGGATGCACCTTTGAAAGAGTTAATCTCTCACCGTCGTGTATTAGTAAGAGATATTTTAGAAGTTGATATTGATGCACTTATTCATACGATGAATAATATCCTTCCAACTTTAAAACAATTTAAACCGACTGTAGAAGCGTTTGTTGAAAAAGAAGCAGGAATTGTCGTAACAGCATTTATCCCTGAAGGTGAATAATATGAAGCGTTATAAAGCGTACTGTTTCGATCTAGACGGCACAGTTTACCGTGGGAATACTATCATCCCAGAAGCACGGGAAGCAATCGCTAAACTGCGTGCAGAGGGCATTAAACCATTCTTCGTAACGAACAATGCAAAGATGACACAGCAGCAGATTTACGATAAGCTTTCAAAAATGGGAATTGAACTAGAATTGGATCATATTATGTCATCTGCACTTGCGACGGCACATTATATCGCGGACAACTATCCGGCGAGTAAAGTGTATGTGATCGGTGAAGATGGTTTACGTGAAGCACTTCAATCTGTAGGCATTGAGATCGTAGAAGATGATGCTGATTTCGTTGTACAAGGTATTGATTTTGCGGTAACGTATGACAAATTGGAACAAGCAGGCTATCAATTGCAAAATGGCGCGAAATTAATTGCGACAAATAGTGATTTGAAAATTCCAAAAGAGCGTGGTTTTGTACCGGGGAATGGCAGTCTAGTGAAGTTACTAGCTGAAGTATCTTCTGTAGAGCCATTGTTTATTGGGAAGCCAGAGCCGCATATGTTGCGCACAATCCAAGAAAAATTCAATCTGCAAAAATCGGACTTACTGATGATTGGTGATAATTACGATACGGACATACTAGCCGGAATTCATTTTGACATAGATACTTGTCACGTGAATACAGGTGTCACACCAACTGAAGAAGTTCTTCAAAAAGATCAACGCCCAACCTATACAATTCAATCAATGTTGGAATTATAAATAAAAATCACTAGCTACCTTGTTCAAAGGCAGCTAGTGATTTTTTGTTTCTTATGTTAGTGAAATGTTTTGTGCTTTTGATTTCAATTTATTGTAGACGCCTTCTGCGACTGCTAGGTCATAGTAAGCGGCTCCAACACATTTGAATAATGTAATATCACTTTGACGTGTTAAGAAAGGATTAACAACCGTATCTTCCAAAGTGGCATAAACATCGTCCCAGCTCCATTTACCTTCTGCAACAGCAGCCATAAATTCGCCAGCTTCATGTTGAACGCCAGAGAAATCATCGACAATTACTTGATGTTCTTTCGTAATAAGGTCGATATCGATTTCACGCATCTCTGGTAAGTATGAGCCTACACCATTGATATGAGCGCCTTTTTGAATAGCTTCTTTACGAATAACAGCTGTTTGAGAACGTGTAGCACAGTTGATGATCAATGATTGTGAAGTTGCTTCATCTGCGCTTTCACAAATATGAATTGTCGCAGTGATGCCTTCTTGCTCAAGCTTTTCTTTGAAGTTTGCTGTTTTTTCGATCGAACGATTGTATAAATAAATATCCGTTAAATCTCTAACTTCGGCAACGCCTAGTACTTGTTCAAAAGCCATAGCGCCAGTGCCGATGACAGCTAATGTTGAAGCGTTCGGCAATGCATAGCGTTCAGTCGCAACTGCTGAAATAGCGCCAGTGCGCAGTCTTGTTAAATAAGAAGCATTCAATGCTGCTAAATGCTGTCCATCACTGAAGCTAGTCAATAAGATGATTCCTTGTGTTGTCGGCAAGCCGATTTGAGGATTATCAGGGAAAATAGAAACGATTTTTATCGAAGCTATTTCTGATTCCATATTGGCACAAGGCATGTATAGAGAAGATGCAGAACGTTCTTCAACATCTAATACAGTACGTTCTGGACTTTGGATTTTCCCGTTAGCTTTTGCTACAAGTGTTTTCTTGACATCCTTGATCGCATCCGCCATTTTATAATGTTGTTCGATTAGTGCTGCATCAAATAATAACATTTTTATTAAATCTCCTTCGTTTGAATAGTTTGTACATCCTTCGATTTATCTCGAATTGCCCATACAGATAACAGAGAAATTACAGCTGTTAAAACAATGTATATTGCAATTGGAATCCATGAATCATTAAATTTCAATAATAAAGCGGTTGCAACAAGTGGTGCAGTACCACCTGCTAATGCCGCACCGATTTGATAACCCAGTGTTACGCCTGTGTAGCGAACGCGTGCATCAAAAATTTCAGAGAACATTGTCCCAAGAACGGCAGTAATTGGAGCCCAAATAACGCCAAGTCCAATGACAGTTGAAATTAATAGTGTAGCAAAAGTATCTTGGTGTAAAAGTAAGAAGTAAGGGAATGCGTAAAGCATCATAGCGATTGTCCCGTAAACATACATTTTTTTACGACCGATTTTATCAGAAAGGCTACCCATGATCGGGATTAGAATCGTCGTTACGATTGTTGAGATCATGACAGCGATTAAAGCTTGAACATATGTGAAGCTTAATTGATTCGTTGCGTAAGAAATTACGAATGTTCCGAAAATATAGAATGGAGCAGTTTCAACAACTTTTGCGCCAATTGAAATCAAAACTTCACGCCAATGCGTTTTTAACGTTTCGAATAGTGGCACTTTTACAACGTCACCAGAATCTTTAAGTTCTTGGAAATCAGGTGTTTCATCGATGCCTTTACGAATCCAAAAACCGAATACGACTAGTAAAGCACTAAGAATAAATGGAACGCGCCATCCCCATGCCACGAAAGCTTCCATTGAGATTAATGATGTGATTAAAGTTAATGCACCAGTACCTAAGAACATACCGATTGTTACACCCATTTGTGGGATTGAACCGTATAGACCTCTTTTTTCAGGTGGAGCATATTCAAATGCAAGAAGCAATGCGCCGCCCCATTCGCCACCAATACCTAAGCCTTGGATTAAGCGAAGTGTTACAAGTAGAATTGGTGCTGCTACGCCGATTGCTTGATATGTAGGTAGTACACCCATTAAAAATGTAGCCGCCCCCATTAGCGTTAATGTCATGATTAGCGTTTTCTTACGTCCGATCTTATCCCCGATATGACTAAATATAATTCCACCAAAAGGACGAATGAAGAATGCTAAAGCAAGTGAAGCATAAGATAGTAATAAACCAACAGTTGGATCTTCTGAAACAAAGAATACTTGGTTAAAGACTAATCCAGCGACAGTGGCGTAGAGGAAGTAATCAAACCATTCAATCGAGCTACCTACTAAACTTGCCATCCAGATTTTTCTTTCTTGTTTTTTATCCATTTGTGTCACCCCTAATTACTAGTTTTGAAGTGTTACTTCAATTTCAGTGTAAATTAGTTGGTAAAACGATGTCAATTAAATTATGATAAAAGATGAAAATAAATAATGAGGTGACACCAGAAATGGCTATAGGACCGCAAATACGAATGAAAAGAAAAGAATTAAAAATGACTTTGAAGGAATTGGCAGAAAAGACAGGCGTTTCGATCAGTTTTCTATCTCAAGTCGAGCTGGATAAATGTAGCACGACATTGGAAACATTGCGTAAGATCGCTGATGCGCTAGCAATTCACCCAAGTGCATTTTTCCAAGAAGATGCTGATCATGCTGAAGATGAATTTCCATTTATTTATAAAGATTTGTCTGATGGGGTAATGGGCGCAAACTTTAAACCGCTACATATTACTTTGAAGCCGCATGAAGATCGTGGCAATGAAATTCAACATCTTGGGCATGAGTTTATTTATGTATTAAAAGGTGAAGTAATTATTACATTAGAAGGAGAAGTCCATTATTTGAAAGAAGGGCAAACTTTATTTTATGATGCATCAAAAGGACATTATTGGCGAAATGACTCTACCGAAAAATGTGAGTTACTCGTAATCTCAAATGCGTAATCTTTTGGTGAAATATCAAATTCATCCACGTTATTTCATTTAGCTTAGAGGTAATTTCTGAAAGTTAAAAATGTGAATTGTGTGAAGAAGCACTATAATAGAACAAAAAAATAAAACCATGCATATGGAAAAATGCATGGTTTTTGTATTTAAAATAATGGATTGTCTTCGATAAATTGATAAATTTTCTTTGTCAGTTCTTCTGGCGTTTCGGCTTCTACCATTTCCCCATTAACAAGGGCATATAAAGTGTCAGAGCAACGGGTACAGTAGCTTAAGCAACCATACTCAAGGACATCAATATTTGGATCGTTTTCTAGTGCTTCAAAAGCATCTTGAGCACCATTCGCCAGGTTACTAACGCAAAATTCAACTAATGGATTCATGACGCGTCACCTCTAAAGAGGATAGTACTATTTTTGCACGTTTTCGTCAATCAGATTTTATTTGTGAAATTTATCACAAAGATATTGTGAAACTTATCACAATCGTTTATACTCATTTATGGATAATGAAAATGTTACGAATTTGTTAAATATGAAGATCAAAAAGGAGAGTTTTCATGAGAAATCTAGTCTTATTGGGTGGAGGATACGGAAATATGCGTATTTTATTACGCTTATTACCAAACAATTTACCACAAGATGTGCAAATCACTTTAGTAGATCGAGCGCCATATCATAGTTTAAAAACCGAGTTTTATGCATTAGCAGCAGGAACTACTCCTGAAACACATATGCGTGTTACATTCCCGGAAAATGATCGACTTTCAATTGTATATGGTGAAGTAACAAATATTGACCGCAATAACAAAACAGTAGTTTTAGAAGATGGCAAAGAAATCGCTTATGATGAATTAGTGATTGGTCTAGGTTGTGAAGATAATTATCACAACGTCCCGGGTGCAGAAGAAAATTCTTTGAGCATTCAAACAATGGCTAAATCAAGAAAAGCATATGACGCAATTTCTGCATTACCAGCTGGCGCAACAGTAAGTGTTGTCGGAGCGGGATTATCAGGAATCGAATTAGCTTCAGAATTACGTGAAAGTCGCGCAGATTTAAAAATTAAATTATTTGACCGCGGTCCTCGTATTTTGAAAACATTCCCTGAACGTCTTTCTAAATATGTGAAAAAGTGGTTCGATAAACATGACGTAGATGTCATCGCAAACTCAAATATTACGGAAGTCGCGCCAAAAGCTTTATACAATCATGAAGATAAAATTGATGTAGATTTAGTTGTTTGGACAGCAGGGATTCAACCTGTAAAAGTCGTACGTGATTTAGAGCTTGAAATGCATCATGGACGAGTATTAGTAAATCAATATCACCAAGTGCCAACGGATGATTCAGTTTATATTGTAGGGGATTGTGCCGCATCTCAATTTGGCCCATCTGCACAGTTAGCTGAAGAACAAGGTGAACAAATCGTCACTGTACTGAAAAAAGTATGGGCGAAAGAAGCACTTCCAGAAAAAATGCCTGATATTAAATTAAAAGGCTTCATGGGTGCATTAGGTAAAAAACAAGGATTCGTATACTTAGCAGATCGTACTGTCACAGGTCGAATTGCTCGATTAATGAAATCCGGTTTACTTTGGATGTATAAAAACCAAAACGGTTAAATAAAATGAGGCCACTATGAAGTAAAAATCATAGTGGCCTCTCTTTTTTAATTTATTCAGCTGTAAAGCCGATTTTTTCTAATGCGTTGAAGACAGGTTTTAATTGAATATAACCATCGCCGATTACTTCATCATCAATTAAAACTAAAGGATAGAATAATTCATCATTGTTAATTTTTTCTGCCCATTGTGCATGGCGTTCATTCTCAATTGGTGCTTCAATATCGATGTAAGTGATAGTGAAAGGATGCTTTGGATATTTACGGCCGATTGCTGCCTCCAACCATTCATATGTATCGATTGAAGTTGGCGCATTTACACAACTAGCACATTGCACGCTAGCTCCCAAGATTTCAATGGTAGGAATTTTTTCTGACATTTTTCTTCCCCTCGCGATTTCTTTAATAGATTTTTGTGTCTATAAACATTATAATGATTTTAGGGAAAGGAGTCGATATAAATGACAGAACAAGTACAAGAAGTTTTAGATAAATTACGTCCGTTCCTTTTACGTGACGGCGGTGACTGTGAATTAGTAGATGTGGAGGACGGTATCGTAAAATTACGTTTACTAGGCGCATGCGGTAGTTGCCCAAGTTCTACAATCACGCTAAAAGCAGGTATTGAACGTGCGTTACTTGAAGAAGTACCAGGCGTAATTGAAGTTGAACAAGTATTCTAATCGTTAAATTCTAGCGATCTCAATAAGCGAAAAAGTCTAATCTGCATCGTTTGCGGATTAGACTTTTTTATTTGGTTCTATTAAATAGGTTGTGACTTTAAAGCAATGGAAAATTAATTTCATATACCAAAATTGTTAACACAGAGCCTTTTATTAACTAATTTCTTTGTTGTTAGAGCCACGCATTTCTTGCCAAATATCTTTTGTCATTTGAATAATACGTGTTTCATTTGTTGTTCTTTGTTTTTCAATTACTTTTGAGAAATGTTTTATGGCAGTTTCCTCATCATTAATTCTTCTTGATAATTCCCCGATTAAATATAAAACACGTATTTCAGTCATAGGCGTACCTCGATAGTCGCCATGCAAGTAACATTCGATATATTCATCACGTGCGCTTTCTAAAAAACGCATCTCCCAATCAAATTTTTCTTGTTCACGGTATAGCCAAGCAGTTCGTAATGCTAAACCAGCAAGAACGACATGCTTTTCTTTTTTGATTTCGCCACAAATAATCGCAAGTTGATAGGCTTGAATTGCTTGATTTAAACTGCGCTCGCCGTTAAATGAATGTTTTGTCCAGTGATCACAAATTCTTCTTTGCAATGATTCCTGTGTACCTGGAGGGAAGTAATTAGAGAAATCCTCTGTAAAAGCTAGGCCGCAATGCTCACAAACAAATACATTATATAAGGTTGGATTGACGCTATAATAATTTGATTTGAAGTCAGTATCACTTGTGACTATTTTCACAGTGCTCTTTCTAATTTTAGTCGTATTGAAATTGCTTTTACAATGAATGCAGGTAATTTGTTTGTCATAATAAGGAGTTATTTCCATATTAACAGTCCTCATTTCTCATTCTTAATCTATGACTATTATATCATGTTTTGTCGAAAAATAGCGAGAGTTGAATAAAGTCGTTGTTGTTGTATTCTTACCCTAATAATTGATATGATAAAGCAAAGAAAGAAGGTGAAGCGGATGACACAAATAGTTGATATTACTGAATCTGCAATTTTCCATATTAATGAAATGATGAAGAACAATGGTGAAGAAGGATCATTCCTACGCGTTTCTGTAAAAGGTGGCGGTTGTAGCGGATTAACATATGGTATGGGCTTCGATCAAGAGAAGTCAGAAAATGATTTTGAGTTCCAAGAATTTGGCTTAAACATTATCGTTTCTAAAGAAGATGCACCAATCCTTCAAGGCACTGTCATTGACTACAAACAATCATTAATGGGCGGCGGTTTTACAATCGAAAACCCGAATGCGATTGCATCATGTGGTTGCGGTACTTCATTCAGAACAGCTAAAAAAGCTGGTACACCTGAAAGTTGTTAATAACTTTATGAATTCGAACCTCCTCAATGTCGATTGGGGAGGTTTTTTCGTTATATACAACTAGTTCTACTTCTATCTAAATGGGTGAAAAGTATTATAATGAGCTTTGTTTTTTGTTATAATCTTCATTAAGTGGAATTTTTCTAGAAAAAATAGCCCGCTTTTTATTGGAGGAGATCAAATGAAAAAACAGATGCTTTGGACTGCATCAGCAATAATGGGTCTATCCATTTTCGCTGCACCAGTCATTGGACAAGAAAAGCCCGATTCGAACTATTCAGTATCGGCAGCAGGTAAAATTCAAAATCTGCCTTATGTAAAATATGACGATCAAACATTTAAAAAAGGAACGGTCGTAACGTATCGCACGGAAGTAAAGCATGCGAAAATCTTCGGACGTATGACTTCATTTTTAAAATTGCCAAAAGGATTCGAAGCAGATGAATCTTTTAAACCAGTATTTCTTGTCACTGTCAAAAACTCAAAAGGCAAAGTCATTCAAAAAGTAAACTTTGAATATGACGCTAAAATTCGTGATAATTATGTAGTTGCGAGAATGCCGATTGAAAGTTATACATTCGAGATTAAAGCAGTTAAAGGCATTCCAAAAGAAGGGATTACTTTATCATCAATGATTACTGGAGGAGCGATGGGAACAAGAGTCAAACATAAATTACATAGTTCTCTAGGTGAATATTTCCCTACTGGTATTTCAACGATCGTTACCACGGCCCATAGATATCAAAGTCAAAATAGTTTAAGTGGTCCAGGAGATCATAGCTACTCATCGATGTACCCGTATTATTTACCTGTAGTAGATCCTACTAATAAGAAAGAACGCGCTAGATTTGAATTCAAACAAAATCGACCAGGAATTTACTATATTCGAACTCATGAACGAGATGAAACAGATGCTACGCATTATGATATGAAGCGTTTTGTAATTTTCCAAAAAGCAACACCTCAATCATTAAAAGTAAGCGTTCCGAAAAAAGTATATAAACCTAACGAAAAAGTCGTCATGAGTGGTAGTGCTAAAGGTGAATACTTACGTTATAAATTTACGTATAAAGTGAAATCTACTACAAAGGAAACGACTGTGAGCGATTTCTCAAAAACAAAACAAGCTACATTTAAAGCACCTAAAGTAAAAGGTGACTATACATTAACAATGTATACGAAGCAGTTGAATAGTGATAAAACTGTAAGAACAAAAAAAGTCATTACCGTAAAATAATTTTCTGAAGGAATGTTGTGTGAATCACGACATTCCTTTTTTATTCGGGTATATTTGAAGTAGAGGAGGCGATTGGTTTGAAAAGTGAAGAAAGAACGCGCGTATGGCTAGGGGTTGCGGGCCTTGTCGTAAATGAAAATGGTGAATGGTTAGTTGTAATGAAGCGATATGGCGGATTAGATGGCAAATGGTCATTGCCTGCTGGATTTGTCCAACCTGGTGAAACTGTCGATCAAGCTTGTTTTAGAGAATTAGCTGAAGAAACAAATGTGAAGCCTTCATTACAAGGGTTTCTCGGTTTTCGCACAGGGGTCATTAAATACGATATAAGTGATAATTTAGCCGTATTTTTAATGACAGCCAATTCGCAAGAACAAACAATTGTGCCTCAATTAGATGAGTTATACGAAGCAAGATGGATGTCACCAGAATTACTTCGTCATGATGACAGAACTTCTATTATGATTATGGAATTACTCGACATACCAATTGAAGCAAAGCCTGCAAGACTTGAAGAATTAGATGCTGACAATATTTTCGGCTATACGGCGTATAAATTATTTTTCTAAAATAAGCCATTCAATTGAAAGGTTACTTCCAATGATGTAAACTAATGTCAATACATATTGGAGGTAGCAATCTATGGGTGGAGATATTAGTATTATTCAACTTGTATTATCCGTATTAATATTTATCGTCATGTTTTTCGGAATAGGGTTTTTACTAAATATGCTGCTCCGAGTGACGTGGTTTATGGCGATTATTTATCCAATCATCGTCATATTGATTATCGACAAGATTAAATTCATGGATTATATTTTTGATCCATCGAACTCATTTTCACAATTAGGGGAAAGATTAATTAACTTACAAACGGCGGATTTAATTATTTTAACGAGCGGTCTTGTAGGTGCGATTATCTCAGGGGTAGTTATTAAAGGTTTGCGTAGAAATGGCTACCAAATGTTTTAATAACGAAAAAACCGTTCGAATCACTGATTCGGACGGCTTTTTTTATTAGAATTGATAAGCGATTATACTGATTAAAATACCTAAAACTGCTCCACAAAACATCTCACTTTTCTTATGACCAAGTAATGTTTTGAGTTCTTTTACTTTTTCTTGGCTATCTTTTTCGGGCCAATCTTTCGCTTCTCGAATGAAATATTGGAAATCTCGGCGCAATTCGTTGATAATTAAAGCATGCTGTCCTGCTTGGTAACGAATACCAGTTGAATCAAACATGACAATCATTGCGAAAACGGCAGAAACCGCAAATAACGGCGAACTTAAACCAGATTCAAATGCGATGGCAGTCGTCAAGGCTGTGACCGCTGCAGAGTGAGAACTCGGCATCCCACCAGTCGAAAGAAAAAGCTCAGGCTTAAATTTCCTTTCGATGATTAAATGTATGGGGATTTTAATTAGCTGCGCAAAAAATATTGCGAATATTGCCAACATAAGTGGGGTATTTTGAAAAATCGCCAACTGGTTGTCAACTCCTTGATTCATTAGTCTTTGTGCCAATATATCACAGTATGGGCAAGAATTCATTTAACAACATTGGGGGAGAAAAAATGCATTTTATTAAAGAAGAGAACTTACAATCCGTTTCAACAGAGTTACTAATCGTAGGTGTTTCACAACATCAAGAGAACGTAACAGATTGGTCTAATTTTACGGCTGTATACGGAGATCAAGTGAATCAATGGATGAAAGACGAAGATATCCAAGTGAAATTAAAAGGCTTAACAAAAGTTCCGACTACATCCACTTCAGTCAAAAGAATTCTGTATGTAGGCCTTGGAAATCGTAAAGAATTATCACCAGATGAATTGCGTGAAACATTCGGTTTAGTTGGAAAACAACTTGCGAAAGATCGTGTGCAATCCGCAACAATCTGGCTTGATTCATTTGCGACGGAAGATATTCAAGCGACAGATGCAGCAATCATTGCTACTGAAGGAATGGGCATGGGGACTTTCCAAGTAGCGAATTATAAAACAACAAATAATTTACCAGATGTATCACTTGAAAAACTAACGTTCATTTCTGAAGTTGAAGAAGCAGAAATGATCGCTGCACTTGAAGTGGGCGAAATTTATGCGAATGCTGTAAATGCAGCAAGAAACTTAATCAATGAGCCAGGCAATGTGTTAACAGCTACTGCAATTGGTGAATATGCGCAGAAGTTAGCGGATCAATATGGTTTTGAAATTGAAATTCTAGGTAAATCTCAACTCGAAGAACTAGGCATGGGTGCAATTCTAGCGGTAAATAAAGGCTCGAAAGAAGAACCACGCTTAATTACAATGAAATACAATCCAAAAGAAAACTGGGAAGATGTCGTAGCATTCGTTGGGAAAGGGGTAACATTCGATACGGGTGGTTATTCAATCAAAACGAAAACAGGCATCGTTGGTATGAAAGGCGATATGGGTGGTGCAGCAGCAGTTTTAGGCGCGATGCAAATCATCGGTGAATTACGCCCAGATCAAAACGTTATGGCTGTGATCGGCTCTACTGACAATATGATTTCAGGTGACGCATTCAAACCAGATGATGTCATCACAACGTATAGCGGCAAAACAGTAGAAATTTTAAATACGGATGCTGAAGGTCGTTTAGTATTAGCGGACGCAGTATCCTATGCGAAACAACAAGGAGCAACTTCAATTATTGACCTTGCAACACTAACAGGCGGCGTGATTACGGCACTTGGTTTCGACAAAACTGGCGCATTGACGAATGATGTAGATTTCTACAATGAATTCCACAAAGCAACGGAAGAAACAGGCGAATTCACTTGGTTAATGCCATTGACTAAAAATGATAAAAAACGTATTCGTAAATCGGATGTAGCAGATCTGAACAACTCACCAGGTGGCGACGGCCATATGATTTTCGGCGGCGGATTTGTTGGTGAATTCGTTGGCGACACACCTTGGATTCATTTAGATATTGCAGGCACTTCAGATGCGATGTCAGCACATGATTTAGGACCAAAAGGCGGAACGGGTGTAATGGTGCGTTCTTTAGCAACATATATTGAGCGAAAAGCATCTAATTTAGAAGATTAATTTAAAGGGACTGGACATTGAGCCAGTCCTTTTCTTATGCAAAAAGACACTCCCGCAATAGAAAACGGAAGTGTCATAGATTATTTTTGTTGTTCTTCAAATTCTTTTTTCTTACGTTCGTATTCGGGTTTTAAATCATCTTTTACAGTTCCTGACCAAGGTTTCACACCAGAGAAGTACGCAGCTCTAGCCATGATATGCCCTCCGATTGGACCTGTAATGAATAAGAAGAGAATCCCTAAAAGAATTCTAGGGTTATAATTTCCTTCGATATACCAGAAATGAATGAACACACCGATCAGGATGAACATCACGCCGAGTGTAGCACTCTTAGAAGCTGCGTGCGCTCTCGTATACGCGTCCGGGAACCGTATTAGACCGATTGCAGTGACAATGATGAAAAACGTCCCTAAAGCTAAGCAAACGGCAATTAACACATTAATCAGAATCTCCACGGTCAATGATCTCTCCCTTCTCTATAAATTTAGAAAAGGCGATCGTCCCAATGAATGACAGAATCGCTAATAATAACGCGACTTCCATATAAAAACTTGTCTTCACATAGATTGAGAACAGCCCGACGAGCGCGATGATCGAAACACCGATTGAATCGAGTGCGATGACGCGGTCTGGAACAGTAGGACCTTTAATAAGTCGGTAGATTAAAGCGACGAGTGCAAGCGCAATCAAAATGATTAGGAAAAGAATGAAATTGTTCATCATGATCGACTCACCTCCATAATAGCTTTTTCAAATGATTGTTTGATGGAATCAATCGTTTCATCAACATCATCAATATCAATCGCATGAATGTATAGCTTTTTAGAATCATCTGATACGTGAACGACGATTGTACCGGGTGTTAATGTAATTAAACTTGAGAGTAAAGTAATCTCCCAATCTTTCTCTAAAACAGTTGGGTATTCGAAAAATGCTGGTTCCATAGTGTTTTTTGGCGCAAGTGCGATTTTGACAACCGCAATATTTGCTAACCAAAGTTCTTTTAGGAAAAGGAAGGTTAATTTGATAACCGCCCAAACACGGTGAAGATAAAATTTAGACTCGAACATATTTCGCATAATATATAACATCACTAAACCAAGTAAGTAGCCAATCGCAAATCCTTGGCCCGTAAAGTTGATGGATAAAAACATCCAAATAAACGCGAGGAAGAAGTTTAATAATATTTGTACAGCCATTATTTCATCACTCCTTCAATACCGCATCTGTGTAAACAGACGGATCAATTAGTACGTCTACAGCATCCTGCATATATGGAGTAATCCATTCTGCGCCAACACCATAAAAAACAGTGATTGCGACTAATAGAACAGACGGGATGAGTAACGCCTTGTAAGATTTTCGCTCCGCAAGAGGAACGATTGTTTTTTCTTCGCCCCAGAACGCGTAGATGAAAATACGGATGACTGATAGTAGTACGACTAAACTCGACAGTAAAATCCATAAACTTGACCAAATATTACCTGCTTCAAGCCCACCTTTAACGATGAGCATTTTGCCGATAAATCCACTAAGTGGTGGAATACCTGCTAAACCAAATGCAGCGATTAAGTAAGTCCATCCGAGAACAGGGAAGGTTTTGATCAGCCCACCCATTTTTTTCAGATTCGCAGTCCCAGTAATGACAACAATGATGCCAACGAGGAAGAACAGAGCTGCCTTAATTAACATATCATGTGTAATGTAGAACATCGCGCCCATTAAACCTTCTTCATTCATTTGAGCGACACCGAATAGAATGACACCTACTGCGATGACAACATTATAAATAATGATGTTTTTCACATTGAATGTTGAAAGAGCGCCGATACAACCAGCTAAAATAGTTAAGCAACTAAGTACGAGTAATAAAGTATGCGTGAAAGCAATGTCATGTACAAAGAATAAAGTGTATGTACGAGTAATTGCGTAAACACCGACTTTTGTTAATAACGCTCCGAATAATGCGATGACTGGAATAGGTGGAGCGGCGTATGAACTCGGTAACCAGAAGAACAGTGGGAAAATCGCTGCCTTCAAGCCAAATACGATTAAGAAAAGAACACCGATTGTCGTAATAATCCCTGGCTGACCGATTTCCGCAATTTTCACCGAGATATCGGCCATATTCAACGTGCCGACTACAGAATAAAGAAGTGCGACAGTGATGACGAATAATGCAGAAGAAACAACGTTCACAAGAATATATTTGATCGATTCTTTTAATTGTTTCTTCTCGCCACCAATAACACTTAGCAAGTATGAAGCCATTAATAGAACTTCGAAGAATACGAATAAGTTGAAAATATCACCAGTTAAAAATGCGCCGTTCACACCGGTAATCATCAATAACACACCAGGATAGTAGAAGAACTGCTCGCGCTCAATACCGATTGAACGGAAGCTATACCAAACGGTGAATAATGCGATGACGATACTCGTTGTAACAAGTATTGTCGCCATCATATCCGCTACGATTGTAATACCGAATGGTTCAGGCCAATTTCCGAAAGTGACAACTTGAATGCCAAGTGTATGAACGCGTTGGATTAATGTGAATGAAGCGACGGTCGCTGCAATTAATCCAATCATACTAACGGTTCTTTGGAATGTGATTTTTTTCGGTGCAAACATTAAGATGATTGCAGTTGCGAAAGGAATCAGAATTGGTAATAGTAAAAAGTTAATCATCTGATAATTTCCCCCTAATCTCATCCATATTATCCGTACCTAACTCTTGATAAGCACGGTAGGCAAGAACTAAGAAGAAAGCAGTTACGCCAAAGCTAATAACGATCGCCGTTAAAATTAATGCTTGTGGCAATGGATCCGCCATGTTCGTCACGCCGTCCGCAAGTACAGGAGGTGCTTCACCATCTAATCCACCCATCGTTAAAATAAGTAGATGCGCACCATGACTTAGTAAAGATGTTCCGATAATAATACGTAAAATACTTTTAGAAAGAATTAAATAAACAGCAGCCATGAATAAGAATCCAATGACAAAGGCCATCACGACTTCCATTATTCATCCCCTCCAATCGATTGAATAATAATCATCGTCACACCGACTACAACAAGATAAACACCAGAATCAAATAACATCGCTGTATGCAATTCTGTATTGCCTAGTAGTGGAATTTCAAAATGACTAAAATAATGTTTGAAAAATGCATCCCCGAAAAATACGGAGATGGAAGCAGTCCCAAGCGCAAGCGCTAAACCAACTGCCGTCATCATCATATAATTGATAGGTAATAATTTTTGTACTGTTTTAATATCATAAGTTAGTAACAGTAGTACAAGCGCACTTGCTGTTAGTAGACCTCCTACGAAACCTCCACCAGGAGCGAAATGCCCCGCTAAAAAGATGTGGATGGAGAAGAGAAAGATGATGAAGAATGATACTTGTACTGTCGTTTTTAAAATGACATTATTCATTTTCATTTGATTTCTTCTCCTTTTTTGAAAGTCTTAATTTGATCATGCCGAGAATAGCCATACCAGCGATTGATAACACCGTAATTTCAAACAATGTATCAAAGCCACGATAATCGACTAAAATGACGTTGACGATATTTCCGCCACCCGCTTCTGTATACACAGTATCTTTATAATACTGACTAATAGAAGGAATTAATTTTTGAGATTGGGCAGACAATGCTAGCAATGTCACCATAATACCAACGCCTAATGCGATTAAGAAATTGCGCATTTTAAATGGCATCGCTTCTTCATGACGAGAAAGCTTCGGTAAATGGTAGAAAGCTAATAAGAATAAAGCGACCGACACCGTTTCAATTACTAATTGTGTTAAGGCTAAATCAGGTGCGTTGAAAATTACGAAGAATAATGCAACTGAATAACCAACTGCGCCAAGTGCTATGATCGCAGTAAGTCGAGTTCTTGCGGCGAACACTGTTACAGTACTTGCGACAAGGACGAAGACGACAATAATTTCAAATAGTCCAATTTTCGCTGTGTTTTCGAAACTAAAGTTGAATCCATCTTTCCAGAACAATGTAGCGATGACAATGACCACAATGAACGAGAACATATACATTAAGTAATGTCTAATTGCGCCTGTCATATAAAGTTCTGAAATTTTCTTACTATCGACATCAGCAAGACGCATCATACGGTCGTATAAATTATTTAAAGATAATTTATCGGGTTGTAGTTGATACAATGGTTGCCATTTTTTAAGTGTTAAGAATAGAATGAATCCTATTAGTACAACACCGATTGTCATTTTTAATTCAGGTGTGAAGCCATGGAAAGCTTGAACATGAATTGCGACATCACTTGAAGCATTGTATAGCTGCGGTTGAATAGCTAGCACAGCTGGTTTAATAAAGTATTTTCCAATAACATTTGGAATGAAGAAAATAACAACGACAAGCGTCGCTAAAATAATTGGAGAAATTAACATGCCAATCGGTGCTTCATGTGGTTTCTTCGGTAATTTGTCGACTTTTCCTTTGCCCATAAATGTGTAATAAGCAAAGTATAAGCAGTAGACAAAAGTGAAAATACTCGCAATCCAAGCAACCCAAGGGATAATTGGTCCCCATGTTGAGAAATTAAATAACTCGAACTCTTTAAGAGATAGCATAGAAGTTAGGAATAACTCCTTACTTAAGAAACCGTTAAATGGAGGTAAGCCCGCCATTGATAAACTACCGATTGCAGCGATTGTAAAACTGATCGGCATTAAACTCATCAATCCACCAAGTTTGCGAATATCTCGCGTACCGGTTTCATGATCGACAATTCCGGCAATCATAAAGAGACTCCCTTTAAATGTCGCGTGGTTGATTAAGTGGAAAATCGCAGCATATGCGGCAAATGCAAAGATCGTTTGCTGTGGTGAATCAACATGTAGCGCAATACCAGCAGCACCTAACATCGCCATGATCATACCAAGTTGACTAACTGTTGAGAATGCAAGAATGCCTTTCAAGTCTGTCTGTTTGACCGCAAAGAAAGAACCCCAGAATAGCGTAATAATACCACTCGCAACAACGAACCAAATCCAATATTCACTAATGGCAAATAGAGGTGTTAATCGAGCGACTAAATAGATTCCGGCTTTTACCATAGTGGCAGAGTGTAAGTAAGCACTTACTGGTGTAGGTGCTTCCATCGCATCTGGTAACCAAATATAGAATGGGAACTGTGCAGATTTAGTAAATGCGCCAAGAAGGATTAAGACAATCATCCAGACGAAATAAGGAGATTCTGCGATTGTTGAACTATTGGCGATTAATTCACGGATGGAATAAGTGCCACCTGCGTTTGCTAATAGAAGGAAACCTCCAAGCATCATCAATCCGCCAAATACGGTGATCATCATTGATTTCAATGCGCCGAAACGTGATTTGTCACGCTTATACCAATACGCGATTAAAAGGAATGATGAAATTGACGTTAACTCCCAGAATAAATAAAGACTGATTAAGTGGTCGGATTGAACAACACCTAGCATTGCAGTCATAAACATTAATAAATAGAAGTAAAAATTATGAAGTTGTTCTTTTTTCTTATCTAAATAGAAGATTGAGTAGAGAACAACTAATGTACCGATGCCAGTAATAAGAAGTGAGAACAGTAAGCTCAAACCATCAAGATGTGAAGTAATCGAGAGATCCAATGATTTTACCCAATAAAAAGTAGAAGTAAATGGACCATCGCCAATTTTCGGTACGAATGAAGCGTAGTATAAGACTAGTGCGAATGGAACTAATAAGACGAACCAGCCTGTATGTACTCGAGATATTTTTTTATGGAGCATTGGTAGAAGCAATGCGAATAGTATTGGTAAAAAAATAAGTAGTACTTGTGTCAAAATAATCCCCCTTTCTTAACAAGAATTTTGTTGAATAATGTCAGTATATATGAAATCGATTATCTTTGCATGGTCGACAAAATAGATAAAGCCTTGAATGTGTAGAGGTTTTTCCGATATTATATATATGAAGAAACAGAGTAAAAAAATCATAAAATCGAGGTAAAAAAATTTATGAAAAATCCGTACATATATGGTTATTTGCCATTAATCACAATAATCCTCTTTAGTTTAACTTTCGGATTATACTCCGTAACGGAATGTGTCATTCTCTTTAAAAAGATTGGTGTATATGGTGGCGTAAGAGAATTTATGTCTGAAATCCAACTGAGAATTCTACTATTAATCATAATTGCCACAGTTTACTTTATGATTTTCTCAGCATTAAAACTGATTGGGGAGACAATCCACGAAATGGGGATGCTGTTCTTTTCAAAAGATGTGGATGGCAAAGGGATGCTAGCATTACGTGGCGGGAATGTTATTTTCTTCTTCGGTGCTTTAATCTCAGCAATCGGCATTTCAAATATTTATATACTGCTAGCCGTTTTTGTCACGACGATCTTCATTTATTTTGTCTATATAATTTACAAAATAAGTGTACATGTATCATTTGGCGCATCAGTAGGCGTTATGCTTTTCGAAATTGTCATGTGGGCAATCATCTTCACATTGATCATCTACGCTTTCTTTAAATTGTATAATGGCATTGTTTCAAGTTTACCGTTCAATTAAATATGAAGAAAGGCATCATAGCTTACGAAACTATGATGCCTTTTCTTATTCCCTTTTTACCATTAAATTAAATAATCGGTGATGGATTTTTTCTTTTTCAAGTGATTCCATCGCAACGGGGCGATCGTAACCGAGCCATACAGCACTCGTGTATTCCGAAGTTAGCCCTGTCATCCAATAATCTTTAAAGTCATTGGTCGTACCAGTTTTCGCACCAACATATTCACTTGAAGCAGTAACACCACTTGCTGTGCCTGAATCTACAGTTTCAGCCATCATCTGACGAATTGCAGAAACTGTTGAAGGAGACCAAACTTGTTTAGAATCATCTGGCCATTCATACAATGTTTGGCCATTGCGCATTTTGACAGAACGAATGGCATGAGAACGTTCATAATTCCCGTTAATAAAAGAAGTATAAGCATCTGCCATTTGAACGGTTGAAACACCATCTTTAAAACCACCAAGTGCAGCAGTATAATAATGATCTTTCATAGTTTCTCGGTCAAAAGTGAATGGTTTCAAGTAGTCGAAAGCTTTCTTCATCCCTACATGATCAAACATTCTGAGCGCTGCAGTGTTGTAAGAATTTTTGAATGCATTTTCTAAAGTAACAGTACCAACTTGTTGATTGCCGTAGTTTCTTGGGCAGTAATCACCTTTACAAAATTCGGAAGCATCAATTGGTGAATCTGGATTTGCACGGAATATTTCTAAATAAGGAGCATAATCAAGCAATGGTTTGATTGCAGAACCAGGTTGACGTTTCGCTTGATAAGAACGGTTAAAATCAAATTTCCGATAATCTTCGCCTGCATATACAGCGATAATTTCTCGCGACTGGTTATTAATAACTGTCGCACCTGCTTGTAATTTACCACGACCATTTAGAATGCGGTTTGCATCTTTCCTTACTTGATCTTGCTTACTGCGATCCAAGGCAGTTTGAATAATTACGCCTTTATTAATGACTTCATTTACTCGTTTTGTAAGAGCTTTATTCACTTTCGCAAATTCAGTACCTGTTTTTGCTTGTGCAAATTGAGCATGATAGCCATCTACTTCTGAAATTAAGCTTCTTAGTTCACTCATGACATACGTGCTATAAGCAGGGAAACTTTGCTTTTTCTTTTTAATGCTTATAGAAATAGGCTCTTTTTTCATTTTAGAGGCAGCAACTTCAGTCAAATCGCCTTTTTCGACCATTTTATCAAGTAGTCTTTCTTGTCTTTTTTTTGTAGAATCAAAATGACGAAGCGGATCGTAAAGGCTTGGGTTATTTGGAATACCAGCGATGAAGGTCATTTCTGCTTTCGAAAGGTTTTGAAGAGGGCGATCAAAGTAATACGTTGCTGCTCCTCCAATTCCATATACACCATTTGCAAAATACATTTCATTTAAATAATCATTTAATATTTCATCTTTTGTTTCTGTTTGTTCAAGTTCATATGAATAGAAGATTTCTAACATTTTTCTTTCATAGGTTTTTTCCTGTGATAAATACCTCATACGCACTAATTGCTGTGTGATTGTACTACCACCTTGTGCCGAACTCCCTTCAGCTCTATTTGCCATAAATGCTCGCGCAATTGCAGACAAGTCAAAGCCAATATGGTCATAAAAACCAGCATCCTCGGAGTTAATAAATACTTGTTGAACGAATGTAGGAATATTTCCTAACTTTTGTGGTTCGCGCCATTCAGTATATTCTTCTGAGAAGGTTTTCCCTTCTTCATCTTTTAAAATCGTAGGATTCACTGATTGATGTTCAGTTAATTGGACTGATTCAGAAAATTGTTTACTAAATGTTTGTGCCGAACTCAATTCAACGCCAATTTTATTAAATAAAAATACAAGGAGAGGAAGACTACTAATGATCAATAATATCCCAAAAGCCTTTCTCACTTTCTGTCCTCCTAATCATTTCTTTTTTACTATGTTAGCATAAATTTGTCTATTACGAACGACCTTTTATTATATCGTCCAAATCGACAGAAGGTTTCTTTTTTATAAAGTATAAAATAATAAAAGCGATTAAGAAGAGTGCTGCAGTTGAATAGAAAACAGCTGAAATCGAGAATAGACCACTCACGAAACCACCGAGCAATGGACCGAAAATATTACCGAAGAAGCGGAAACTCGTATTATAGCCCATCACTTCACCTTGTATTGAAATAGGTGCTTCACGACGAATGAGTGCAGTTGTCGTTGGGATAAGTCCGCCTAGAACGGTTCCGTAGATTAATCTTAAAAGAATTAATTGCCAAAGCGATGTTACCCAAGCTTGAGGAATCATAAAGATTACGGCAAATCCAAGTAATATGAAGAGTACTTTTTCATAACCGATATGGTCACCGAGACGCCCCCAGAATCTAGAAAATAGAATATTCCCAAGACCTGCGGCACTAAATGTTAATCCTGCTAAAAATGTTACTTGCATGGGATCACTAATTAAGTCCGATACATATAAGGAAAGTAGTGGTTGAATGGAGAAGTTCCCGATTTGAATAAGGGAAGTAATAAGCATGACATTAAATAGAAGCGGGTGTTTGATAATGCCGACTAAGACATCTTTTCTTGAGTAAATTTGTGCAGCTTTTTTCTTCACGGTTTTCACTTCAGTCACGCCGATTAAAATAATCAGACCGGAGATGAATACAGTGACAGCTGTAATGATGAATGTATATTGGAAACCGAATGAATCGGCAAGAAGACCACCGACAATCGGTCCGAATAAAGTACCTGATACACTACCCATTTGCAATGTACCAAGTGTTTTACCTGCTTCTTTTTTATCGGTTTGCGCGCTAATGAATGCAAGTGAAGTTGGGATGAATCCAGTAACGACACCCATCAACAGGCGTAAAAAGAAGAATTGCCAAACGTTTTCTACATAGCCCATTAATAAAATACTAAGTGCTAATCCAGTTGCGTTGATGACAAGGATCGGCTTATAGCCATATTTATCGGCTATTCTTCCCCAGATTGGTGACATAAGGAATGCCGTAATAAAAGTTGCACCAAAAATGATTCCAGCCCATTTTTGTACATAGCTTTCAGAAAAATCGCCCATCGTTTCAATATATAATGAGAGGAAGGGCATAATCATCGTCATTGTACCAGCGACTAGTAAATTACAGATCCATATGATGATAAAATTTTGTTTTTGCCGTTGCATAAAATCACGTTCTTTCTGTTGTTAGTAAAGGTTCTTTCTAAAATGTAGCGCTTATCAATGTTTCTTCGCTCTATTTGTGATAAACTATGACGGTATAATACGGAATTATTACTATTAAAATTCCCTGTTGATTCAAGCATAAACTTATAGAAAAGAAGGAGAGACTATTATGTTTCCACAATTAAATTCAGAAGTACAAGCAAATGAAGTATTAGTAGAAATGAACACTACTATGGGTACAATCTCTATTAAATTATTCCCAGAACTA
Organism: Kurthia zopfii; assembly: GCF_003143955.1. GTDB lineage: Bacteria > Bacillota > Bacilli > Bacillales_A > Planococcaceae > Kurthia > Kurthia zopfii. The sequence goes on along the minus strand of NZ_QFVS01000003.1, from coordinate 11,706 downwards.
GCTCCAAAAACTGTTGAGAACTTCTTAACACATTCTAAAAACGGTTATTACGATGGCATCATCTTCCACCGTATCATCAAAGATTTCATGATCCAAGGTGGAGATCCAACTGGTACTGGTATGGGCGGCGAATCAATCTACGGTGCTACTTTCGAAGATGAATTCAACCCAGAATTAATGAACTTACGCGGTGCTTTATCAATGGCAAACGCTGGTCCAGGAACTAACGGTTCTCAATTCTTCATCGTTCAAGCTTCAAACGTGCCTGCAAACATGTTAAAACAAATGAAAGATTACGATTACCCAGAGCAAGTTGTTAATGCTTACGCTGAACAAGGTGGTACTCCATGGTTAGACGGAAAACACACTGTATTCGGTCAAGTAGTTAATGGTATGGACGTAATTGATGCTATGGCTGACGTTGCTAAAAACGGTCAAGATAAACCATTAGAAGAAATTTCAATTACAAACATTACAGTAGTAGAAAAATAATATAGAGGGAGGGAATGTCAGTGAATCTGTGGGTGCTCAATCTATTTTTATATTTTCCCGAGAACAAGCTAGAATATATTCCAGCTGTGATCGAGTTAATCATAGCAATTGCACTGTGTACTTTAGTATTTAAGCTGTTCCGTCGCTCTGCTCGAAACCAACAAGCAAAAGCGTTAGAACTTGAAAAGCAAATATTAGAAGCGAACAAGCAAGATCAACTTAGACATTAATTCAAACTCTATACAAAAAGGCATTCGAAAAGCTCGACACATTTAGTTGTGTTGTCGCTTAGGCGAATGCCTCTTTTTGTATGACTACATATGCTTAAGCGAAAGCTTTAATGAAGCGAGATACAGCTTCTTTTAAAGTGTCAGATGTGCAAGCGATATTCATTCGAAGGAATCCTTCAAAAGCTTGTCCATATTTCGTCCCTGGGTCAAGTGCAACCCCAGCATCTAATAGTTTTTGCATGATTTCTTTTTCAGAAAAGCCAGTTTCTCGAATATCAACCCATAATAGATAAGTGGCATCTGGGCGGTTGATTTTCACTGAAGGTACTGCTTTCGAAATCGTGTCGATTGTATAGTCGATATTTTTATTTAAATATTGAATTAAATCATGGAGCCATTTTTCAGCTTCTTCAGAGAATGCTGCTTCAACAGCTGCAATTGCAAAGACATTTAAGCCCATTTGACCATGGCTTGCAATGGCATTTTGCATTTCTAAACGTTTATGCGAATCACAACTAATCACCATCGCTGCTTGAATTCCTGCAATGTTGAATGTTTTCGTTGGCGCAAAGCAAGTAACGATATTTTCAGGGTGAGCTGAAACTTTGGCAAGAGGAATATGTTTGCTGCCATTTAACATTAAGTCGCTATGAATTTCATCTGAAACAACGATTACATTATTGGCGAAGCATAGTTCATCTATTTTACGTAAAGTATCTTCATCCCAAGCGACACCAGCAGGATTATGTGGGTGACAAAGGATAAACATTGTCACTTCAGGTTTTTTCACTTGTTCCTCAAAGTTATTAAAATCAAATGAATAGCGTCCACGATCTTCAAGAAGTGGTGAGTAAACGACTTCTCTACCAAGTTTAGCAGGAATCATGAAGAATGGGGGATAGACAGGTGAGTTCACTAAAATAGAATCGCTCGGAGCAGTTAATGCTTCAACAGCAGTAGCGATTGCTGGAACAACACCTTGATGATAAATAATTTGGTCACTTGTAATCGTCCAGTTATGGCGGCGTTCAAGCCAGTTGACGATTGAATCTGCACAAGGATCTACTTCGTAAGAATATCCGAAAATTGGTTTTTCGAGTCTTTTTGAAATGGCTTCTGTAATGATTTGAGGTGCAGCAAAATCCATATCAGCAATCCACATTGGAATGATATTTTCTGCGTTTGGAATGTTGTAGATTTTCTCCATGAAATCCCATTTAATAGAACCAGTGTTTTTACGAGAAAGCTGTTGATCAAAGTTATTCATAATAATCCCTCTTTTCAAATGTATGTATAAAATTAATAATCTTTCGAGAAAAAAATGAGTTTAGATACGTAACTTTTGCTTTTCACCTAGCATATGATATGATGTTTTTTATCAAATAGAATAACAATAGGTGAATGATATGCAATTAATGAGTCAATCAGAGCTTGTAAAAAGAGTTCAATACATTTTAGTACAGTGGAATCCACTGGAATCGAAGGCCCATACTTACATAAAAGAATCTGCGGAAGTAGAAGCGATTCTACAGAATATTGATGATCCGTCAGAACTAGGGAAGCAAATCCAAGTGATTTATGAAAAATCATTTAATCAGTGGGTTCCTTTTGAAAAATGCGTCGAGATTTCATACAAGCTGCTCGCATTAAAGTTCACTGCAAAAAGTGTCATTTAACTTATTTCTTTCGTGTGTCGAACTAAATACAGTGTAGCATTTTTCGAGTGAATTTGGTAGCAAATAGCAACATAAAAGAGCCACTCTGAGTTAGCAACTTCTCTAAGTAAGAAGTGTTCATTCAGAATGACTCTTTTTTTATGCCTGAATACCATCAACTAAGTTGGAAACAGGTATTTCTAATGCATTTGATAGTCGCAGCATTTGTTCTTCGTTTGGAAGCTCAGTCCCATTTTCAAAACGTGCTAATCGCTCAGCACCAATTCTTGTTTTAAGGGAAAGTTCTTCTAACGATAAACCCTTTTCTGCTCGAATAAATTTCAATTGAGTGGATAGTTTTTCTTGCATCATATCGAATCACTCCTTCATCACTTGAATTGTTTTCCATATTATAACATACGGATTTGTATCAAAAAAACAATAAATGTGACAGTTTTCGAAGTTTAGTTTCGGAAGCCTTGAATAAAGACGATGATGATTGCGATTGGCGCAACGTAACGAACTAATATACGCCAAATATTGAAAATCCAAGGTTTAACCGGAAGTTCCTCCATTTGCTCTGCGCGTTTTAATTGATACCCTGCGAAGATTGCTACAAGTAACGCACCGATTGGCATACCGATTGAACTTGTAACGAAATCAGCGAAATCGAAAATTGATCGACCGAAGATTTTAACATCCGATAGAATACCGAATGATAATGCACTTGGAATACCAATGATGAAAATACCGATACCACAAATCCATGCGAATTTCTTACGTTGGTTGTATTTATCGCCCATTGCCGTAGCAACAACAATTTCTAACATCGCAATTGCTGAAGTGATTGTAGCAAACAGCAATAGAATGAAGAAGAAGATGACGAAAATAGAGCCGAACGGAATTTGTTGGAACACTGCTGGGATAATGATGAACACTAGTCCAGGCCCTTGATTAGGTGTGAACCCTAAAGCGAATACTGCTGGGAAGATGACCAAACCAGCTAAGATTGAAATTCCGATATTCATCCAAGCAACATTCAGTGCGGAAGAACCAAGATTTACTTCTTTTTTCAAATAAGAGGCATAAGTTAACATTGCTGCTACACCAACACTCAGTGAGAAGAATGCTTGACCAAGTGCCAGCAAGAATGTTTTCCCTGTTAAGTAAGACCAATCAGGTACAAACATGAATTTTACGCCGTCCATAGCGCCATCTAATGTTAATGAACGAATCGCTAGAATGACGAAGAAGATGAATAGTAAAGGCATCATCCATTTACTCGCTTTTTCAACACCATTTTGAATCCCGCTTGAAATGATTAAAATAATGATTAAAAGGAAAGCGCCTTGAGCGATGATGACTTCCCAAGTGTTCATTGTTAAGTCTGTGAATAGATTTGCGAAAAAGTCTTTCTCATTACTTGAGAGTCTAAATGATACCGAGCGGATTAAATAACTTAAAATCCATCCACCGACAACACTATAGAAAGAAAGAATAATTGCGGAGAAGATAAAGCCCATCCACCCAGTTAAAAACCAGGGCTTACCTGGAGCTTGTTTTTTAAATGAAGTAACGGCATCGCTTTTACCACGACGTCCGATCATGAATTCTGCTACCAATATAGGTAATCCGATAACTAAAGTACATAATATAAATAATAAGATAAATACACTACCACCGTTAGTACCAGCCATATATGGGAACTTCCAAATTGCGCCTAAACCGATTGCACTTCCAGCAGCGGCAAGGATGAATCCAATTTTAGAAGCAAACTGATCCCTATTTGACACTTTTTATATCCTCCTTTAAAAATGCGATTGCTTAATTTTACAACAATATTCTGAAAAAATCATGCTAATATTATAAATAGTAATATTATTTAAGTCGTTTTACGTAAGATTTCCAATATGTGATTCTTTGCCCACTATTTGTCGCTATGCTATAATTCAAAGTGAAAATATACGAAATATAAAATTGAATAGTAAGAAAGTGGGATGGCGAGATGTCAAACAAATACAAAGTAGGAGATGTGGTAACTGGAAAAGTTACGGGGATTCAACCATACGGTGCATTTGTTTCTCTCGATGAACAAACACAGGGGTTAGTCCATATATCAGAAATTACGTATGGTTTCGTAAAGAGTATTTCCGAATTCATAAGTGTTGGTGATACAGTAACTGTTCAGGTGCTAGAAGTAGAAGACCCAAACAAAAAAATCAGTCTTTCTATTCGCGCACTTCGCGAAAAACCACAGCGCAAAAAAGAATTATCGCCTAGAAAATCACTTCAAAATCGTGTGAATGAACAGGATGCAGTAGGTTTTAATTCTTTAAAAGAAAAGTTAAATCAATGGATTGAAGAGTCCGGCATTAAATAATTTTCAAATAAAAAGACTACAGTTTAATCAACTGTAGTCTTTTTTGTGCTTTTCATTTTACGAATTCGATACTGAAGGTTTTGTCTACTCATCCCAAGTGCCTCAGCTGCTTTCGTAATATTTTGCCCGTATTTATCCAGTACTTTATTCAAATAATATGTTTCTGCTTCTCTTAAATACGTATCGAGAGGCATTAACTCTTGTTCAGCTTGGATGACGAAATCTTCAGCATGTAAAGGCGTTGTATCTCGGTATTCCTGAACCTTCAACTTGAAATGATGCGGTAGAATATCATACGTAATATATTCTTCGTTCGTCATCATCGTCCCCATCTCATCTAAAAGCACTTCTAGTTCTTTCAAATTACCAGGCCAATCATAATGCATGAATAATTGTTCTACTTCATTCGTAATCCCTTTAATCTGACTACCGAAAAATCTACGGTAGCGACTTAAGTAATCTTGTACAAATGGAAGTAGGTCGCTCAATCGCTCTTTCAATGGCGGAATTGTAATCGACATTGCGGCAAAGTAATAGTAAAGATCCTTCAACACTAAATTCTCAGCGATTAAATCGATTGGATCATTCCCAACACTCGCAATGAATAGATGTTCCGTACCATATTGTTCGAGTATTTCTAAAAGTTTTTCTTGTTGTTCTAATGAAAGATATTCGATTCGTTCACAAAAAACGGTACTAGCTGGTAAGTCGATTAATTGTTCCGCAAGTTTATCGATGACATTGCCATCAGAACGGTTGCAGTAAACAGTAATGAATTGTTCAGAAATAGGGTCTGTTGCATTATGAATTCCTTCCGCAACTAAATCCTTCCCAGTACCAGATTCTCCTATTAGAAGAACAGGTAATTTAGCAATCGCAGCTTTTTTAGCGATTTGAATAACTCTTTTCATCTCATTTGAGACAGCAGTAATCACTTCAAATGTAATAGGCTCACCGTAACGTTGTAGCGGTTGATTAACAAGTTTTTCTAATGTAGTTATATCACGCGAAAATTCGATAGCCCCTAAAATCTGTCCATCTTTCATGACGGGGTATGTATCATTAATTGTTGTGATTTCTTGACCATTTTGATTCCAGTAAGTCTGTTTCACATTAATTACGGATTGGCCAGATTGTAGAACTTGCAGCAATGTTGATTCATCAGCATTGTTAAAACGGAAAATATCTAAAATTGAGCGATCCGACACATCATCTAAATTAAGACCTTCGATTTTTTTCATCTTTTCGTTATAGATGATTGTCTCTCCTTGTGCATTAATCGCATGAATTCCAATTGCAGTGTTTTCTGTTAAAAACTCGTAAAACACCGTCAAATCAAGGTTTTCGTTTGTCATAGTACTCACTCCGTGAAAAAAATTTGTATGAAATGCAACTTTTTACTTGAAAAACGCAACATTCTCTTGCATTATTATAAGTGTAAACGAGACAGAAACGCAAATATTTTTTGCACTTCTGCAATTATAAGGAGGATATGAAATGATTCCGTACAAAACTGAACCATTAGCAGATTTTTCAAATGAGGAAAATCGTCAAGCATACAGAGAGGCTCTTAAAAAGGTCCAAGGCGAACTTGGTAAAGACTATCCATTAGTAATTGGTGGAGAAAAAATCTTCACAGAAGAAAAAATTACTTCTTATAATCCAGCGAAAAAAACTGAAGTAGTCGGTACTGTATCAAAAGCTTCTCAAGAATTAGCTGAGAAAGCGATGCAAGTAGCTGATGAAACTTTCAAAACTTGGAGTAAAGTAGATGCAAAAGTTCGTGCAGACATTTTATTCAAAGTAGCAGAAATTACAAAACGTCGCCGCCACGAGATGTCAGCAATGATGACAATCGAAGCTGGTAAACCATGGGTTGAGGCAGATGCAGATACAGCTGAAGCAATTGACTTCTTCGAGTATTACGCTCGCCAAATGTTATCACTTAAAGATGGCAAGCCAGTGGAATCACGTCCAGGCGAATATAATAAATTTGATTACCGCGCACTAGGGGTAGGTGTTGTAATCTCACCATGGAACTTCCCATTCGCAATCATGGCTGGTACTACAGTAGCAGCAGTTGTAACGGGTAACACAGTTCTATTAAAACCAGCTTCAACAACTCCTGTAATCGCATACAAATTCATGGAGATTCTTGAAGAAGCAGGATTACCAGCTGGCGTAGTTAACTACATTCCAGGTTCTGGTGCAGAGGTTGGGGACTACTTAGTAGACCACCCACGTACTCGCTTCGTATCATTCACAGGTTCACGTGATGTAGGTCTTCGTATTAACGAACGTGCTTCAGTTTTAAATGAAGGACAAATTTGGATCAAACGTGTAATCGCTGAAATGGGCGGTAAAGATACAATCCTAGTTGATAAAGAAGCAGATTTAGAATTAGCTGCTCAATCAATCGTGAAATCAGCATTTGGTTTCTCAGGACAAAAATGTTCAGCATGTTCACGCGCTGTCATCGTAGAAGATGTTTACGATCAAGTTGTTGAACGTGTTACAGAACTTACAAAAGCATTAACAATCGGTGATCCTACTGATCCAGATAACTTCATGGCAACAGTGATCGACGAAGCAGCATTCAAAAAAGTTACTTCTTACTTCGAAGTTGCTAAAGAAGAAGGCCGCATCGTAGCTGGTGGTACTGCAGACGATTCAGTTGGTTACTTCGTTAACCCAACAGTAGTTGTAGACGTAGCGCCAAAAGATCGCTTAATGCAAGAAGAAATCTTCGGTCCAATCGTAGCAATCGCTAAAGCGAAAGATTTCGACGAAGCTTTAGAAATCGCAAATAACACAGTATACGGTTTAACAGGTGCAATCATCTCTACTAACCGTGAACACATCGAACGCGCTCGCGAAGATTTCTTCGTAGGTAACTTATACATCAACCGTACTTGTACTGGTGCAATCGTTGGTTACCAACCATTCGGTGGATACAATATGTCAGGTACTTGCTCTAAAGCTGGTGGCCCAGACTTCTTAACATTACACATGCAACCAAAAACAGTTTCAGAAACTTTCTAAGTAAACATTCTAACTGTCCTCAATACCTCTAACATTGGGGACAGTTATTTCTTTTTAAAGAAAATAAAGCGTTTACATAAAACTTAAGGAGGCAACAACAATGACTAAATCAACTACAATTATCGAACAAACAAACTCAATCGGTGCTCAAAACTACCTACCACTACCAATCGTAATCTCAGAAGCAGAGGGCGTATGGGTAAAAGATCCAGAAGGTAACAAATACATGGATATGCTTTCAGCTTATTCTGCAGTAAACCAAGGTCACCGTCACCCGAAAATCATCCAAGCTCTTAAAGATCAAGCAGACCGCGTAACTTTAACTTCTCGTGCTTTCCACTCTGACCAATTAGGTCCTTGGTATGAAGCAGTAAGTGAATTAACAGGTAAAGAAATGGTTCTTCCAATGAATACTGGTGCAGAAGCAGTTGAGACTGCATTCAAAGCAGCTCGTCGTTGGGCTTATGATGTAAAAGGTGTTGCTGATGGTCAAGCAGAAGTAATTGCTTGTAATGGTAACTTCCACGGTCGTACGATGTTAGCAGTTTCTCTTACATCAGATGCTGAATACCGCAGAGGTTTCGGTCCATTACTTCCAGGAATCAAATTAGTAGACTACGGTAACCTTGAGCAACTTAAAGCAGCAATCACTCCAAACACTGCTGCATTCATGATCGAACCAATCCAAGGTGAAGCAGGAATCGTATTACCTCCAGCTGGTTTCCTAAAAGCTGCTCGTGAATTATGTCGCGAAAACAACGTTCTATTCATTGCTGATGAAATTCAAGCAGGTTTAGCTCGTACTGGTAAAATGTTCGCTTGTGAGTGGGAAGATGTAAACCCTGACATGTACATTTTAGGTAAAGCACTTGGTGGCGGCGTATTCCCAATCTCATGTGTAGTAGCTGATCGCGATGTTCTAGGTGTATTCAACCCAGGTTCACACGGTTCTACTTTCGGTGGTAACCCACTTGCATGTGCAGTTTCTCTAGCTTCAATCAACGTATTAAAAGACGAAAAATTAGCTGAGCGTTCTCAAGAACTAGGCGAATACTTCATGGGCGAATTACGTACAATCAACAACCCACATATTAAAGAAGTTCGTGGCCGTGGATTATTCATCGGTTTAGAATTAGATGTTGAGGCACGTCCGTACTGTGAAGAATTAATGGAATTAGGTCTTCTATGTAAAGAAACGCACGATACAGTAATCCGTTTTGCTCCACCACTAGTAATTTCAAAAGAAGAACTAGACTGGGCATTAGAGCGTATTAAACAAGTATTTACAAAATAAGACTTCAATTAAGAGATTCTTTAACGAAATTATGTTAAAATATATGCGATTCAATATGATAGAACCTTCTATCAAGGGATTTTAAACTATAAAATAGTAAAGAGGCGAAAAAATCAAATGGCAGAAAATCTAAACCTGTTCACATCTACGCAAGCTATTATCCAAAAGGCACTTCAAAAACTAGGCTATGACGAAGGTATGTATGAGTTGTTAAAAGAACCACTTCGTATGTTAGAAGTACGTATTCCAATCAAAATGGACAATGGACAAGTAAGAGTATTTACTGGTTATCGTGCACAGCACAATGATGCAGTTGGACCTACTAAAGGTGGCGTACGTTTCCACCCGAATGTATCGGAAGAAGAAGTGAAAGCTCTATCAATGTGGATGACTTTAAAAGCAGGGATTGTAGACCTACCATATGGTGGCGGTAAAGGCGGCGTAATTTGTGACCCACGTCAAATGTCGATGGGCGAACTTGAGAGATTAAGTCGTGGATATGTTCGTGCAACAAGTCAAATTGTTGGACCTACGAAAGATATTCCAGCGCCAGACGTATTTACAAATGCTCAAATCATGGCTTGGATGATGGATGAATACAGCCGTATGGATGAATTCAACTCACCAGGATTCATTACTGGTAAACCGATTGTATTAGGTGGATCAGTAGGACGTGATAAAGCAACTGCTCAAGGTGTAACAATTGTTATCGAAGAAGCAGCGAAACGTCGAAACATCGCAATTAAAGACGCAAGAATCGTAATTCAAGGATTCGGTAATGCAGGTAGCTTCTTAGCTAAATTTATGAGTGACTTAGGCGCGAAAGTAGTAGGTATCTCTGATGCATACGGCGCTCTATATGACCCAGAAGGTTTAGACATCGATTATTTATTAGATCGTAGAGATAGTTTCGGTACAGTAACTACACTATTTGAAAATACAATTTCGAATAAAGAATTGTTAGAACTTGAATGTGATATTCTTGTTCCGGCAGCAATTGAAAATCAAATTACAGCTGAAAATGCACATAAAATTCAAGCAAGCATTGTTGTTGAAGCCGCGAATGGCCCGACAACTTCTGAAGCAACGAAGATCTTAAATGATCGCGGTATTCTATTAGTACCGGATGTTTTAGCGAGTGCTGGTGGGGTTACAGTTTCTTACTTCGAGTGGGTTCAAAATAACCAAGGTTACTACTGGACTGAAGAAGAAGTGAACGAACGTCTATTGAAGAAAATGGTTGATGCATTTGATAATGTATATAATGTAGCTACTTCTCGCAATATTGATATGCGTTTAGCTGCTTACATGGTAGGTGTACGTAAAACTGCTGAGGCTTCACGCTTCCGTGGTTGGGTATAATCTCCAAATAGAAAAGGAAGAATCCGGATTATTGGATTCTTCCTTTTTTGCATTCATTTCTTTACGAAGTATACTTTTTGGGTTCTATTATATATGTTGGGGTCTTAAAACAATTCACGTTGTAACTTTCAGAAATAACGAATGCTTTCCGCCGACAAGTGCCGCACTATTTCTTTCCACTTTAGGTGGAAAGAAAGGATTGCTTCACACTTGTTTTTCGGCAGGAGTCCTCGTTATTTCTTTCAATGTTGATCTATGTGAAAAAGGCAAAAAAAAAAGCACAGTTTCACCAATTCCTTTATACTTAAAATGCTGAATAATAAGCGAAAGAAGGGTGAGCTGTGCTATATGAAGTCTATCATGAATATACCAGGATTAAAAGATGTTTTAATCACAAAAATTGAAGAAATTGAGGGAAAGTATGCCCTTTATATTGAGCTGCCTAAAGTTCCTCATACTTGCCCATCTTGCCGTTCCACTACTTCGAAAGTACATGATTATCGAATCCAAAGAATTAGCCATTTAAAATGGTTTGAAAGATTAACGGTGCTTTACTATAAACGCCGTCGCTATTCTTGTTCTTGCGGAAAACGTTTTTCAGAAAAGTCCTCTTTCATTGATCGATACCAACGCTTTTCGAAAGAATGGAATCAGGTTATTCAAATATTAGGGGTAAAATCACCTACATTCAAATCAGTTGCGGAGAAAATGGGGACATCCATATCTACTGTCATCCGCCGTTTTGATAAGGTCGCGGAAAAACAATTAACTTCAGGTGTCAAGCTACCAAAAATAATCGCACTTGATGAATATAAAGGAGATACAAACGCTGGGAAATTCCAATTAGTTATTGCCAATGCGGAAACACATGAACCAATCGATATACTGCCCAATCGTAGAAAAGATACGATTAAACAATACCTACAAAAACATGGTGATCAAGTAGAAATCGTTGTAATGGATATGAATCAAAGTTTCAAAGCAGCTGTTAAAGAAGCCTTGAATCGACCTGTCATAATTGCGGATCGATTTCATTATTGTCGTTATATCTATTGGGCTTTGGATAAGGTGCGCCGTTCTGTTCAAGGTGAATGGCATGCCTATGATCGCAAACGATTAAAAAGAATGCGTTATGTATTTTATAAAAGAGAAGCTCAATTAAATGAAAAACAATTATGGGAATTAAATCGTTATCGCTCATTATCGCCTCTTTTAAAAAGCGCACATGAATTAAAAGAAGCCTATTGTGAA